>DATNCR010000057.1:0-3981 GCA_035607135.1 Nitrospiraceae bacterium
TTGTGTATTTGCTGCCGGTGCTTGATTGAACAATAGAAGGCATACCCTTGAGCCAGCATCCCTGTCACCAATAACCCCAAGGCCGTCTGCATCCACAGTCCCCCTGTGTCTTCCAATCCATAGGTCCCGATAACAAACCCGAGTGCAATCGCCACGATCCCCACAAATCGCGCGATCATTCCGTTCATAGGTATCTTGATAGGTGGCGGCTCGTTATCCATGGCCATAGGGGGTACGCTACACTGGATGGTGCAGCCGGTTCAACTCCACTTGCCGTAGGGTCTCCGTCACTGAGTCTCTTCATCGCATACCCAACTGTTCGACAATGGATTCCGCCGGATAGGTCACGATCTCCGCAAGCGTAGGATGATAATGCGGCATGCGCAAGAGATCGGCCGCAGTTCCATGATAATACATCACGGCGATCAATTCGTGGATCAGTTCTCCCGCCTCAGGGCCGACGATCTGCGCGCCAAGCAGTTCGCCTGTCGTCGGTGCACAGAAGAGTTTCACAAAACCGTGCGATGCGCCGAGACAGAGAGCCTTCCCATGATCAGCAAAGGGATATGAGGCGGTCAAAAATGGAATCTTTCCTGCGTGGCAGGCAGCGTCGTTGAGACCTACAACGGCGACTTGTGGATCCGTAAAGACCACCTCAGCATCGAGACGATGATCGAGTTCTTTCGCCGGCTTGTCAGGATGCGTCACGTTATAGGCCGCAATCTCTCCCTGTTGGATAGCCAGATGCACGATGGGCGTGACATCGTTCACATCACCCACGGCATAAATATGTGGTTGCGACGTGCGCATGGCGCCATCGACCACAATACGCCCGCTGTCGACGGTCACCTCCGCCAGATCAAGGCGAAGCCCTTCGATGTTGGGCCGTCGGCCTAAGGCTTGAAGAATATCCTCGCCGTCGTAGGACCGTTCACGTCCGTCCTTCATCGCCCAGACCGTCTTCTTTCTTTCGTCGCAGGTCACACGGAGTAATTGCACGCCTGTGACGACTTCGATGCCCTCGTCGATCAATGCGGCTTCCAGCGCGCGCCCGACAGCCTCGTCCATCTCAGAAAGGAGCGTCCGTCCCCGTTGAAGAATTGTGACCCTCGTCCCAAGTCGCGCAAAAAACTGGCCGAGCTCGAGAGCGACAGACCCACCGCCCAGCACAATCAACGAGTCCGGTAGGGTGCGGAGATCCAGAATCGTGTCGCTTGTGAAATATCCGGCTTGGGCCAAGCCAGGAATCGGAACCTCATCCGGCCTCGACCCGGTGGCCAGGATGAATGAGCCGGACGACAAGATGGTATCTCCGACGACGATCTCATGAGGCGACCGAAAGACAGCCTGCGATTGATAGAGTGTAAGGCTCGGATCGAGGAGCTGCTGAATACGATAGTCGGCAAACTCGCGGACCAGCCGATCCTTTCGATCCACGATCGCAGACAGATCGGCCCTGGTTGAAACGGGGGAGAGCCCGAACTCCTTCGCCCGCCTCAGAAGGGCCGCAACCTCGGCAGAACGCAGGATGGCCTTTGACGGCATGCAGCCACGCAAAATGCAGAGCCCCCCAAGCGGGCCGTGATCTACAATCGCCACGTCGGCGCCGGCATCACGCGCGGTGCGTGCTGCAGCATAGCCAGCTGACCCGCCGCCGATGACGATGACATCGTGAGTGTTGCCTGTCGAAACATGACCCTGTGATTCCATCGTGTGTTCCCTTTATAGTATGGCTCAAGGATGGAAGGATACACGATGGTGCAACCTGGTCGCTATCGGCACTATAAGGGCCACGAATATGAGGTGCTGGGGGTGGCTCGGCACTCAGAAACGGAAGAGGAATATGTAGTCTATCGTCCGCTCTACGGCGACGGTGGACTATGGGTCAGACCGACGGATATGTTCCTGGAGACGGTGCTCATTGATGGTCGTCCTTGTCCGCGGTTTCGATTTCTAACTCCTCCCTAGGAAGCTCTCCGAGTCATTTATACCCCTCCCTCGAAACTGACGCATTGGTATCTTCCAACCATGGCCGGACAGACGACTTCCTGCCTTAAGTATTTTCAGCAGGGATCCGATACAGACCTCGTGAGGTCTGCCATGCCGATTATACGTGCCGTCAATGGCATCATCGAAACCTATCCTTCTGATCCGGTGTCCCCTCGCCCACCAGCGACTCGGATTCCCTCGGCTGGTCGAGAGGACCACTCAAAGAGTCAGGAGCGCCAGACTGCTGATCATGCAGCACGTCTCGCCCAACAGGCCTACCAGCAACAGGCACACCAAGCCACTGAACCGAAACCGGCCCTCCTCGCACAGGACTTAATGACCTCGCCCGTCACGTGGCTGCCGTCTAGTAGTACGCTATTGGAGGCATGGACCGTCATGACACGCAAGGGGATTCACCATCTCCCTGTGACGTCGATCCATGGCACGTTGGTTGGAATGATATCGAATCTCGAGCTGCTGCCCTATGCGCGAGAGTTGGAATCTGTCGATTCGCCGGGACCGTCTGCCGAACACAAACTGGCCCATGTGATGAACAGCCGGGTCTTGTCCGCGACCCCGACGACAGAGATCCGCGAGATCGCCCACATCATGCTCGATGAACACGTTAACGCGATTCCTATCCTCGACAGCTCCCGTCACCCGGTCGGCATTCTGACGACCAGCGATATTCTCAGGGCCATCGTCCACCGAAGCCCCCTCGAACTCTGGACATAGGCAACCCCGATTGTCTTCCAACCTTGAGGCTCCGGTGTGACCAGAGGATGTGACCGCCCCCTGAACAGATCCGCAGCATCCTGTTAAGGCAACCATGTCCAGTGCATGAAGGTCGCGGCCTGCCCGATCCTCTGTCTTTCTGCATCCAGGACGTTCCAGATGAGGGCATTTTCGACGAGAAAACGGCGTCCTGTCGACGTCACTCTCACACCTTGATAGGTATCGAGGTAACCTCGGGTTCTGGCTTGCTCCAACATCCATTCGCGTTCAGCCCGATTGGTAGGCTCCGCTGTCAGCCGCGACGGTGTCCTCGTCAGGTCCTCCCAGGTCATCTCCCACAGCTCCAATGCCACCTGATTGCCGTAATTGATGAGAGGGTTTTCTTCCATCCCGTGGGAGACGACGACAAAGGGAGAGAGAAAGAGGGCATGGGCTTGATAGGCAGGATCGCCCACTCGTTCGAGCAGTTCACGCCCGGTCCAATGACGAAAACTGTTGAGGAGCAGTTGCGACCACTCGATGACGTCAGGATCGGTCCATACCTGAGGAACCATGGCAGAATCCTCCGGTGCATCGTGCGGGAGGGGCCTCCACCCTGCCGACCATGCGGTGGTACCACGTTCATACGTGCAACGCAATAATCGGGTGCCACTCTTGTACAGACCATAGGAGGACTCTGTATAATATGGATCCTCTCGGAAGTACCTCTCCGAGAGAGACCCATCATTGAGGAGCACCTATGGCAGCGCAAACCCTCTTCGACAAAATCTGGGAGTCTCACGTGGTCCGTGCAGAGCCGGACGGAACCACCCTGCTTTATATCGATCGTCAGCTGGTCCACGAAGTGACATCGCCACAGGCATTTGAAGGGCTCAAGCTCTCCGGTCGCAGGCCTCGACGTCCTGGTGCGACATTGGCGGTGCCGGATCACAACGTCCCGACTACCGACCGAACCATGGGTATCGCTGATCCTCTCAGTGCGAAACAGATCCAGACGCTGGAGGAGAACTGCCATGACTTCAGCATCGCGCTCTTCGGCATGAACGATATTCGCCAAGGTGTGGTGCACGTGATCGGACCTGAACAGGGCTTTACCCTTCCTGGGACGACCATCGTATGCGGCGATTCGCACACCTCGACGCACGGAGCCTTCGGGGCCTTGGCCTTCGGCATCGGGACCAGCGAAGTGGAACATGTGCTGGCCACCCAATGCTTGGTGCAGAAACGACCCAAGACGATGGAGGTTCGCGTCGAAGG
>DATNCR010000059.1:0-4326 GCA_035607135.1 Nitrospiraceae bacterium
TATCGGAGAGGCAGTTGCCCCACTGCCTCACGCGCAGGGAAATAGGTTTCCCCTCCGCGGGGTCATCGCCGAACGCCGCCACCCACCCAGCGCTCGGCGATCCACTTTGACGGGATTGTGCTCCGCCGTATCTCCCCCCTCGTGGTCGTCACGCGAGAAATAATATCAGCGAGCGGGCGACATCCCGAGTCGATCGATTCCAGGTTCCGGCTCCCAATCGACACCGCAGTACTGACACCGTCACTCAGAACGCCGCGGCAATTTGTCGTTTGAGCTAATACCCACGCAGAGCAAGACATTTTTGGTTACATGCTACCATACTGCTACCGGAACACCCCAACCCAGGTTCATCCAGCAGAACCTCAATCACTCCGATTCCTTGTGTTTCTGCTCAGATATAGGCTCCTGTGTTTGCGGAGTTTGATCGACAAGGCAACTCTTAATCAGCGGGCCGTAGGTTCGACCCCTACACGGCCCACCAAAAATCAACCACTTACCCACTATCCCCGTTTTAATTGCTCACAGTGTAGGCAATACAAATACAACAGAGAAAATATTTATTTTCCTGTCCTCTAACCCTAAACTCATATTTTTAAGGGGGTATAGTTCAGATTCGAACTTCTGACATACGCGTTCTTAAGGCGAGGGTCCTGGGTTCGAGTCCCAGCGGGCTCACCACTGCTCTTTATTTGCTCTTTATTGAGCCTACCAAGGTCTCTTGGCTTGCAACGGCTGACTGGGAAGGGTTTCCCCTTCGCATTTTCGCATTGTCTTGTAAGACGACTGACTGGCCGACTATGTCAATAGTTTTTCCGCCGAGCTGCTTAATTTCCCACAGGCCAGCCGCACCGGTCGTGACCGTCGCGTGCGCCGTAACGTGCAGTCACCTCCCGCGAACGGCTTTCTCAATCGTTGCGACGTCGATTTTCTGCATCGGCATCATCGCCTCGAAGGCACGTTTGGCTTTGTCGCCGCCCGCGCTCAGGGCATCGGTCAAGACCTTGGGCGTGATCTGCCACGAAACACCCCATTTGTCCTTGCACCAGCCGCACGCGCTTTCCTGCCCGCCATTGCCGACGATGGCATACCAGTATTTGTCAGTCTCCATCTGATCATTGGTGGAGACCTGGAAGGAGAACGCCTCATTGTGCTTGAACTCGGGGCCACCATTGAGGCCGACGCAGGGGATGCCGAGAACGGTGAACTCTACCAGCAGCGGATCGCCCTTTTTGCCGCTCGGAAAATCGCTGGGCGCATGGTGCACTGCGCCTATTGTGCTTTCAGGAAAGGTCTTACTGTAAAACCGTGCCGCCTCTTCGGCATCTTTGTCATACCACAGGCAAATCGTGTTCTTGGCCATTGCTTGTCCTTTCCCTTATCCAACAATAATAAAATTCCGGAATTCCATACGGAAGACTCTGGACATTACTGGACCAGAACTCGCTACTCGAGGGGTCATGGTTCAAACCAATGTTGATCGTCGACATGCGTGCAGTATACGCTCCTGGTCTGCACCAGTACTTTTGGAGAAAAAATGAATGGGTTGCTTTCTCGATTTAACTCAACCTACGAATATTCGAACGAACCGTCTTCTAGGAGAGTCCCTAGTTCGAGTAGTAAGCATGTCCAAAGGTATTAGACAACGGGATGGCTATTATGACGAAAGCACAAAGCGATGGCCTTCACTTCGTCTTAACCCCGTCGATCAACGATTTATATTGCTTGACTCCCATACGCAATGCGCCCAAGGTGATGTTGCGAGGTGTGAGGCTCGCTGACTGTCCCATCTCTTGCGCTTCCTGATCCTTCCCGGCGTGACCGATTCTCCAGTCTCCTCCGTTTCGATGTCAGAGTTACTCTGAACAGCTGTATGCCTTGTGTCATGGTCTGCTCATGGAGGCGACCAGGACGCTGTTTCGATCCATGTCATCATAGGGCGCTCCGCTCGCATGACCAGAAGCTGTCGGGATGTCCGACAGGTTTCCGGCGTGATGACCTGACGCCATGGTGACGCTGAGGTATCGATGTTTCACATAGGAGGAGGATGCGATGAATGCTGAACAACTCAAGGGGAAATGGACCCATTTCAAAGGCGATTTGAAACAGAAGTGGGGCAAATTTACCGCTGATGATTTGAAGCAGATTGAAGGGAACTACGAGAAATTTATCGGCAAAGTCCAAGAACGGTATGCCGGGAAAAAGGTCGAGCTGATGAAGTGGGCGGACGCGTGGCATGCGAAGCCGGCGGCGACGAAAGCCGTGGAGAAGAAGCCCCGCTGAATAGATGCCGCTCATGAAAGTCGTTTGACGACACACTTGTACATTTCGGTTAAGGAGAAGACCATGAACACACGCTACATCCTGACACTCTGCACGGCGTTCGTGATCGGTGGGACACTCCTCACCGGATCGGCGCACGCGGTCAACAAGGCCGACGAGAAAACGCCGGTCACTGACACATGGCTGACATCGAAGACCAAAATAGCGCTGTTTGCCGATGCCCGCGTCAAAGGGAGCGAGATTCGTGTCGAGACCTCACAGGGATTGGTGATGATCCGTGGCAAAGTGGATTCTGACGAGGCGAAGCAGGCGGCGGAAGAGATTACCGCAGGGATCGACGGCGTCAAGAGTGTGAGGAACGAACTCCAAGTCGTTGCCCCTGCCAAACGGGCGTGGATGAATGACGATGCATCGATTACGATACGGGTCATTGCGAAGATTGCGAAAGACTATGCTCTGAGTGTTGCCGGTATCCATGCAGAGACCAATGCAGGCGTGGTGTCGCTGAGCGGCGAAGTGTCGAGCCTGTTGACCAGCGCCCAAGCGTCTTGGACTGTCTGGCAAGTTCCCGGCGTAAAGTCGGTGAAGAACGATCTGACGGTGAAGGAGAAGGCGTAAGCTTTCACTCCCAAGACACACGCTCGACGTCCGTCGATATCCGACCATCATGGTGTCAACGAACGACAAGGTTGGGTCAGCATGTGCAATTGCAAATAGACTGCCGTCTGACCCCTGTATGCTCGTCTCAACATTCCAACCTTCTCTCAAAGACGAGAAGGAGGCAACATCGTGACCTGCGGGGTGGCTCGGTTTCCCCAGACTATCTTCCGTCTAGACCTTGTCTGTTGTGCATGTGGTTCAGCGGATCTGGAGGTAAGCTACACCTCGAAAACCCTGGGGCCGCACCTCTGTCCGATCTGCGCCCAATCCATAATCGAGTGTGGCGTGGCGAAAAGCATGCTGCGATCGCCGATGACGGAACAGCCTGTCGCCTGAGGCGGCGGCATGAATGAGCGTGTACAGTGACAGGGGTGCCAATGCGTTGCACCTATATGTAGCCAGATGAGATCGCATTGCGGAGGAGGACCAAAGAAAAGCCGACATAATCGCATGTGTGAGCGCGATGTTGGCACTTGCCAGCTTTCTATCTAGTCTGGTTCCTCACCACACTACCTCAGTGACATAGCGAGTTGGTGAAGTGGTAGCATCGTCGCATCCAGGGACATCAGTGGAAATCTTCCCCGCCTTTCGATTCATCATGGGTATGGGTTGGCTGGTCAAGAGCCGATGAAGAGTTTTGCAGGACTCCAGCTCGCAGAGGCTATACCTGTATCTGATGAATGACTCAGGGACTCTCCTGTGGAAGACCGAGCTGTCCTCGCTGACGCTCGAGCTTTCGTGTCGTATCGGACTTGGACACACACGTAAGCCTTGAGACATTCGTCTCGAACCGAGCATTGCCCGAAGCAGGCAGTACAAAAGACGGCCATACACGTCCCCAGCTTGGGTGCAAACTAGTTCGCGATCCCTCACCTCTAGGAAAGAGATCTCACACGTGAAGGTAAGCAACAAGATCAATTTTGGAGGCTTGCTCCATTTCAGGGCCAGCTTCCCTGAAAACGACTTAGCAGAAAAGTATGCTAGTGGCGAGCCCCCGTTGCGTTCGGAGCTCTTTAGCGCCGATCAAATGGAGCAACATGGCAAGATCTTGGCCGGCCTGCACCGCTTGAGTCCGGAGCAGGCCCCAGATCAACTGCTGAGCAGGCTGGCGGAGAATGAAGACGTCCTGATCGGAGTCCGCGATCTCTTGGCAGAGGCGGTGAAGGCGACCCGCCGGATTACGCCGGCCGGCGAATGGCTGCTCGATAACTTCTATCTCATCGAAGAGCAGATTCGCATGGCCAAGAGACATTTACCCAAGGGATACAGCCGGGAACTGCCTCGCTTGCTGAATGGTTCATCGGTTGGGCTTCCGCGCGTGTATGACATCGCGCTCGAAACGATCTCGCACGGCGATGGACGAGTCGACCCGGGAAGCCTCAGCAG
>DATNCR010000062.1:0-3238 GCA_035607135.1 Nitrospiraceae bacterium
GTCCGGTGGGGGGCTCGACGAAAACGACAATGCCATCGTACGGCTGGCCAATCAGATCATCGCCGACGCCTACCGACAAGGCGCTTCCGATATCCACGTCGAACCCTATGGCGAAAAGCGTGAAACGCTCGTACGCTTCCGGGTCGACGGCGACTGTTTCGAATACATGAAGATTCCGCAAAGCTATCGGCGCGCCATTGTGTCGCGTCTGAAAATCATGGCCAGCCTCGACATCGCAGAACGGCGCAAACCTCAGGACGGCAAGATCAAATTTAAACTGTCGGAGAACAAGGAAATCGAATTGCGCGTCGCGACGATTCCGACCGCCGGATATAACGAAGACGTAGTGATGCGCCTGCTTGCGGCCAGCGAGCCGTTGCCCCTCGAAAAGATGGGATTCTCGGACCGGAATCTCGAAGCCATTAAGGTGATCGCCGCAAAACCCTACGGCATCATTCTCTGTGTCGGACCAACCGGATCGGGAAAAACTACAACTTTGCACTCCGTCCTCGGTTTTATCAACACGCCAGACATTAAGATCTGGACAGCAGAAGACCCCGTTGAAATCACGCAGTATGGGCTCAGGCAAGTTCAGGTTCTGCCAAAGATCAACTTCACATTTGCCGCTGCCATGCGCGCATTTCTCCGGGCCGACCCAGACGTGATTATGGTCGGTGAAATGCGAGATAAAGAAACGGCTGAAATCGGCATCGAAGCCTCATTGACCGGACACCTCGTCATGAGCACGCTCCACACAAACAGCGCGGTGGAAACCGTTACCCGGCTTCTCGATATGGGCTGCGACTCGTTCAGCTTTGCGGATGCGATGTTGGGCGTCCTCGCCCAGCGCCTCACGCGCAGGATTTGTAAGGACTGCAAAGAACAGTACGTCGGGACACCGGTCGAATACGAAGAAATACGCCAGGGCTATGGACCTGAACAATGGGACAAACTCGCCATTCCACAAGACAACACGTTCCGCCTGGTCCGCGGGAAAGGATGTGAAACCTGCAATCGCACCGGCTTCAAGGGACGCGTCGCCCTGCACGAATTGCTTCTGGGATCGGACAGAATTAAACGCATGATTCAGACGAAGGCGAGAACTGAGGAGATGCTCAACGCTGCCATTGAAGATGGTATGACCACCCTCATGCAAGATGGGGTTCAGAAGGTCTTGCTAGGCCAGACGACCTTCAAGGAAGTGAAGGCTGTGGCCATTAAGTAATCCGTCGAAAAATCACAGCTCGCCCCAGAACACTTCAACCTCCCGACATCCTCTCGCCTCTTTGCCTATCTCCCAGCAACCGTGCAAGCCTCAGCCTATCCATGCAATTAGATGTGTCTCACCCTCCACCACTTGATCGAGAGAAACAGACATATCGGTCCTGCCAGGCACTTTGGCACATGATAGGCCCACCATTTTCTCTCATGTATGACGCGAACTCTTCCAACAGGCTTCATGAAAGAAGGGCCTCTGCTTGTGGCGATGGCACGAGGGAAAGACGCGTCCGCATATGGGTTTCAGCCGGTTCAGAGTATGTGACGGTCGCAAAATCGCGCCGACATGCATTAGCACAATCTGATCTCGAAACCACAAACGGATCGCATCCTGATCCTCAGAGTTCATGGAGGCCTGACTCATACTTGTACGAAGGGTGCCAGAACACCAACGTGCAGGTGCCGCCTCAGGTCGGTCGTCATCCTGGCCTCTCTTTCTGCATCCTTCATTCGGTCCTAGCCCCGGCTAAACGAATACCCCACACGTAACTGCCGCATCAATATCCTCCCCCCAAGCTGATATTTAGAATATACCAGCGGCAGCGCAGCACCTTATTTCAAGTCAATCACGCAATGGTGGTACGACACAGGGATGAGCGGGGATGCTACGCGGCGGTCGTTGAAGCGTTCGTCACGTACTTTTTGAGGCGATTCTGTGCAGCAGGAGATAATTCCGTGAACGCCAAGCCGAAGAATCGATCCTTCGCCCACCGCACGGTGGCGACGGCAATATCGGCAGGCTTGATTTGTCTAGGAAGACGTAGGCTCAACATGACTTCATCACCTAGCCTGATCTCTGCCTCGGTACTGACTCGGGCGCCGCCTATCGAAAGATCGTAGACCACGCCCAAATCGATACCCGGCCTCCTCAACCAACGACGAGACTGGCGATGAGACAGGGCGCAGACAAACGGAGCCGAGATGCGGACCCGGGGATGCTGGCGAAACCTATTCAAGACAGAAGATCTATGCGAGGTCTGTACCATTGTGAACCCCTATCATGTTTCTACCGTACAACAGTACGCTCCATTCACAAATACAAATCCTCAAACGCACCAATCGAATTGGTTCGTGCCGTAAACATTCATCCGCACATTGATACACCACACACGAGCAATCGTTCGAGGACAGTTGCGTCAATGCAGATCGACAGGCATGTCTTGCATTCAAATTTATGCAATTAGCTAAATACCCTATTTGACTCTTACCATGGGCCATGGTAATTTATGTAGTCGTATGAGTTAACATTGTCCCTCGCGCCCATCTAGCTAGACGCACGCGATCATCCCAGCGCGATCGAACTTGCAGCAGATGTTGCTCAAACGTTCCATTTATTTCTTGCACTCGAACATCTGGCAGGAACGTGGGTGGAATGGTTTGGGCCTTTCATTCCGCCCCCCCTCTCCATCGAGCATACTCTCATGTTGGAGATGCCAGGATTATAAAGGAGCACGTATGAAGCTATCCCCTGGGTGGCGCGCAGACAAGACAAGAAAAAACCGAGCACGGGCAACACGGAAAGCGAAAGTCCGATGGGAGGTGCTCGGCCTTCCCGGTCCTATAGACACCAGTCTGACAACCTCAATGGAGGACATTCGTCAGCAGGTGTCGAACATGGCCAGCTGTGGGTTCGGCCAAGGCACTCGTTCCCGTACGGCCGAACGAGAAGCAAAGACCCCTAACCGTGCTCCCGACTCAAGTGGAAAGAGACATCGTGGGGCGACGGAGCCGCCTCAATCCAAGAGAAAATAGGACCATAAACGGTAGGCGATTGGCGACCCAATACGAGTCGCCACGCAAAGGAGGACATCATCGGACGAGCAGGAAAAACGACCATCGCAAAGCGAGACCGCGAGAAAGCGAAGCAAATTCAGCGGCGTGAGAAAGACGCCCGCCGAGAGCAGCGCAAGACTGAGAAGCCCGCTCGTCCCTCGAATACAGAGGGAGAAGATCCTGATCT
>DATNCR010000084.1:0-7209 GCA_035607135.1 Nitrospiraceae bacterium
TCGGCGCGGCGGGCCAGATGCGGCGACCACTGCATGAGAAAAGGCGTGATGATCATGGAGAGCACCGAGACCGCAAGAAAGACCTGATACGGATCACCCCGGAAATAACCACTCTCCTCCCCCTGCTGCGCCAGCAAGAAACTAAACTCTCCGACCTGAGCCAGGGCGACGCCCACCATCACCGCCGAACGCGGAGGAACCCCCGTCAATAGAACAGCTCCGGCCCCGGAAAGAAACTTCACCAACAGAATCGCCACGAGAAGTCCGAACACCGGTAGTGGATGCGCGAGCAACACCCGCCAGTCCATGAGGATGCCGATCGACACGAAGAAAAGACTGGTGAAACTATCGCGGAACGGCAGCACTTCGGCGATGGCCTGATGGCTATACTCCGATTCGGAAATGACCAACCCGGCGATGAACGCGCCCAATGCCAAGGAGAGACCACCGAGCGAGGTGAGCCAGGCGATACCAAGACAGGAGACGATGATCGTCAGCAAGAATAGCTCGCGGCTGCGGCTGCGGACGATATATCCCAACAGCTTCGGAATCAGATACCAGGAGGCGGCAATGACCAGCAAAACCGCGAGAACCGATTCCCCCAACGTGAGCAGAATTGCCAGCCCGCTTCCCTCCGATTTACCGGCGAGAATCGGCATCAGCAGCATCATCGGTACGACGGCCAGATCCTGACAGATGAGAATGCCGATTGTGGCTCGGCCATGGATCGAGTCGCTCTCCCCCCGTTCGGTCAAGGTCTTCAAGACGATCGCCGTGCTGCTCAGGGCGAAGAGAAATCCCCAGAACAATCCTTCCCGCCAGGATAGTCCGATGAACATTGCCCCGAGACAGGCAATCAACAGCACGCCGCCGATCTGGACCGGCGCTCCCAAAAACATGAGGCTACGCATGGAGAGCAATTGCGGCACCGAAAATTCGATGCCAATGGTGAAGAGCAGCAGCACGATTCCGACCTCGGCCAATACTTCGACCGTGCCGACGTCCGCAATGAGGTTCAATCCGTGGGGTCCGATGAGTGCGCCGGCGACCAAAAATCCGGCGATCGAGGGAAGCCTAAACTGATGGAATATAAAGACGACAGCGATCGACGCCGCGAAGATTACTAGCAGATTTGCAAGTACACCATAGTCAGTCATGACAGAAATTGGTCAGGCGTGAGGAGTACGGGCGGCAGGCGATGGGATTCTTCACATGCCTCACGCTCAGGGCTTGAGGGCGCAGAATACCCTAGTAGCGAGAAGGTAACAAGGCCAAGCTGCTTATTTTCTTCAATAAAACCGATTCGTTCAGCGGCTCACAAGACGAACGAGGAGGGCCAGATCATGATCCATCCAACGTTGTCGTGTTCGTGAATCGAGGCAGGCATGCGAATCAGACAGTTACTCCATAGATCGAACGAGACTTCGCGGTGGCTGTGTCGGTAGACGATCACGCCGTCAGCTAGTCGATCTTGACCGCTCTCCTACGACGATCGCACATCTGATCGAAGCCAATTTCCCCTGCTTCATTCGGCAGGCGTGGCTCCTATTACATTGAGTCATCAGTCTCGGCTGATCGGCCAGCTGAGCCATTTTCCAAGCCCCCCGTCGGTAGCAAGACCCCCCTCCAAAGATGAATAGACGGCTTTGTCGCCGGTGGAATAGTTTGACAGCACCATCGGTGAGTATAATCAACAGAGGTGAACGATGATGCAACGCTTGTCCGCTCCACCGTCTAAAGGGAGGTGCGCTATGCAGCCCACCCACGTGCTCATGATTGCCGCCACAGTCTTCACCCTGTCCGCAACCTCGGCATTCTCCGATACGACGGTCCGCTTCGATCCGCTCCTGATGCGGGAATGCCCCCAAGCCGATGGGACCGTTCTCTACACCAACAAGGATTTGCCGGGCTGCAAACTAATGACGCTGAAAGAACTGTCGGTCGTGCCCTCGCTGGACGATATGCCAACCTATCGTCCCACCGTGGCTGCGGCTCCCCACTATGATGTTCCACCATACGTCGACCGCCGTCAGACCGGTATGACCGGTGGTGGACAAACCGTCCCAGATTGGGCCAAGGATTGGCATGCCACCATTGCCTCGTCAGGATCTGTCCAAGCTGAAGTCTGCTCGATGTATGGAGAATGGCTCCACCTCGCTCAGAAAACTCGTGGCGGGTTCTTTTACGGGACCGATCCTTCGTATGGCGGAGATCTTTCTGGACGAAATCAGCGGGGTGCGAGCTATTCGTTCTACGATCAAGCGCGGTATATGACTCTGGCAAAACTATTCGGGCCGGGATTTGTACCGATCGGCTGTCCGTAGCGAGCCACTCCAGGGCGAGAGACTGCGGGGTGCCAGGCTTCAGGCTTGGCACCCCTTATTTTTTATAGAATTCTCGATACCACTGCACAAATCGCGCGATGCCTTCTTCGATCGGCATGGCCGGGGCAAACCCAACGTCTCGCGTCAGATCTTCGACATCTGCATACGTCGCCGGCACGTCGCCGGGCTGAATCGGCAGAAATTTTTTCACCGCTTTCTTTCCCAACGCGTTCTCTAACACCTCGATGAAGCGCAGCAGTTCGATTGGCTGATGATTACCGATATTATAGATCCGGGACGGCGCTGAGCTGGTTCCGGGATCCGGTTTGTCACCGGACCAAGCATGGTTCGGCGTGGCCGGATGGTCGAGGGTCCGAATCACGCCTTCGACGATGTCATCGACATAGGTAAAATCACGGCGCATCTTTCCGTGGTTGTACACCTCGATCGGTTTTCCCTCGAGAATCGCCTTTGTGAATATGAAGAGGGCCATATCGGGCCTCCCCCACGGACCATAGACCGTAAAAAACCGCAGACCTGTACAGGGAATTCGATAGAGATGCGCATAGCAATGGGCCATGAGTTCATTGGCCTTTTTGCTGGCCGCATAGAGAGAAACCGGATGATCGACGTTGTCGTGGATTGAAAACGGCATCTGGGTATTGCCGCCGTAGACGGAACTCGACGAGGCATAGACGAGGTGCTCGACCTTCGCGTGCCGGCAACCTTCGAGAATATTCAGAAACCCTTCGATGTTGCTATCCGTATAGGCATGTGGGTTCACCAGGGAATAGCGCACACCAGCTTGGGCTGCCAGATGGACCACGCGCCGGATTGGTTGCTTTGCAAACAACTTCTTCATCCCGACACGGTTGGCCAGATCCAACTTTGTGAATGAAAACAACTTGAACGGCTTGAGCTTCGCCAGCCTCGCCTTCTTCAGCCGCACGTCGTAGTAGTCGTTGACATTATCAAGCCCGATCACCCGCTCACCTCGCTCCAGCAATCTGGTCGCGGTATGAAAACCGATGAATCCGGCGACACCGGTAACGAGGATCGGATCCTGCTGCCTCTTGCGCGTGGTCATAGTCGGTCCTTGTCAATTGAGCGAGATGGTGTGGTGCGGCTACCGGCTTTCATAAATGGAGGATCACTGTGGTCAAGCCGGTAGAGCGACAGGGGCGTCAGAGCTTCCCCGGTCGTAAGCGGTTCTACCTTGCCGTCGGTCGTGCGGCGAAATAGATCCAACGCATGGCCGTAATGATACCCGCATCCCTGCATGGCGAGAAGTCCTTTGAGCGTTTCTGGCCGTTCCCAGTGGGCCGTCAGCAAGGCGGTGCGGGCGGGATTCCGTCGGCTGAACATGAACGAGAGATGGTCCGGATACCAATCTGCACCGCCGGTCGCATAGGACACAAACAGCTTAGCCTGCGCCGCCATACAGACGTCGGCAAGATACGCATTCGTGAGATAGCCGTTTTCTCCCACATCGAGCCACTTTCCAGGAGGAGACAAAGCTGCATGTGCCGCGTGGCCACGGATTTCCAGCAGTTGTTGCTGTGAGGCAAACACCAGCGGGATCGGCCCATGCTTCTGCACGAGCGACAGGATCACTCCGTCCGTGAGGGCGGACTTGCCGCGATTCGTCGGCCCGCTGTCCGCATGCACGAGCACGTTATAGCCACGATCCGCGATGAGATAGCAGTTGCGCGGCATTTCCACATCGCAGGGGTCTTCGCCGTAGAACGGCACCGAGTACACGGCGCCTCCCTCGAACGCCCAACATTCTCCATGCGCCAATTCAATCACGTGGCCAAATCCCAGTTCCCGCAGTAGGGACAGGTAATCGTATGAGAGCGTGCGCCGATTCCTCCGACTCGGCACGATGATCGGCGTGTCTTTGGGCAGGTGCAAGAGCGTGCGAGGATCCACGTGATCGTCGTGATCATGGGTCAAGAAGACAGCAGCCGGTTTGGGCAACAGCGATCCCCAGAGCGACGGGACCGAGGATTCCGCAAACCAGGGGAGCAGCCAGGGATCGAACAACAACGCGTGGTCCCGTTGTCGATACAGCAGCGCGGCATGGCCCAGATGGACCGTATCCATATCTTGAACTGTCTCGAACCAGCGGGACCTGACGGAGGATGTGTTCGAACTGGCCAAACACTCATGCTGGTGTAGAGATTCAATCAATTGGGTGAGCACGCGTTCCCCATCCCGTCCAGAAGTCGTCACCACTGTCTTGATCTCGTCGGTCTGATGCGTGCCGTCCAAGAGCCCCAGTATCCTTCCCACCAGCGGCCCCAACTGTCGCCGGTCGAAGCCGATCGGAATCGCCTGCCGCTTCACGGAATGGAAGATCCGGAGTCCGCCGTTAGTCACCGCGGCGGATTTAGCGGGATCGGTCGGAAACTCCCAGTGAAACGTCCCGTCCGGTTTTCGCCCACAACGAATGTGCTGCTGCAGATAGGGGCGGGCGCTGACCACCTCCGCATAGGCATCTTCTAACCGCCGCTGCCGATCAGGATCGTCGAGCGGGGCCCGTTTGGAAAACACATCGCTGATGGCAGTATCAATCGTGCTGGAGAGGAGGGTATGGGCTTCGTGGAGACTTGCGACAACTTCGGGCGCCACTCCAGCGACAAAGGGGAAGGGCCCAGGAGGGTCGGCGCTTTCTAATTGGACCCACGTCCAGGGCGCGAGGCTGAGATACTGCTTTTTCGGCAGACTGTCCCAGATCTTCATATTCGTCAGGCGTGGGGCGCAAGGCGCAAGGGGATCGCCTCTTCGTCTTTGACCTGGTGATGCTCAACCATCGCCTCACCCCTCACGCCTCACCCCTACGGGTGAATTCTAGTTTGCTAATGGCGGGTTCGTACAATGCTTGAATGACGATCCCATCGGGATCGGAAAAGTAAAAGGAATAGCTGCCGTCGCGATGCTGCTTCGGCGGTTTCACAACCTGCCCACCCAGTTGTTGTAGACGCAGTTCGACCTCTCGATACATCCGATCAACTGCCTCAGGACTCTCAAGGATCACACCAATGTGATCCAACAATTGCCTCGTCATAGGTTGGTGCACCGCCAGCTCAGAGGGCGGAATCTGATGCAGGGCGAAATTGTCCGAACCGGAGCTGAAATACACGTTGTCGGAATCCGGCTCCCACACCACCTTCATTCCCAACAACTGTTCATAGAACGTGCGCGAACGCGCGAGGTTCGTGACGCGTAGCGCCACATGACGTAATCCTCGATGGAGCGGAGCACTCATAGCCATCCTCGATCGTGTCCGTATAGTAGGGAGGCATCTTGGCTCCGTCAATTGAAAATCCCTGGCAGGATGCTGAAAAAGCCGGCCAGCAGAGGGGGGATGGCCCGAATGAGTCCCCTGTGCTCGCGCAACGCGCGGCCTAAAAAGGCCCTCGTTGGACGCGCGCAGTGGGGGACTCATCCGGGCCATCCTGGGCAACATACACGAGCAAGCTTTGAAGGATCATCTTTACTCGCTCGCTGCGGCCTTGCCCGCGGAACAGCACGTCTTGGCGCGCTGGGGTTGGGCGGGTGAGAACCGTGGACTTTTTGAGCATCCTGCCTAATGCACTCCTGCTATCCCATACGCGCAGAGCCATGAGATTCCAGCGTGCCAACAGAGTCTGTCCGCCTCGATCGGAACGATGGCTGCGCCTCCTGTTCCGGCTTATGGTATGGTGAGGATGCTCACGCTTCCGATTTAGATTTTAGTTTTTCTTTCGCGACCATGACACAAAACAAGGGTTTTGGAGGAATGACGGTAGCCGCGTTCGAAAGCCGTATGGCAACAGAGATGACCCGGCTGATCATACGTTATGGCGGCCGACCTTCCGTGGCTCCTGCCCTTAGAGAAATTCCCATCCAGGACAACCCCGTTGCGTTGCGCTTCGGCGCCAGATTGATCGACGGACAAGTCGATATCCTCATCCTCATGACAGGCATCGGCACAACGACCCTCTTTGACATTCTGCGTTCGCGCCATTCTCTTGAGTCGATTATGGCAGGGCTCGAGCAGACGGCCATCGTCGCTCGTGGCCCTAAGCCTGTCGCGGCGCTCAAGCCCCTGGGCATCACACCGACACTCACCGTCCCGGAACCGAACACATGGGTCGAGGTGGTCTCTACGCTCGACGAGTACCGTCCCGTCAAGGGTCTCCGCGTCGCCGTGCAGGAATACGGCATATCCAATCCTGATTTATTGGAAGCCTTGAAGCAGCGCGGAGCAGAAGTGTTTCCCGTTCCCATTTATCGGTGGGCACTGCCGGAAGACACAGGCCCCTTGAAGCAGGTGCTCGGCGAGATCATTGCAGGGAACATTCAGGTGATGCTGGTCACCAACGCCGCACAGATCGATCATGTGATGCAGATACTCGAACAGGAAGGCACAACCGCGCAGTTCAGAGACGCGTGCAGGAAGATGGTTGTCGCGTCCATCGGCCCCACTGCCAGCGAACGTCTCACACACTACGACTTGTCCGTGGACTTTGAACCCTCGCACCCAAAGATGGGAGTACTCGTCAAAGAAACCAGTGAACAGGCCCATGCACTCTTGAGCCCGTAACGCGCAGAATACGGCACAATGAATATGAGAACATGGCGAGTACACACGCACAGCGTGCTGTCGCTCTAGCCACCGCTCACCGGGGGGTTACTCTTCAATTCGCGTGTAGTATATCGGCAGCTGAAAAAGAGAATCCGATAAGGGCCGTATCTTGACATGCTGGTATTCCACGCTCCAACTGCCGTCCTTCTTCATCAACTTCAGCGGAAAATGTATATCGGTCGCCACCCACTGGTAATACACGTCCGTCCGTTCATTCCGTTTTGTAGTCACTTCATATAAAATCGTCTGGTG
>DATNCR010000108.1:0-16415 GCA_035607135.1 Nitrospiraceae bacterium
TGGGGCCGTGTGAGCCGCATCTCACCGGAAGCCCCGGTGCCGGTGGTCCATGTCGATTCCGAGTCCTTGAAGCTCGGTGGCGCCGCGAATGTCTTCAATAACATCCTGGCTCTGGGGGGGAAAGCGGATCTCTGCGGCGTCATCGGTTCTGATGAAAGCGGCCGGATGCTCCTCAAGGAGTTGGGATCGACACGTTCCGGGCGTGGGGGGGTCGTCATCGACCAGGACCGCCCGACCACCAGAAAGTCCCGTGTCATTGCCCATAATCAGCAGATTGTACGGTACGATGTGGAGCGCCGCGCGGAACTCAAGCCGGCGATGCAACGGCGGATTCTCCGCTACGTGGAGTCGCGGTTACGGGAACTGTCCTGTCTCGTGGTCTCGGACTATGCCAAGGGGGTGGTCAGTGCCACGCTGATGTCGGAACTCACGCGTCTCGCTGCCCTTCGTGGAATACCTGTGGTTGTTGATCCGAAAGTCGAACACTTCAGCTACTACAAGGGGGCGACGATCATCACGCCGAACCATCTTGAGGCGACACAAGCCGCCGGAGTACACGGCGATGACGATCAGGCCAGCAACGAGGCCGGAGCGATCCTACGGCAGCGGTTAGGGTGCCAAGCGGTGCTCATTACGCGCGGAGAAAAGGGGATGAGTTTGTACGAGGGCGAAGACGTGTCCTGGCACATTCCCACACAAGCCCGTCAGGTGTTCGATGTCACCGGTGCGGGCGATACGGTGGTTGGGACGTTGGCCCTCGCGCTGTCGACTGGTGCCTCGACAAGAGATGCGGCGACACTGGCGAACTATGCTGCTGGGATTGTCGTTGGTATGGTCGGCACCGCTACCGTATCGGCGCAGCAGCTCTCGGAGGCTCTTGGCCATGACTAAGGCCCCACCATCCGTCACGGTGGTCATCCCGGCCCGGTATGGGTCATCGCGCTTTCCAGGAAAGCCCCTCGTCATGCTCGGCCTGAAGCCCATGATCCAGCATGTGTATGATCAAGCGTCGGCTTGTCGCGCGGTGACGAATGTGCTGGTCGCCACCGACGACGAACGGATCAAGCAGGTCGTGGAAGGATTCGGTGGTCGTGCCGTGATGGTCACCGGAGACTATCGGACAGGCACCGATCGAGTGGCTGGGGTGGCACGCATGTTCGAAGGGGACTACTTTGTCAATCTCCAAGGAGACGAGATCCCCCTACAGCCAGATCTGCTGGAGGACCTCATCGAGCCGTTTATCAAAAGTGACACAGGAATGGGTACGTTGAAACGCACGATCGATTCGACTGAGGACGTCCACAATCCCTCGGTGGTGAAGGTGGTGACGGACCATAATGGCCATGCCATCTATTTCTCACGCGCACCGATTCCATTGGTGCGGGACGACGCTAGCCGCCGTGCTGTCAGAGGGTTGCATTATATCCATCTCGGTCTGTACATGTATCGACGGGATACGTTGCTGAAACTGGCGTCTCTTCCCACCGGACGGCTGGAGGATGCGGAAAAGCTCGAGCAGTTGCGCGCATTAGAGTATGGTATTCCTATCAGAGTCTGGGAAACGACGCATGCCTCCTTGCGGGTGGATACGCCGAAAGATGTCGAGTCGGTGGCAGAAAAGCTCCAACAGTGTGACGTGATCAAGCGGGAGTTGAGTGCGCTGAAGGCCGCTCCGGTCAGGTAAGGGTGGCATGCGTGTCAGAATCATACGATCCGACAAGATGGGGGCCACGATGAGCAAGTTTATTTTTGTCACGGGCGGAGTCGTCTCCTCCTTGGGGAAGGGGCTTGCCTCAGCCTCGATTGGCAACCTGCTTGAGAGTCGCGGGTTGAAGATCACCTTCCTCAAGCTTGACCCCTACATCAACGTCGACCCAGGCACGATGAATCCCTATCAGCACGGGGAAGTCTACGTGACGGACGACGGCGCGGAAACCGATCTCGACCTCGGTCACTATGAACGGTATACGTCTCTCACCCTCACCAAAGAAAACAACTACACAACCGGCAGGATCTACCATTCGGTGATCACGAAAGAGCGTCGCGGCGACTACCTCGGCGGCACGGTGCAGGTGGTGCCCCACGTCACCGACGAGATCAAGCAAGCCATCATGCGCATCTCCCAGGGGATGGACGTGACAATCGTGGAGATCGGCGGGACGGTTGGCGACATCGAGAGCCTGCCCTTCCTCGAAGCGATTCGCCAAATGCCGTACGACGTGGGCCGCGAGAACGTGCTCTATGTCCACCTGACGCTGGTGCCGTACATCGGCACAGCCGGTGAATTGAAGACCAAGCCGACGCAGCACTCCGTCAATAAGCTCCGGGAGATCGGTATTCAGCCGCACATCCTTCTCTGCCGCACTGACCGGTATCTGCCGCCGGAACTCAAGGGCAAGATCGCGATGTTTTGCAACGTGGAGAAAGATGCGGTGATCACAGCCAAGGATGTGGATACGATCTATGAAGTGCCGATCGTGTTCCGGAAGGAAGGGCTGGACGAATTGATTGTGCGCCTGCTCCAACTCAAGACCGGCCCGCCGAATCTCCGCGAATGGGACGCGATGGTCCAAAAGATCAAGTATCCCAAGCATGAAGTCTCAGTCGCCCTGGTCGGCAAGTACGCAGGGCTGAAGGAATGTTACAAGAGTCTCGCGGAATCGCTTGTCCATGGCGGTATTGACCATGAAACACGGGTGAATATTCAGTGGATCGAATCGGAGGAAATTGAACGGCAAGGAACCGAGCGCATCCTGCGCGAGGTCGATGGGATCCTGGTTCCCGGCGGGTTCGGCGCGCGCGGGATCGAAGGGAAAATCGCCGCGATTCGTTATGCTAGGGAACACCGAATTCCGTTCCTCGGTTTATGTCTGGGCATGCAGTGCGCGACGATCGAGTTTGCGCGGAACGTCGCCGGGCTGCCTGGCGCTAATAGCGCTGAATTTGACGAGGCTTCTCCCAATCCCGTCATTCATTTGATGTCGGATCAGCAGTCCGTCAGCGACAAGGGCGGGACGATGCGATTGGGGTCTTATGTCTGTGTGCTCGGGGAGGGGACCTTGGCCCAAAAGATGTATGGGGTGAGCGAGGTGCGTGAGCGCCATCGCCATCGGTACGAATTCAACAACGCATACCGCGAGCGATTGCTTGCCAGGGGATTTGTGTTGAGCGGGCTTTCGCCGGATGGCCGGCTCGTCGAGATCATCGAATTGAAGGACCATCCCTGGTTCCTGGCGACGCAGTTCCATCCGGAATACAATTCGCGTCCGCACCGTCCGCACCCGTTGTTTAGCGGCTTTGTGGGGGCGGGGCTTCGCCGCAAATGCGGCCACTGAGGTGAGATGCTGAAACCAGCTTTCAGCTTCGTTCTCGCGTCGACAAGATCCTCAACGTACCCCAGAGGGTACGCCTCCGGTCTTGTCTCCGGCTGCGGCCTTGCTGAAAAACTGGTTTGAACATCTCACGGGATGAAGAAAAAAAGCTATGGCGCACGAAGTTCAAATCGGTTCATTTAGAGTTGGTGCGGGGAACCGGCAGTTTTTGATTGCGGGGCCTTGTGTCATCGAGAGCGAACAGCTCGTGCTGGACACGGCGGGCCGCATTGCTGAGATTACCAAGTCTCTGGGGATGGCCTATATTTTCAAATCGTCCTTCGATAAGGCGAACCGGACCTCCATCAACTCGTATCGCGGGCCTGGTCTCGAAAAAGGTCTGGCGGTGCTGCTGCAAGTCAAAACGCAGCTCGGTCTTCCTGTGTTGACGGACGTCCATACCGAAGAACAGGCCACCGAGGCGGGGAAAATTGTAGACGTGATCCAGATTCCCGCGTTTCTCTGCCGGCAGACAGATCTGATCATTGCGGCAGCGAGGACCGGTAAAGTGGTGAACGTGAAGAAGGGCCAGTTCCTCTCCCCACAAGAAATGGGCAATGCGGTGAAAAAAGTGGAGGAGGCTGGAAACAAGCGGATCGTCCTGACCGAACGGGGGTCGTCTTTCGGCTACAACAATCTCGTCGTCGATATGCGGTCCTTTCCAGTCCTTCGAAGTTTCGGCTATCCGGTGGTCTTCGATGCCACTCATAGCGTACAGTTGCCGGGTGGCGGGGGAACCAAGTCCAGCGGCCAGCGTGAATTCGTCGAGCCGCTGGCTTGCGCTGCAGCCGGCGTCGGAGTTGACGGCTTCTTTATGGAAGTCCATCCCAACCCCGACGAGGCCCTATCGGACGGACCTAATATGGTGCCACTCAATCAGCTCAAAACTTTGCTGGAACGGGTCATGCGAATATGCGACGCGTCCCAACCTCGAAAGTAACCAAGCCGAAGGGCAGAACCAGCCTCGACGTAGGCCGGCGTGTGCTGGACATCGAAGCGCGTGCCATTCAGGCCCTCGTTCAGCGTCTTGATAGCGGGTTTTCGGAGGCTGTAGACCTGCTCTATCGATGCAAGGGAAAAGTTGTCGTCTCGGGCATGGGCAAATCCGGGTTGATTGGGCAAAAGATTGCCGCTACGATGGCGAGTACCGGGACACCGTCGTTTTTTCTCCATCCAGCCGAAGGGCTGCATGGCGACCTAGGCATGTTGGCGCGCCGCGATGTGCTCATTGCCATTTCGAATAGCGGAGAGACGCAGGAGATCTTGCAGCTCTTGCCCTTTATGGAGCGCATGGGCATTCCCGTTGTCGCGATTGTGGGCCGTAAGGGGTCAACGCTGGCCAAGAATAGCGCCGTCGCGTTGGATGTATCGGTAGCAGAAGAGGCCTGCCCCATGGGACTTGCACCGACGGCGAGCACAACCGCCTCCCTCGCAATGGGCGACGCCTTGGCCGTCGCGTTGCTCGAAAAACGTGGATTCAAGGAGCAGGATTTTGCACAATTTCATCCAGGTGGAACGCTCGGTCGTCGTTTGCTGGTGAAAGTGCGGGATCTGATGCACAAGGGGCAGGAAGTGCCTCAAGTGGAGGAAACGGTCGTAGCCTCGATAGCTATTTTAGAAATGTCGGCCAAAAAGCTCGGGATGACTACGGTGGTCGATCGAGCGGGTGCGCTCCTGGGGGTGATTACCGATGGTGACCTGAGACGATTTGTCCAGCAGGGCGGGGATTTTTCCAAGATCACCGCCGGTTCCTTGGCCTCACGCCGTCCCAAGTTGATCGGACCGGACGAGCTGGCAGCCAAAGCGGTCGAAATGATGGAGCGGTATTCTATTACCACGCTTATCGTCGCAGACAATGTCAAGCGCATTGTGGGGGTTGTGCATCTGCATGACCTGCTGAAACACGGCATCGTCTAATTACAGAATGCTGAAAATATTCGCTAGCTTCGTTCTCGGTTCATCGAAATCCTCAACGTACCCCAGAGGGTACGCCTCCGGTTTCGATTCGCCTGCGGCCTTGCTAATCGAACATTTTGAGCATTCTGTGATGGAATACTCTCCCATGATGCTACGATAGGACTCTTGTTGTTGACCAGCTAACGGAGTGGGTTATCGATGAATCGCGTATTGGCGGCATGGAGATCGGTCGGGCAGGAATCGCTCAACCTGCCGAATCTCATTACGCTCACGCGCATCCTCTTGATCCCTGTGTTTGTCTTGCTGTTTGTCACGCCAACCCCGGATCGATCTCTCACCGCGGCTATCGTCTTCGTCGTCGCAGCGTTCACCGATTTATTGGACGGCTATCTGGCCCGCCGGAACGGCCAAGTGACCACGCTCGGGAAGCTGCTTGATCCCATCGCCGATAAGTTGCTGGTCCTCTCCGCGCTGATCCTCCTGGTCAACGTCGACCGCGTGAGCGCCTTGGTTGCGATCTTGATCATCGCGCGCGAAGTCGCAGTCACGGGCGTTCGTGCGATTGCCGCAGGCGAAGGCATGGTGATCGTGGCGGAGACATTGGGCAAGTACAAGATGGCGCTACAAGTCGTGGCGATCGTCTTGTTGATCCTTGAGGATACGTTCATGTCTGATTTCGGCAATCTACACCTCGCCGGAATCGTTACGCTCTATCTGTCGCTGGTGCTCGGCTATGTTTCGGGCGGTCAATATGTGTGGAGTTTCTGGAAGCAAGTCGTCGCGAAGGGACTCTAGGTCGTTTTTCTGATCTTTTTGGATTGTCTAGTTTCTTTGGCTCTTCTAGTTTGTTTTGTTCATGTCGTTGATCGTGTGTAACCAAACAAACGAGACAAACCAGAAAAGCCAGATAGACCGAGCTTACTCGGTGTGCGCACCTCCCCTCACATTCCCCTGATCCATGAACGAAGAACTCATCGCGGTGTTGATGACAGTGCTTGGCTATCTGCTGGGGGCCATTCCCTTCGGCATCGTGGTGTCGAAGGGAATGGGCCTCCCTGATCCACGAACGGTCGGGAGTAAGAACGTCGGTTTCACGAACGTGCTGCGCGTGTCCGGCAAGACAGCGGGCATCCTCACGCTGCTCGGTGACCTGGGCAAAGGGTGGGTGCTGAGTTGGGCTGCGATGCAGTGGCTCACTGTGGAGTCGTTCATCATGGTGGTGGCGCTTTCGCCGATTCTCGGGCACCTCTTCTCGCCGTTTCTGGGTTTCAAGGGAGGGAAAGGCGTAGCGACGGCGCTGGGAGTGGTATTGGGCCTCTCTCCTTCTATTGGGCTCCTCTTGCTGTTAATCTGGCTGGGAGCCGTAGCGATCTGGCGCTATTCATCCGGTGGCGCGCTGGCAGCCTTCGCGTGTCTTCCGGTCGTGGCGATCGTGAACGAGCAGCGGCAGGAATTTCTCGTCTTTTCCCTGATCGTCAGTGGGATGATCTGGATCAAACACAAGGATAATATCATTCGGCTGTGGAAGGGAACGGAGAGTAAAATGGGGCAAAAGACGCAGGGAGTAGGGGAGTAGGGACTGGTAAGGCGTCCTTCTTGCTCGCAGAGCCTCCATGATGAAACAGTGATTGTTCAATGGGGACAGTGGAGCCCAGGCTCAGCTACTCATGTCCCTTCTCCGGACGCGTACTCCGAGCGCAGAGGACTATCTTGGGTGTCGGCCTACATCCGTGGCATTGACACGTTCCTCACAGACGGACTACCGTCTGGCGAAGTGTGTGGATTTCTTGCGAAGATGTGACCGGCACGTGGTCAAACTGCGAACACTGTGGATGTTGTTGAGGAGGTGTGACGATGGCCGGTAAGGGAGATCATTCGTATGTGGGTCGGTTTGGATTCTCTGTGTCCATTGTCGTCTTGGGTCTTTCCTTGATCGGCTGTCCTCAACCGATACCCAGAGTGGCAATTCCAGGTTCTGATGCATCTCCTCCAACCATGGTCTGGCAGACATACAATATGCTGACGAAGGAGAGTGGACAGATTGTGAAAGATGGCCAGTCTCTTGATGTGCCGGCCGGTGAGCAATACGTGTTGACGCTGGCTGTTGAAGATCTCAACAGTGGTGTGAAAGATGTCACCCTAAACGGCAACGTCCAGTATGCGTGCGAACAGGGCGGCCAGGTCGAAAACAAGAAATTCGCTATTGAAGCACAGGAAACGAAGCCTACCCCTGACCAGGAAAACAAAGTGCCCGTCACAGCTTCGCTGGTCTATGCCGTGGAATTCGGCAAGATGGGATGTAAGGAAAACTGGATGTTTGGCGGAGGGAAACTATCTTTGGTGGGGAAGGCGCATAATTTCGTTGGCGGAGTTGAGATGAGAACGCTGCACGTGAATTTGAAAAAGCAAGTCTCACGATGAGTGTCTGACGAGGGTTTCTAATCCCATGCTTCCTTTTCATCCAATGGATTCATCGGGCCATCCGTGACTGCACGCAATGATCGAGCACCGCTCACATCATACCTGTTCTGCGAGTAAGGAAGATGGTCTGGTAGCTTCCCATCATTAATCTTCTCATATCAAAGTCTGCTTTTCATTATGGTACGTTTGTGATCTAGTTGATCATTCACACGGGGGGGTGTTGGTGAAGCAAGGCTATCGGTTGATCATTGTCGATATAAACGGGGTGTTGGTATCTGAGTTTCAATTGACGGAGAATGCCTTAGCTCAACCGGAGGCCTTTGTCGCGGCACTCACACAGTCGATCGACGATATCGAAGAGGGGGAACTCTGAGAGGCCAGCAACGGTCCTTGTGGCTGGGCAGGCGCATCGCTCACCCGATGGCACTGCTTTCCAGGTGAGGGGTTTGTTCGCATAACGGGCTGTTCTGCGCGCAAGATTGCTTCCAGACTATCCTCAGGAATGCGTATTCCTCTCTCCCAGTGTGTAGCATCCGTACAGGGCGAAGGAATATTATTTTCATCAAGAATAACAGGAGTGTGTCCTGCCATGGCGATGATTCTGATCATCGATGACGAAGAGCCCATTCGTGTACTCCTCCGTTCCGCTCTTGAAGCGGAAGGGTACGAGGTCGCGGAAGCTGTCAACGGTCGTGATGGGCTTGAGCGGTACCGCGACACGCCTGCGGACTTGGTCATCACAGATATTCTCATGCCCGAACTGAATGGATTGGACATGCTCCTGGAACTGACACGTGAATTCCTCCATGCCAGGGTGATTGCGATGTCCGGCGCAGCAGAAGAAAAGAATCTGTTGGATGTGGCGAAACTTCTCGGGGCACGGCAGACCTTTCAGAAACCCTTTAGCATGCCGCAACTGCTGAGCGCTGTGCGATTCGAATTACAGCATTAACTCCCTAGTAATACTGCTTGACCGGGCCCTTCATGGCGTCTAGCATAGAGACGTACTGTGTTGAGCCTCGCTGACTGCTCTATCCCTCGCGCCTTCTGCTCCCCTCCTGCGCGTTCGATTCCCCAGTCTCCGCCGCTCCTGTGCCAGAATGTTTCTCGCATGGTGCAATTGTGGGCTTCTCGATAGAGGGTCCTTACTTATAAAGGAGAGGGTTGATGACACCAGATGAGCAAATCACAAAGATGAAGAAAGCCATCACTCAGGCCATGAAGGTAATGGGAGACCGGTTTGGATCGACGGAAGCGGACGTAGAGAGAGCGATTGATGAGTTGAAGGCGTCCATGCTGACGGTGCCAGCCGCGTCGGCTCAGCCTCCTCAGAGTTCGGCGGCCGTGACCGCCGTGGCGTAGTGGTTGCACGTGCAAATTGAACCATACAATGATGGATTCAAGTGATGGGCTCGCTGGCGTTCATGCCATCTGAGAGTGTGGGCGAGTCTGTGATGTGTTGGTCAAGGAGCCATCTAGATCATGGGCAACCAGCATCAGGGGGGATAGTATGAAGAACACCACGCAAGTCTACGTACTGACATTGAATGCCCCGTCAAGAAAAGCCGTTCGACTCTGGACGGGATCCAGCATACATTCATTGCGGCATTGTTCCAGCAAGAAAATTGATCGTACGCTGGCGGAGATGCAGCATGCTGTGGATGACTTGCAGCGCGCCATCACGGGCCTGGCGACCGGGGGATCGTATTCCATCAATCGCTCTCGCTAAAGTGCCGCGGTCAGCGGAACACACTCACCGAGAAGGGGGATTGCCATCATGCCGGACGATGCAAAAGAAAAGAAGGTTCAGACTGTTGCCAAGCCGGCCAGCAATCCGTTAAGAATACCAACTGATGGCGATCTCACGTGTAGCGAATCCCAGATCGAGGACATCCTTTCTGAGGGCGAGTCCAGCAGGCCGATGAGCAAAAGCGACAAGGGCCTCCTTCCAAAACGCCAGCCGAAGTCTTCGCAATAGGACATCCGGGATAAAGTGCGGTATGCACTGTCCGGGCCTGCCAAGAATCTGAGTTCACGTTCGTCGTTCTGCGCCCCGCTGCGGCATCTAGCGGGTATGTTCCTGTTGTTCTAGACATACGGCTCATGAAATTCTGGTGTGCCCACGAACTGTTTCATCAAATTGCCAACGCTGCTGTTGGTTCTGGGAGGGGCAGCGGAGTATGCTGTACCAGCATCATGATCGAGGAGTAGTCGCGTGACCGAACACAGCTCTGATGTCAGGCCTCGTTGGCCTCTCCCGGCGTATGACTATTGGTCCACCCCTTTCGCTGAGTCGTTGCTGCAGCAGCTGGATCTTTACCCTGGGGCCTCCATTCTCGACATCGCTTCGGGCCACGGGATTCCGGCTTTCTATCTTGCAGAGCAGGTGGGACCCATCGGACAGGTTTTGGCGATTGATTACAGTGAGCGTCAAGTTGAGAGTGCGCAAGCAATCCAGGGCGCGCAACTCCCATGGCTGCGGTTCGAATGCCTGGATATGCGCGCGCTGCCTTCCCACCTACCGTGTTTTGATCGAATCACCGGCAATCTTTCCGTCATGTTTTTCCGTCCCAACCGTTTCGAGGTCGTCCAGGGCTTGGTGAGACATCTCAAGCCAGGTGGCCAACTGGTGTTGACATTCCCTTCGCTCGGTACGTTCGATTCGCTCTGGCGTCGGATCGATCAGGAGATGGCTGTTCGTGGTCTCTTGGCGGAACGCCGCCGTCTTGAAGCCTATCGCATTGAACGGCCGTCAGCAGGAGAGGCTCGCGGATGGCTGGATAGGCTTCATCTCACACGCGTGGCCGTGACCGAGTATCCGTTGAACGTGGCGACTGGCCCAGGCAAGGCATTTCTCCACCATCCATTGCTTCGAGGTGGTTTTCTCGACGATGCCTACGAATGTTTCGATAATCAGGGATTAGCGGAGGAGATCATGACAAGGGTCTCGGAGGATGTGGGGAACTTCACGCCGCTGATTGCGCAGCGTTGCGTGTTATCAGGGTGGAAACCATAGGGCGTGAGGATGATGTTCAGTTTGTTCGCACGTGTCCAGGTTAAAACTGGTATCCAAGTTCCACGATGTACATGTCCACGCCGAGACTGGAAGATCCGTAGAGGCCGGCATCGGAGAAGTGTTGGGCACGAAACCCGGCAAAGGCGTGTGAGAATGGATTGACGCGAACTCCCGCCGTCGCGATGATTTGAACCGGACCTCCGAAGTCTTGTGCCCCGAATTTGTAGTTGCTGAAAAATCCTGCTCCCGCTCCGGCGTCGAAGGTGACAAGTCCTCCCCAGCCGCTCAGCGCGAGATCTGGTACGAGCGTCACGATCAGACCGCTCTCACCTGCACCTTGCAGTAGCCCTGCGCTTGTGATCAGTCGCGTCTCCAGACCCCACAAGTTCCCACCGAGCGGCCATGCCCAGGGGAGCTTGAACACCGCCGCGATATCCATCATCTGGAAATAGTATTTTTGCTCTTTCCCCAAGATAGGAGTTTTTCCACTGAAGCCAAAACGAGGGCCGATGCTTAAGAGTGCGATGTCCCCTGCGAGACTGGGGGTGCAGAGTGCCATGGAAACCCAGAGGGTGAGCAGCAGAGTCAGAAGGCTTGGATAGTGATTGCGGCGCATGTGCGGTTTTTTGGTGACCAGGATCAGTGTCGCACGGTTCGACGATCCCTCCAAGTATTCACGTCTATTTACACAGCGTGGAAGGTGTGTGTGCGGCTTAGCATGGCTCACATTGAGGTGGGCCTATGGTTGCCTCATCGAGGTGTCGCCACAAAGATTTTTAGCGAGACAATACCTTCGTAGATCAAGGTGGGACGGGTGCAATCGGTCTGAGGTCGCGACCAGTAGAGTTGTGGCAGACGGAGGCCAATGCTACGACAAATTGAATGTGAGGTATGAGGGATGTGGTATGACGTGAAGGGGCGCTTCAATTGAAGCGCCCCTTTCGTATCTGTCGATTCTGCGCAGTAACTTAGAAGCGACCGCGACCGCCGCGATCTCCGCCGCCACCGCCACCACCAAAGCGACCACCACCACCGCCACCACCGCCGGTGCGGGGCTCCTGTGGTTTGGCCTCATTGACCGTCAGAGGACGTCCGTCCATCTGTGAGCCGTTCAACGCGGTAATCGCGGCCTTGGCTTCTTCCGGTGTGGCCATCTCGACGAAACCGAAGCCTCGTGATTGCCCGGTGAACTTGTCCGTGATCACACGCGCAGACTCGACGGTGCCATGCGCGGCGAAGAGGGTGGTGAGCTGTGATTCAGTTGCCGCATAGGGCAACCCGCCGACATAAAGTTTTGAACCCATGGGGGTTCCTCCTTCTGAAATTGATATTGCATGAGACTCGAGAACGAACACGCGAGGGGAAGGAACAGGCCGAAGACGCGAACAATGGAGCGGCTTGGGTCGAGCTTCCGATCAGATTCTCGGGACCAACAATATCGGTGATGGACCGTTTTATTTGCCGTTTCATGCGAGGTCCGCCGCGTGAAACATGAGCATCGTAACAGAGGCGCATGTGAAAAGCTATAGTCCCTGTTGTCTAATTTGTGGTGCCTGCATGATGAGGGATAATGATATGGGTGGGTCGACAATTGTGGTTGAGCCTGGTGCGAGATGGTCGGTCACCGTCCTAGACATCCGCATTGCCTGTGGGCCCTGGTCCGGGCCAGATCAGATAGGGTGGCTTTTTCATCGTCTCAGCTGAACGCGGGTAGAGACGTTGGGCATAACTGTAGGCATCTTCCTGCGCCACCAAGCACGTGGCTGCGGCGAGGTGGTTGGACACAATGCGGAAAGCCCCTTGATCATCCGCGGCGATGGTTGCCATATAGAGGGCACAGGAAAAGTTTCCTTCCTTGGAACAGGCGGTGCTGATCAAGAGATGTGATCCGTCTGGAAAGGTCATAATCGGGTCCAAGTTGGTACGGCCCATGGTGACTCCTTTTTCGTGATTGGCATGATCTCAGACGGTTTGGTTCGCGTAGGGGGTCACATACAACCTCAGGAGGTGTCCCTCCCATTCGGTTCCTTCAAGGGCGACCACGGCATTTAAGGCCTGTTCGCCGGACCCCATTTCGACGAATCCATATCCGGCGGATTTTCCCGTATGTTTGAATCGGACCACGTAGGCTCGGGCGACCAGACCGTAGGAGGTGAAGATGCCACGTAACTCGCAGTCCGAGACCTTGTCAGGGAGTCCTCCGACATACAGAACCCGTTTTCCCATCGAGGTCCCCTTCGTGACGTATTAGTTGGTCCGAGCGTGCGACTCTTCGACAAACGAGCCTGTCCGCAATGATCGCGCAAGCCCCAGTGAGTAGAGCCCGAGAATGAGCCATTTCGAGGGGTCAAAGTGGTACCAGCAAGGACCGTTTCGGAAGTCGGTCGGATACATGTGATGGTAGTTATGGTATCCCTCGCCAAATGTCACGAGAGACACCAGCCAGCTATCCCTGCTGGAGTCTGACGTGCCGTGCGGCTGCCGTCCCCATAGATGGCAGATGGAGTTGATGCAGAACGTCGAATTAAGCACGGCGAATGTGCGCCCCACACCGGCGAGGAGAAAGCAACCCACTCCACCCATGATGCCATTGTGGAGAAAGCCGATGAGGAACGTGCTGGCCAGGCCGGTGAGAACTAGGAGGGGGTAGTACTTGTGTTGCCAGATCGCGACGGGATCGTTCGCGACGCGCGTGGCATATTTTTGGTCGACGTACTGATCTGAGCGAAAGAGCCATCCGCAATGGCTATGCCAGAATCCCCGTTGCGCATTGTATGGATCTTTTTCATCGTCACAGTGCGCGTGATGACGCAGATGATCGGACGCCCACTTGATGGCTGAATTCTGAAGCGCCCAGGCGCCTGCGATTAAGAGTGTGCCTTTGACCCAGTTCGGGCAATCAAAACTCCGATGGGACGACAGTCGGTGGTAGCCGACCGTGATGCCCAGCCCACTAACGACATAGAGTAGTCCAAACAGCGACCAATCCAGCCAGGTGTAGTGGTAAAAATATCCATAAAGAGGGACCCCGATCACCGCACTCATGGTAATTGCGCAAAAAAGTATGATGGTCCAGCTCGTGTGGCGTCGCCGACCGATCTGGTTGGGGACACCTATGGGAGTGACGGTGACCATCGGTCCTTGTGAAACCATTTGTTGTTGTACAGTTTGGGACATTGATCCTCTTGTCCAGGGTATGGGTGTTTTGGCCTCAACGCGCCGCCTTGTATACGCTGCATGTTCATTCGTTCAGGCCTGTACCGTCATTTGTTGTCCGCCGATCGTGTGAGTGTGGCAGGGCCGAGAGCGGGACGGACTGGTGCGACTCTGTTGTCTCGCTATAGAGACGTGCGTGCGGAGCTAGGCGGAAACTAGAGCATCGATCGCGCAGAATCTAATGGGAGGGAGTGAAGGCGCGAGGGATAGAGTAGTGACCGGACGTCATCTGTGGTGAGCATAGCACAGTCTCAATAGGATAGCGAACGCACCGGTTTGGTAGGGCATGACTATCCCCCAATGCCTTGAAAAGGAACAGTCTCTGTTTCTCTCCTCGGCACTATGATAACTGTCTTTTTCAAAAGAGTTGACGTCAGAGTGGGCTTGCTGTACGATACCTACCACATCGTTGTCGCAGTAGTCCGACGGCACGGATGTATACACCATAACGGACTTCGCGATCGCATCGCGACCAGGTCCTGTCGGAGTGGATGCCTTCCTGGTTTCTCTCCCCTCGGTTCTCTGATCCCGTATTCATGCGATCACACTGAAAGGATAGTGCATTGCATACCTCTGTTCACACGAGTTTTCATACCCTTGGTCTGTCAGAACCGCTTTTGCGGGATTTGACGGCAGCGGGCTTACTGGTTCCCACCCCTATTCAAGCTCAGGCCATTCCTCTCGCCCTTGAAGGCCGAGACGTCATCGGTTGCGCGCAAACTGGGACGGGGAAGACGGCCGCGTTTGTTGTTCCCATGATCGAACGGCTGGCGGTCCTGCCGAAAGGTCAGCCTCAGGCATTGATTCTCGCTCCAACGCGGGAGTTGGCGCTACAGATTTTCGACTCGATTGAGAAGCTCGGTCGAAGCCACTGCATCTCGGCCACTGTCATTGTTGGAGGGAGCGACATGCAGGCGCAGATCAGAGGCTTGCGCCAGCGGCCGGATATCCTGGTTGCGACACCGGGGCGTTTGCTGGATCACATGTGGAACGGGACGGTCAATTTGGCCCCCATGAAGATCCTCGTGCTTGATGAAGCAGACCGTATGCTCGATATGGGATTTGCTCCGCAGATTAATCAGATTCTTGACGCGTTGCCAGTGGAACGACAGACGTTACTCTTTTCCGCGACTCTTCCGACGGATGTTACCCGGTTGGTCCAAGCGAGCCTGAACAGCGCTGTTCATGTAATGGCGACACCTTCCTCGACGACGGCCGACGGTGTGACCCAGGCGTTGCATCATACAACCTCCCACGAAAAGACGAATTTGCTGGTGGCATTGCTTGGGTCGGAACGAGGGACTGTCCTCGTATTTGCTCGGACAAAAAGTCGGGTCGATCGACTCGGTCAGACGCTTGAACAGGCCGGGCATCGTGTCGCCGTCATCCATGGAGACCGAAGTCTACCTCAGCGTCTCCGTGCTCTTGACGGATTTAAACGAGGGCAAGTCCGAATTCTCGTTGCGACGGATATTGCGGCTCGAGGAATTGATGTGGCGAACATCGGCCACGTGGTAAATTACGATTTGCCGAGTTGTCCGGAGGACTATATTCATCGTATTGGACGGACAGCCCGGATGAAGATGACCGGGCGAGCCACCAGTTTTGTGACATCCGAGGAACGTGATCAGCTGCGCGCGATCGAGACATTGCTGGGGCATCCCGTGCCCTTGGCAGCAGGAAGCCCCCGTCCCAGTGATCGCCCGCATTCAAGGGTATCTGATCGTTCCAGAGGTGACCGTCAGCGGTGGGGGCGTCCAGGAGAGGATCGACGTCAGCATCAGTCGAGTCTTGTTGTGCCGGAGGTGGGTTAGGGGTCTCCACTCAGATTATACGGCTAGGGGGATGACCGCTATGCCTGTCTCCCGACAGGTAAAGAGCTGTCAGCGATCCGTGAGTCTTCTCATGACTGGTTTAGAACTGAGAAGGGACAAACAGGGAAGAGATGATTGAGAATTCCTGACAGCATGAATATTACATGTCGTGAGTACGGACGCAGGGGGGAGATCAACAGACTGAGGGAGTTGTGTGTCAGTCCTGGTCGTAATCCGGATAGCCGAACACACTGTCCAATCAATTTCTGAGACCCGGATCGAATTCAGGCGATTGAGGACGACATGGTGGTCCTAACCGATGAGAATGGCGTGGTCCCAACGGTGAAACAGAAGGGCGAGTATCGCAGTACGGTCACCCAGAACTGTAGGTGATGTCGGCCGCTGAGCTGGTGTGTAAAGGTGCGGAGACCGTAAAAGGGGATTTAGTGTGGTGCGTGAGGACGCACTCACGTGACACCCTAATACAACGGCTCCTGTGGACCCCACTGAAGCCCTGCTAGATCAGGATCTTCTCCCTCTGTATTCGAGGGACGAGCGGGCTTCTCAGTCTTGCGCTGCTCTCGGCGGGCGTCTTTCTCACGCCGCTGAATTTGCTTCGCTTTCTCGCGGTCTCGCTTTGCGATGGTCGTTTTTCCTGCT
>DATNCR010000140.1:0-2404 GCA_035607135.1 Nitrospiraceae bacterium
TGCCTGGTGTGTCTCACCATTCATCGGTCGTCTTGACGATATCAGTTCAAACGGGATGGAGCTGATCCGCCAGATTCTGACCATCTACCGCAATTACGACTATAAAACCCAGGTGCTGGTGGCCAGTGTGCGCCATCCTCAGCACGTCGTCGAAGCTGCGCTAGCGGGTGGACATATCTGTACGATGCCCTTCGCGATTTTCCAGCAGATGGTGAAACATCCGCTGACGGATACCGGACTCAAGAAGTTCCTGGCGGACTGGGATGCTCAATCCAAAAAGTAAGGCTAGCGGTCGGCTGGTGGGCGATCCGGCTCGGCAAGTCGTTGCCGAGCCGTCGCAAAGATGTGATGAAACATCGGTCTAGTCAGCTTGCCGGTGAAGGTATTTTGCTGGCTGGGATGGTATGAGCCAATCAATGTCGTGTTCCACGGAAGGACCTTGACGATTCCATGGGAAAATTTCGGGATCGGTGAGGGGAGTTGCAGTCCCTCGTCACGGCAAGCTTTCAAGTAGTGGTCGAACGCAATCTTACCCAATGCCACAACCACTCGGACATTCCGCAACAACCGGATCTCTTCACGCAGATAGGGGCGGCAGGCTGTAAATTCTTCAGGGGCCGGCTTATTGTCTGGCGGCGCACAACGGACGGTCGCGCCAATGTAACAATCCGACAATTTCAGTCCATCATCCCGGTGGTGAGAGTTGGGTTGGTTGGCGAAGCCGAATCGATGTAACGCGTCATACAACCAGTCTCCGCTCCGATCGCCAGTAAATACCCGTCCGGTTCGATTACCTCCGTGGGCAGCCGGTGCCAGCCCCAGCACATAGAGTCGTGCATGGGAATCCCCGAATCCAGGGACGGGACGGCCCCAGTAAGTCCAGCTCTCAAACTGCTTCCGCTTCTCTGTGGCGATCGTTTCCCGATAGGTGACGAGCCGTCGACAGGCGGTGCAGTGGGTGATCCGATCGTTGAGGAGGGTCAGCGCATGCATAGCTGACGCAGTCTAGCACGGAAGCGAAAGTCGATCATACTTGCCGGTCCCTTGTCCGGCTGCTAGCATGCGTATTCGATATGGATCGTTCACTCATGGAGGAGGCAGGATTAGCATGACGACGTGGGTTCGACGAGTACTAGTGCTCAGTGGATTGTGGGCGGGGATGACGCTTCCGATGGCGATAGGAGCACAGCCGCAATCGGAACATTCCGAGACAAAGGAGAGTACGCCTCGATTTGCGGCCAATGGAGAGTCAGAGCGTGATCTGATCCTGCTTGATCCCCTGGAGAATCCTAACGAGTCGGAGGGCCGTCTCGTCATACTTCCTGAAATCAAACGGGAGGGAGAGCGCTACTTCCTCAGTTCGTTCAAGCTACCTGATAAGCTGACGTTTGCCGGCCAACCGGTTCCGCTCGATAACTGGCAGGTACGTGAACGAATTGAGTATGAGTTCTATCAATTCTTAGAGGACCAGGGCGAGAGTATTATTCTTGCCAAACGCACCGGTCGCTGTTTCCCTCCCGCCGAAAGGCAGCTGGCAGAAGCCGGGTTACCGGACGACCTCAAGTATATGTTGCTGGTGGAGAGCAAGTGTGTCGCTGCCGCCTATTCGAAGGCCAAGGCGTCGGGGCCATGGCAATTCATTCCTTCTACCGGGCGACGCTATCGTCTCAAGAGCGATGCGGTACGGGACGAACGACGGAACTTGGAGATGTCCACCGAGGCGGCAGTTAAGTACCTCAAGTATCTCAAGGACTTCAGAGAGAACGACTGGTTTATGGCCATGGCCTCCTACAATGCTGGTGAAGAGCGGGTACGCAAGCTCCTCAAAGAACAAAAGATCACCGACTATTGGAAGATGCATGGGCCACGGGAAACCATGCGCTATGTGCCGAGGATCATTGCCGCCAAGGAAATCTATTCACAGCCGGAGAAGTATTTAGGACTGAGTAAGAAAGACCTGTATATGCCGATGGAAACTGAAACGGTCACCGTCAATGTGAAGGAGCCCCAGCGAGCCCTGACCTCGATTGCCGAAGAATTTGGAACCTACTTCTTGGAACTCAAGATGCTGAATCCTGAATTCAAGAAGGACGTGCTCCCACGCGGAAGCTATCAGATGAGAGTCCCGCGACAGACCTGTCCGAGCCGTTGCTTCACGCAAGACAAGACTCCCTTGCAAGATGCTGAAAAGGCCCGCCAGTAGCGTTCTCCTGTGGCGGACAGGCGCGTACCATCACAGGTCTCGAGCACAACAGTAGTATTTCACTAGCCTGCTAGTCTATCGTCATCGTCATGCAGATTCCCCGCTCTCCGATCCGCCCACTGTTGAAGAAATTAATCGGCCGTGGACTGGCTGCGGTCGACGCTCATGCGGCGGTCGCTCGCGCCATCTCACGACAGGGCG
>DATNCR010000154.1:0-24262 GCA_035607135.1 Nitrospiraceae bacterium
GCGATGCCAACGATGTCAAGGCTGGATGATCAGCGATCATTTTATGGACATTCTGAACGGGAGCGGTGAGCTGGATTTCAGTGGGTGGCGGTGTCTGAATTGCGGAGACATCACGGACCCCGTCATTGTCCGCCATCACCAGTTGCCGACCAACATTCCTGCGAAGTCGAGGCGGCGGTGGTGGGGAGCCCCGGTCATACACTCCAGCTCGTAAAGCGGTAGAAGGCATGATGCTGCACCTCATTCTGTCAAAAAGACCGCGCGACCGAGGATCTGTATCACGAATCACGCAGGAGTGACCCGGGCAGGTATGCAGAAGAGACCCGGAATGTCCCAGCGCTCAGCCAACATGCCGTTCCGTTTTGTGTCGTGCATGGAGCTGCGAGAAGTACTCGGTAAACGCGCCATGGACGAGCATCGTTTGTTTGAACTCATCGAGGAAGTGCCGGCCGACAGCATCTATTACCATACCCATAGCTACTTCTTACGGCACGCCTATACGCAACAGCTCTATTCAAATGATTTTGCGAGCTGGGTCGTACTGTATGCGCAGGATCGAGTATTGGGCGAGCGGTTGGGTGTGCTCGATCCCTTTGCCTTCGGTGATATTGAACAGCTTCGCGACGAGATCCTCCGCATTATGGCCGATCACTTGAACCGCTCGACAACCTCTTCCAGGTGCGTCGTCAGCGAGCCGTTTGAGTTTATCCGTTCGCACATCATCGAAATTCCCTTGGGCTTGGAGATCCGTACGCTGAGCGAGTTTTATGATGCCCTGGCCAATGTGGAAGTCGGAGCAGTCTACAATCATGTGTGCGAAGCACGCATGCGCAAGAGACAGCTGTCTGTCGATTTTGCCCGCTGGCTTTCTTCAGAGGAAGGCTTGGGATTGCAAGAATTGGCGCTGCGCGTCGAGCAAGTGGGGCGATTGGGACTCAGCCTCGAGGGCATGCGAAACAAAATCCTTCGTCTGTGCGTGGGAGAACTGGCAAGGCAACGTGACCAGTGAGTGAGCGGACCATATCGATCAGGTGACCGGAATGCTTGAATATTATCGAGACGTCGCCCCACAAGGAACCGTGGAATTGTTGCGGGAGCTCGGACGCCGAGTCGAGGGAAAAAGCATGGTGCATGTCAATTCGACGCGGTTCGGTGGCGGAGTCGCTGAGATCCTCCATCGGCTTCTTCCACTCTTCGAGGAATTGGGAGTCAAGATTCGATGGGAAGTGCTGACGGGATCCGATCTCTTTTACCGCACGACAAAAAGTTTTCACAACGCGCTCCAAGGGACGACACAACGAATCACGCCGGACATGTATGACGCGTATATCGAGTGCAATCGCAAGAATGCGAAGCAGCTGAATCTCGAAGCGGAGTTTGCGATGATCCACGACCCTCAACCGGCTGCATTGATTGACGCACGTCCGCATGGCGCCATGTGGATATGGCGGTGCCACATCGATGTCTCAACCCCTCAGCACTCGGTGTGGCAGTTTCTTCGCCCCTTCGTGGTCCGGTACGATGCCGCGGTCTTCTCACTGCCCAAATTTTCGCAACGGTTGCCGCTCCCGCAATTTCTGGTCTATCCCTCTATCGATCCCTTCAGTGAGAAGAATCGTGAGCTGGGGCCTGATGAGATCGACAGCGTGCTTCAACGATTGGGTGTGCCTCGCGATAAACCGATCCTGCTGCAAGTGTCGCGGTTCGATCGGTTTAAGGATCCGGTCGGGGTGGTGGCGGCGTACCGCCTGGTCAAGAAAAGTCATGACTGCCGCCTGGTGCTGGCCGGCGGGACAGCCACCGACGATCCGGAAGGTGCGGAGGTGTTGTCAGAAGTTCAGGAGGCAGTCGGCACAGATCCCGACGTACATATTCTATTACTGCCTCCAACTGCAAATCTGGAGATCAATGCGCTCCAGCGCGCCGCGACGATTATATATCAAAAATCCACGAGAGAGGGATTCGGACTGACCGTGGCAGAGGCGCTCTGGAAAGGAAAACCGGTCATAGGAGGGGAAACCGGCGGTATTACCGTTCAATTGATCCCGGGAGTCACCGGATTCACCGTGAATTCGCCGGAAGGCGCGGCCTTTTACACCAGGCGATTGCTGAACGACCCAGAACTGATGGCCATGCTGGGACGACAGGGCAAAGAATATGCCCGGCACCGGTTTCTCATCACGCGACATCTTCAGGAGTATCTGGGTCTGCTCATTTACCTGCAACAGAGATCTCGGAATGGCTGACCGGGCCTTTGCCTGTCAGAAATATCATTCAGAAAAGGAGGACGTGATGTCCAACGTGATTGTCGTTTCAAACCGTGAACCCTATGAGCATAACTCAGTCGACGGTAATGTAGTTTGTCAGCATACAGATGGGGGGCTGGTGTCGGCGTTGGACCCAGTCTTGACCCGTATCGGTGGTACGTGGGTGGCTTGGGGCAGCGGAGACGCCGATCAAGAGGTATCGGGCCAAGCCGATGGTCTTCCGGTACCTCCTGATTCGCCGGCCTATCGTTTGCGGCGAGTGTGGTTGGAGCCTTCAGTGGTCAAAAACGGTGGCCATGGGTATGCCAATCAAGTCCTATGGCCGCTCTGTCATGTCACACTAGATCGGGTGTCTTACCGCAAAGCGTTTTGGTCCGGCTACCAGGCACTGAATAGCCGGTTCGCCGACACAGTGTTGGAGGAGCTGGATAAGCAGCCGGCTTCCGTCTGGATCCATGATTACCACCTTGGCCTTCTACCGGCGTTGATCAAGAACAAATATCCCAATACCACCATCTGCTTTTTCTGGCATGTTCCCTGGCCGGGACCGGACGTACTCCGTATCCTGCCGGAACGCAGGGAGTTGCTCGAAGGCCTTCTCGCGGCCGATTGCCTCACATTCCAGACGATGTCCTACGCAACGGCCTTTGCGAATTGTGTAACGGAATTCTTGGATGTCTCCGTTTCCATCGATACGTCGAAGGCGGTCGTGGTCTACCGCGGGCATACGACCAAACTGACAGCACGCGCGATCAGTGTGAACTTTAGCCAGTTCTCCCATCTCGCACAGTCCGCGGAGGTCGAAGACCTCATGGCCCGCACCAGGCGGCGGTTCGGTGCTTCTCGCGGGGTTCGAATCGGACTCGGTGTCGATCGACTGGATTACACCAAGGGGCTGATGAAGCGTCTATGGGCACTGAAGGATTTTTTCATCCGATACCCCGAGTATCGCGGGGCGTTTACCTTTCTTCAGGTGGCGATCCCGACTCGAAACAATGTTGAAGTCTATCGCCAGTATCGGGATCTTATCCGAAAGACCGTGACGGAAATCAATGAGCGGTTCGAGGTACAGCCGGACGGGAAACACAAGGGATGGAAGCCGATCGAGTATATCGAAGGACGCGTGACTCCATCCACACTCGTGACGTACTACCGGATGGCCGACTTGACACTCGTCAGTTCGGTGTATGACGGGATGAATCTCGTAGCCAAGGAATATGTGGCTTCGCAAGTCGATGAGACCGGTGTGCTTGTGGTGAGCCACTTGGCCGGAGCCTCGGAAGAACTGAATGGGGCATTGGTGGTGAATCCGTACGACCAGGAAGGTATGGCCGATGCAATCAGGCAGGCGCTGGAGATGCCCGAGCACGAGCGACGAGAACGGATGCGGATGATGCGTCTTCATCTGAGCACGCACGACATTTATCACTGGGCCGAGAGTTGTTTGCGCGACGTCGATATTGAGGTCGAGCACTTGCAGAGCGTGCCCGGATAAACCCATGGCGTCGCTTCGAGCCAGACTTGCGGCAATTTCGATGAATCGTCTGATTCTGTTTCTGGATTTCGATGGCACGTTGACGCCCATTGTTTCACGTCCAAGCCAGGCGAAGCTGAGCCGGTCGGTGAGAGAGACGCTGCGAAAACTTGCTCACCGGATGCCGGTTGTCGTCATAAGTGGCCGAGCCCCGAAAGATCTTCGACGGCGGGTTGGATTGAAGGAGGTCTGTTACGTGGGACATCATGGATTGTCCTACCTCGAAGCAGGCAGGGACATGAGGTGGTTGACGCCGCCGCCGCGTAGAACATTGGTTCGTCGATGGGTTCAAGCGATGCGGATCGCGGCTGAGGGGATCGAGGGCGCCATTGTCGAGGATAAGGGCATGACCGTCGCTCTGCATGATCGGTTGGTCAGTCCGAAACAGCGGTCCCAATTGAGGCGGCGCGCCCGGCGTGTGCTTGCCCCATGGATCGCTCAAGGGTCCGTCAGTCTTCTGCGGGGAAATCGTGTGTTAGAAGCGAGGTCCTCCAGTGCAGGGAACAAAGGCACGGCAGTATCAAAGTTGCTTCGGCGACCATGGGCCCGTCATCGTGTGCCGGTCTATTTTGGGGACGATCGTACGGATTTCGACGCATTCTCCGTGGTACATGGACGAGGACTTGCGATTCGAATCGGTGGGCGACGTGGAACCGCCGGTGAAGATGCTCGGATAGCTCACCCCCATATACTCCATTCACTTCTGGATTGGCTGGCAGCAAGAAAACCAGGTGGAGAAACCGATAGCAAGTGACGGTGTCTCCACATCTAAGCAAGCAGGGCAGTACAAACCTGCGCCCGCTTGCAGGTTTTTCTTCTCCTCAAATGCTGGGATTTACCTGATAGTGCATTCCCCCTGTCTCGAGTACCGTGATGCGTGTTGCCGCACTATCACATCTTGCACAGGAGGGAACCATGGAGTACGAACCGACGAACATCATCTCACGCATCCAATGGTGCAGGCTCCAGCAACAACTCTATTCAATCACACCGGATGAACGCGCAGGTTGGCGCGCAGAAGAAGCCGGCCTTGTGGATGCGCTGGGTTGCAGAGATCGGCTCGCCTTCATGAGAAAAGAGCATCGGTCACACTTTATACGGTATCAATGCGGTCTCGAGGATGGACGAGCCCTCCTCAGCCTCAGTACTCCGATGCCCAGCGGGATGACGCGTACGGAGGGAAGCCAGGCCCCGCTGACGACTCCGGCCTGGGTAGGCAAACGTCCCTCTCAGGCCCCTTCGCGAGTGCATGTGAGGGAGTCTCGACGATGATCTGTCCACGCTGTGATGGACTGTTGGTCCATGAACATCTGCTGGATCATCGAGAAGGATCCCTGTCCGGCTGTCACGGGTTTCGGTGTTTGAACTGTGGCGCAATCCACGACGATGTCATTCACATAAATCGGCGCGTACCCCCGTCACTGAAACGAGTCCGGTCTGCCGTCGCCGGGATGGTCCTCGCGTCTCGAAGAGGGACATCCTTGGAGCGATTGCAATAATGATCCAGTCGGAGAGAAATGACATGGTCAAGTTTGCTTCTAGATCGGAGGCCAGACGCTCATGGCCCAAGAGGAGGACGATCGAAGCATGATACATCCGAGTAACAAACAAGAACGTCGACGTAGCCAACGGATTCCGCAGTCAATGCCCCTCTTCGTGAAGGAGGTGGATGCTCCTTTTGTGCACGGCGGGAATGCAAGGACCATTGAGGTGAGTCGTCACGGTTGCGTGATCCACGCGCTCCGTCCTTATCCGTGCGGCACAGAACTGCAGCTGGATGCCCTATACGGCAACCGCACGACCACCGCGCGTGTCGTACACTCAGATCCGGTTGGATCGGGAATGCACTTTACGACGTGGACCATCGCACTAGAACTCAGGAAACCAGGAAACTTCTGGTTGATCGAGTCGCTGTTGACAGATCGTCCCAAGACCGCGGAACACTAATGGAGGGGGCACCCCTCGCACAGTCCGAGCACGGTACCGGGCAAGAGAGCCAGACCTCCCTCCTCCTCAGGTAGTTACCAGGCCTGCCTTCAGGTGATTACCCTATTGCTCCCCTCAGGACTATGCCCTACCTTTGACGACCGATTGATCCAAAGATATTCTAAATACTACAGATGAAGCCGGTTGTGAGCGTCCTGTTCATTCCCCAACATTTCCTGGGCCAGACGGTCATGGGAAAAAAGGGAGGAATGTTTTCAACATGACGGCCTATTGGGACAGGGGGGAGGCGGGCGACTGAATATCCGACCGACAATGGTATGAGTCACGGTGCTTGGACAGGCCATCACGAGGATGAAGGAGAGAGTGTCATTATGGATGCGGGAGGCACACATGGGTGAACAGAAAATGAAGAAAAACGAAAACAGGGGCAGTGGTGTCTCGCCTGCGAGGGAAATGCCCCCTCCCGATGATGAGTCCACCGTTTCATTGCTGCGCGAGCTGGTCAACCACCTTCGGAAAAATCGGACGCAGCTCCGTGAAGAGTGGGCGCGGCGCATTACGGCGGCCAAGTTGCTTGGAGCGATGACCAGTGAGGAAATGTTTGCCGAAGCCACATCTGTCTACGACAACTATGTGGAGGTGCTGGAAACCGGCGCCGTCGAAGCGTTGCAGGCCTATGCCCGTGATCTCTCGGAACGTATTATTCCGAGAGGGGTGGAAACCGATGAGGTTGTGGGTATCGTGCTGCTCCTGCGTGACGTGCTCGCACGTTCGCTCTTCGCAAAATACCAGACGGACTTCCAGTTGCTCAACCGCATCCTCGACGCGTACGAGCCTGCGGCGAACCGCATTGCAAATACGGTGGCCGTGGGCTTTGTCCAAGAACGCGAACGCATCATTCGCCAACAACAGGAAGCGATCCGGGAACTCTCCACGCCCGTGCTCCAGGTCCGCGAACGCCTGCTCATCCTGCCGATCATCGGTGTGATCGACTCCCAGCGTGCCCGGCAGTTGACCGAACAACTGCTGCGGGGTATTCGAACCAACCGTGCCAAGGTCGTCGTCATTGACATCACTGGTGTCGCAGCCATGGACGCCACCGTGGCAAATCACCTCGTGCAAACTGTGGAGGCGTCTCGGCTGTTGGGGGCGACCGTCATCGTGACCGGCCTATCGCCGGAGATTGCCCAGACATTGGTCACCATCGGCGTAGACTTGGGCAAGATGAATACGGTCGGAGACCTCCAAGGCGGCATTGAGGAGGCTGAACGGCTTCTGGGCTATAAGGTAGCTCCTCTCATCGAGGGCACTCAACAACCTATATAAAGGGAGTCTGCGACCGTGGAAGTTCCCATTCTCAAGCAAGGGCTATACCTCATCGCCTCCATCCAAGCCGCACTCAGTGACGTCGATCTGTTGCATCTGCGGGACGCATTAGCTGAGAAAGTCGGTAAGTATCGTGCTCGGGGAGTCATTGTGGACGTCACGGTACTCGATGTGATGGATTCCTTTGCCTCGCGTACCCTGCGCGACTTGGCCCACATGACGAGGTTGCGTGGGGCGGAAACGGTGATTGTAGGGATCCAGCCTGAGGTGGCCTTTGCGATGGTTCAGCTCGGATTGACGCTGGAGGGGGTGGACACAGCTCTGGATTTGGAAGAGGGGCTCGCATTTTTGGACAAAAAAACGAAGAGGCGCACGTCCCGTGGCTAGCGAAACGGTTGTCCCAATTACAACGGACACCGATGTCGTGGTTGCTCGCCAGAAGGGACGTGAGTTAGCGGCTGAGCTAGGATTTGTATCTACGGATTCGACGCTCCTTGCCACAGCGATTTCGGAATTAGCACGGAATATCGTCCGCTATGCCAAGCACGGCGAAATTGTTATTGCGCCGATACAGTCTGGTGACCGGGTGGGCATTACGGTGGTGGCTCGAGACAAGGGGCCGGGAATTGCCAGTATTGTGTTGGCGATGCAGGATGGCTACTCCACGTCAGGAGGGTTGGGCCTGGGCTTGCCAGGGGTCAAACGCCTCATGGACGAATTTCATCTTGCCTCAGATGCGAATGTTGGAACCACTGTCACGATCAAGAAATGGAAGCGATGACGACCCAGGTAATCGAATGGGGAGTCGCCAGTGTGGCAATGCCAGGGCAGTCCCAATCGGGCGACCGGTACGTCGTGCATCCCTGTCCGAGCGGGGTCATGGTGGCGGCGATCGATGGAATAGGGCATGGGCAGGAGGCAGCCAGGGCTGCCGACCTCGCGGCGACTATACTGGCCAAACATGTCCAGGAATCTATGATTGGAATCATCAATTGCTGTCACGCCCAGCTACGCGAGACTCGTGGCGTCGTCTTGAGTCTCGCGGTGATTAACGCAGTGGAGGGAGACTTGACCTGGATGGGCGTCGGAAACGTCGAAGGCGTGGTCGTACGTGCTGCGGCGTCTGCGAACCCTCGTCAGGAGTCTTTGCTGCTCCGCGGCGGTGTGCTTGGTCACCAACTTCCGTCACTGTATGCATCCATTATTCCGATTGCGCGGGGAGATACGTTGATTCTCGTGACGGATGGCATCCACAGCAACTTTGCCGATGGGCTGAATGTGAGCGATCGGCCGCAGCTGATCGCCGATCGAATCCTTGCCGAATACAGCAAGGGCTCGGACGACGCGCTCGTACTTGTTGCACGCTACCTGAATTAAGTTCACGATGCGGGAGACCATGGAAACGCTAGAGGATCAATATATGGCTGCGTTGAGAGATTCGATCGCAGGAATGGGAGAATCCTCGTTGCAACAGGCGTATGAGCTGGGACGCAAAGCGCTGGCCGAAGGGCTGGGTGTGCTCGACATGGCAGCCATGTATCATAAGGCATTGGCAGCAGGATTGCCTCGGCACTCGACGCCTGAAGAGACTGCGCTGATGCTCCAGGCTGGGGCCAGTTTTTTTGCGGAGAGCCTGTCGCCATTTGAAATGACTCACCGTGGGTCCCGGGAAGCCAACGTCGGGCTGCGTCAACTGAATCAGACATTGGAGCATGAAATACAACGCATCGCCCACGCCCTCCATGATGAGGCGGGGCAACTTCTCGCCTCGGTCTATCTCGCTGTGGAGGAGGTGGCAAGAAACCTGCCGCCCGCACGGGAGCCTCTCCTAAAAGTGAAGGGGCTGCTCGACCTCATCGAAGGACAGTTAAGGCAACTCTCTCATGAGCTTCGTCCCACGATCCTTGAGGAAATGGGGCTTTTCCCTGCCATCAACTTTCTTGCCGAGGGCGTGACAGCCCGGACAGGACTCTCGATTACAGTGGAAGGAGATTCTAAATTCTCACCCACTCCATTGCTGTCGGCAACGGTATACCGGATCATCCAAGAAGCGTTTAACAACGTCACGAGACATGCCAAGGCGACGCACGTGCATGTCACCATTCAGCATGAACTCCAGACTCTTCGGTGCTCCGTCAAGGATAATGGAGTCGGTTTTGATGTGTCATCCCTGTCAGCGCGAACCGGCGAAGGAGGACTCGGAATGATCGGGATTCGCGAACGGCTGAACAGCGTAGGTGGTGGTTTTTCGCTCATGTCGACACTCGGTCGGGGAACCGAACTGGTGATCACAATTCCTCACACCATTTCATCGGAATCATAAAATGTCCGTGAACATTCTACTAGCCGATGACCATCTCATCGTTCGTCAGGGGCTGAAGCTCCTGATAGAGCGAGAGGGCTTCGCCGTTGTCGGCGAAGCGTCCGACGGCCGGGACGCGGTCCGGCTAGCCCAGGAGCTCTGTCCGGATATCGCCCTGCTCGATTTTAATATGCCCCTGTTGAATGGCATTGACGCGGGCGGAGCGATCTTACAGACCTCTCCTAAAACGAAAATCATCCTGTTAACCATGCATGCAGAAGACCATCATGTGTTAGAAGCGCTGCGTGCCGGATTTAAGGGATACGTCTTGAAGACAAAAGCGGCTGAGGAACTGATCCAAGCGATCCAAGAGGTTTCGCGAGGGAAGCTCTACTTGACTCCCGGAGTCTCAGAGGCGGTCGTCCAGGCCTATTTGGCCAAAACCGACGTGCCGCCAGAACCGCTGAGCCGTAGAGAGCGGGAGGTACTCCAACTCGTTGCCGAAGGGAAAACTACCAAAGAGGTGGGTGTGGTTCTGGGTATCAGCACAAAAACCGCGGAGTCCCATCGAACCAGGATTATGACGAAACTCAACATTCATGAGACTGCCAGCTTGGTCCGTTATGCCATCCGTCGGGGGCTCGTCCAACCGTAAACCCAGTTTCAATACTTCTCGGAATCCTGGGTTCACCAAGGTTGATCAATAGTGAATAGCGGGATGAGCACAGAGGGCGCTCATCCCGAAGGGTTCTGTTCGAACGGCTAGTTCCCGCAGGTAATCTTCATTGATTCAATATCGTCTGACATGTCCAATTTAGAAAGGTCGGGAATACGCTGGCCCGGTGCGAAGGCGATTTCTGTGCCCTTAAAATCCTTCTCCTTATACGCGAGCACCCTTGCATCCGATCCGACAATCACGCTTTTGATTTCATTGTTCCAATCCCTGCCATCGAGATTCTTCAGGGACGCGTACTCTTTGGGGCCCTGAACTTTGACATGCGGATCATCGGCATCGTACTTGGTGTCATCGAACACCTCGATCCAACAATTCTTATCGACTACCTGCACTTCCATATCTGCCGCCTCGACAGACAGTGCGCCGAGAGCGAGCAGCCCGACTATGATCAACGATTTGAACAACAACATGGGAACCTCCTTGTAAATAGAATGGTAAGTAAATAGAGCGAATGGGCGCATTCCACAGTGCCATGTCTCCATCGTAGACCCTGCGACTTCCTCTTTATGTTTTAGATTACTGCTGTCAATAAGCTCCATCGCACTGGAAACATCCCTAGGTTCGAATGGCGTTGGGCGCTGAGCTCTTCTTCTTAGGGATCTACCCAGTATCATTCTCGCATCATCCTGCTAGGGTACAGGGCTACGCGCGAATTGAATCGGTTCTTACCTCGAGGAAGGGTGGTACACCTGGGGAGGGTGGGAAATATGGCACCGAACAGACCAGTCGATATGTCATCGCGGCAAGTCGATATCAGCCGAGTCGTCAGGAACGATCACAGGCAGATTCTGGGATTGCTTCATCTGTATCTCAACACGCCAGCCGACTCACGACAGTCCATTGTGGAAAAAATTCTTCACCAGGTCGCATCGCATCTGGAACTGGAAGAACTGCTATTCCAAGAGATCAGGAGATGGGGACCACAGGGCCGAAAGCTCGTGAAGGACGCCGAGCTGGAACACGCAAACATCATGGCCATGCTTCTTGAACTGCAACAATTCGAAGGCGACGACGATCAGGCCATGGACGAGCTATTCGAGGACATGATGCGGTCGGTCCAGGCACTCTTCATGACCGAGGAACGTGACCTATTGCCACTCGTGAATCGCTCATCGGATTCATGATCTGGCCGGCGTGTTTACGGTAGCGAGGTGGACGGTGTGCTTGCTTTGCGAGACCATTATTATCGACGAACTGAACGAAAAGAGATCGGGCTTGCCAGAGAGACGTGGCACCATCGGCACATAGACGACCAGAGCCATCGGATGATACCGACTCGCGGCAGGGGTCTGCAGGGGCGGATAACGCCGGATCGTATGAGAGGTAGAAAATAGGGTGTCATATCTCCCTCCTTTTCCGTCATGAACCCCCACGAGGCAGAGCGCCTTGTCATGATGCACAAGGCTGAATGTGAGTCTGCACTCATATCCCACCGCCACGGTGCTAGAAAAGTCCCTAGGTCTTCGCGCACGTTCCAATACAGTCTGGCCAACATCAAGGTCGCCAGAATCCAGCAACAACACCCGACCAGGGGTATCCCTAGCTGTTTAGATTGGAAGGGAGGAACAAGGTAGGGGATGGAATGGACAACCGGGGTTTGACGGGCTTGAAAGTGGCCAACAGAGGAGCCTCGTGATGGAAATGACGTGGGAAAATCTGACGAAGTTGTTTGTGTGGGCTGCGAAGAAGGGATCGGATGCTCCACTGGCAGACAGGGCAGGGGAAACTATTGTCATCGATGGTGCAGTCACGAAGGATGATTTTGAGCGTTTTCTGGAGTCAGAATCTAGACCTCCCGCGGCTTGATATTGTCCGCAAGGGCAATCTTCGCAAGGATGAATCCTAAGGGAATGCCTGATACGGCATAGTATCGATCGAGGGTCCCATCGCTTGACCGCACTCGGCGAATGCCTTAAATCGCTCCAGCTCTTCTTGCATACGGGACGACACCGCTCCCAATCCTTCTTTCGCGATCTCGATGACATCGCCAGGGGGATAGGCTAATTGCAGGAACACCTTTGACATCGCATCCGAGACCGGTTGGAAGGTCACGACCCCCTCGGTGAGGGCGCTGGATTGACATGACTGGGCCGGGCCGTGGTCCGGCGGATCGGTACTGTCTGCCTCCCACTCCGGGTTCTGGCTCGTCATGTCGGCTTTCCACTGCAGGGCGTTGTCATCATGCTGCGTGAGCTGCTTCACGCCTTTCATGAACTGGGGAAGCTTCTCGAACTGCTTCCATTGATCGTAGGCGGTCTCCATAGGCACGGACACATCAATGGAGGATTCAATAGTCGGCATGCAGTCCTCCTTATTCTGAAACTGTCAGGATGTATGGATCATATGCTCTGTGCTCGGCCTCACTTCAAGGGGCCGGGAGAAGCGACAGCGCAAAATTGTTTTCGTCTATTTTCGCCTCAATCCGATCTCCAGCCTTGATTTTTTCAGTCTTTATCGTGGTTTTGCCGGCCCGCAAACTCATTTCTTTTCCGTCCAACCCCTTGACGAAATAGATTTCACCCTCTACACGCATGACGTCGCCCTGGATGATGTGGACCCCCTGCATGTCCAAGGTCGATCCCTTTCGATCGGCCTCTCCATCTTTCTCTCCGGACTGGCTCATTTTCGTATCGTCCGCAGCCGCTACCGCATGGACCATTCCAAGACACAGCAGGAAACTATACGACAGGATCCCGACGAGTTTGGGAAGCGATGCCATGAGACCCTCCGAGTTGAGGGTGAGTGTTTAGCCATCACTGTACGGCCCGCGAGTAATCGACGGACCTAGGAAGGCGCCTAGCTTTTGGCGAGCCAGACCAGCCAATGGTCTGGAGTTATAAGGACGATGACTGCGTATGTACGAGCATAGGCTTACGAACAGGGGGACGCCGGATCACCTGCTCTTTCGTCGGCCACCGAACTTTGGCCTCAGGCGCCAGCTTGACCGGCCTTCGGAGCGCCGCCGAGCGATATAATGCCCGAACGATCTGGACGTCGATCAAACCTTCCAGCCCAGAGGGTTCAGGATTTTTCTTGTGAAGGATACAATCGGAAAAATAGATGAGTTCTGCCGCAAACTGATCGCCTGGGGAAAACCGCCTGGTCCGGGTTTTACCATCGAGCGTCAGGTGATAAGTGTGAGGGCCGACATAGTCGAACGCGGGATCGACTTGCAGGCGGCCCTTGCTCCCAATGAGTTCATAGGAGGAGCGGTCTGCCGCGCCGAAACTGCAGATAAAACTGGCAAGTCTCTCACCGGGAAAACGAAGGAGCGCACCAGACATTTCATCGACTTCGCTGAATCTCCGGTCCGTGCCTTTCACCGAGAAAGCGGATACTTCTATTGGATTATCCTGAAATAGACAGCGGGCCGCATTAATACAATAGACGCCGATGTCATAGAGCGAGCCGCCTCCCATCTTCCGTCGAATCCTGATGTCCCCGTCGCGCACCTGCAACGCAAAGAGAGAGGTAAAGATGCGCAGCTTGCCAAGCTGGCCGGAGCGGGCAATCTCCACGGCGTTCACATTGGTTTCTTCCAAATGGAGCCGATAGGCAATCATCAATCTTGTCCCGGCCTGCTCGGCAGCGCGAATCATCTGCCGACACTCTTGCTCGTTCACGGCCATAGGTTTCTCGCAGAGCACGTGGATCCCGGCTTTGGCGGCGCGCGTCGCATAGTCGCAGTGCATATTATTTGGCAGGGCAATGTATACCGCATCGATATGCCCTTCACGCAAACATTTGTCATATTGCTCATAGGAGTACGTGTAGGGTACGTGATAGCGCCTGCTGAGGTCCTTCAACTTTTTGGGATCACCGGACACCAGGGCTGTAAGCTGCGAGTTTGAGGCGGCATGGGCGAGTGCCGGCAGCACCGCCACCTGGGCGATGTGCCCCAACCCGACCACGGCATATCGGATATGCGTCAACCGGGGCGCCTTGGTTTTCCTGCTCGTGGTCATCTCGGTCCCTGTTTTGTCAAACGAATCCGATTAATGTCCTGCCGTTCCGTGTTTCCGTTTCCATCGGAGATAGGCCATCTCCAAGGCTTGGAAATGATTATCCATGAAATGGAACTCTCCCTCGCTGAGTGCTCTGTCCTGATACAGGACATTGCGCAACCCCACCGCGCATTTCCCAAATTCCTTGAGACTGTCCATTTCGTGTTGGTCCTTCGCTTCCGCCATCTCAGGAAGTGTAGGAGCCGATTGAATTTCAACAGCCATGAGTCACCTCCTTCATCACTCACACTCAGCGACTCTCGCAATACTTCTCCCCTTGTGATGAGTCCTACCATAGTCCCGCGCGGTCGCCCCTGCTACTAGGCGATCCCCCAGCGCCACTCGCACCACGGACCTACTCAGTGAGACTCGGCCTATTCCTAGTCCTCAGTATTCCGGGAGCTCAGTACAGTGATACTGATTCGGACATACGCGATGCAGCAGGGTCGGGCCTCTGATTCCCCAGACGATGCACTGATCGGAGACCGTACATGAAAGACCATGCGGGACGGAGTAGTTCGGTCTGGATGACCACGGCCATGTTGCCGAGGTTTGCCAAGTTGGGTGAGAATGAACAAGCTGAGGTCATTATTGTAGGCGCCGGGATTGCCGGCTTAACCACCGCATATTTGTTGGGACAGGCTGGAAAATCCGTCATTGTGTTGGACGATGGCCCGATTGTGTCAGGTGAGACCGAACGGACAACCGCCCATCTCGTGACGGCATTGGACGATCGTTATTTCGATCTGGAGCGGTTACACGGAGAAAAAGGGGCGCAGCTCGCAGCCGAAAGTCATTCTGCAGCCATAGACCACATTGAACGCATCGTTCAGCACGAACACATTAATTGTGACTTTGAGCGTCTGAACGGATACCTCTTTGTGCCACCGGGAGAACCCACCGACATCCTCGATAGAGAATTGGCCGCAGCACAGCGTGCCGGCTTGCGTGAACTCCATATGGTTGGGCGCGCGCCCCTGACTTCATTCGACAGCGGCCGGGCACTGTGCTTTCCACGCCAAGCACAATTTCACCCCCTCAAATATTTGGCGGCACTGTCCCAGGCGATCATCAGGGATGGAGGACGCATCTATACAGAAACGCACGTCGCAAAGATGGAAGGGGGAGAATCAGCCCGCATCGAAACGGGGGATGGTCGGACTGTGACTGCAGGGGCGGTGGTGGTGGCGACCAATACCCCTGTTAACGACGTTCTAGCCGTTCACACCAAACAGGCTGCGTATCGCTCATTCGTGATTGGAGCGGCCGTACCGGCGGGTTCCATCACGAAAGGATTATATTGGGACACCTCAGTCCCATACCACTATGTACGGCTTAGTCATTCGTTCTCAACCGGGAGAGATATTTTGATTGTCGGTGGAGAGGATCATAAGACGGGGCAGGCGGATGATGCCGAGTTCCGTTATCAGAGGTTGGAGAAATGGGCCCGGGCCCGTTTTTCCATGATGACGGCGATTGAATTCCGGTGGTCGGGTCAAGTCATTGAAACTGTCGATGGGCTGGCATTTATCGGACGGAATCCTCTGGACGAACCGAACGTGTATATTGCGACTGGTGATTCTGGCAACGGTATGACGCATGGGACCATTGCCGGCATACTACTCACCGACATGATTCAAGGTCGCGACAATGCTTGGTCGACCCTGTATGAGCCGGCTCGCAAGACGCTCGGTGCATTGAAGACATTTGCCAAAGAGTCTCTCAACATGGCCGCCCAGTATGCTGATTGGGTGACACCGGGGGACGTGACACATGACACGTTGATTCCAGCTGGCTCCGGGGCCGTGATCCGTCGGGGTTTGAAGAAGGTCGCTGTATATTGTGATGAAGCAGGACAGCACCATGAACGGTCAGCCGTGTGCCCTCATTTGGGAGGTATTGTGGGGTGGAACCATTCAGAAAAAACTTGGGACTGCCCCTGCCACGGATCCAGATTCGACATGTTTGGGAAAGTGGTTAACGGACCCGCTATTACGGACTTACCCTCTGCGTAGCCGATCTCCGAATCACCGCTCTGCCTCTATCGGCTTTCCAGTTCGTGCTGTCTCGTTGTGTCCATGACTTGTGTGAAACACGACGGACAATAGGTATGAGCGAGAACACAATCAGCCGGATTCACGCCATGGGTTTTGAGATATGCCCGCCTGGTCACCCAGCGCTCATGAACGAGAGAACCTCTGGTCTCGTCTCGAATGAGTCCGCAGATACAACAGATCGGGAGCATCGAAGTCTCTCTCTTGGATGTGAATGGCTCCTCGTGAGTTATCTGAGCGAACACGGTTTTAAGAGCCATGCACCACCTCTTTCCTTCAAAGGTTGAGTTCAGAGAACCTGTGATCGGCCATCGAGCCGATGGAGCGGGGCCTGATCACTCATCGCGAAGAAGCGTCGTCGTGTGCCCCTTGTCGGTAATATAGGCTTTGACCTTGTCTCCGACCAGGACCTTGTCCAGTTTCGTGCTCTTATCGACGTGAACCCTTACTTCTTTGCCGTCTGTGTCCTTGATCGAATAATATTCGCCCTGCATACTCATCAAGGTGCCTTTGACGGTGTCTTTCGTCAAACGCTCTCCTATTGTCGGTTTTGCCTCTATGTCCGACATGGGATCGGCTGCCGCAACGATTCCGGCTCCAAAACCAAGTGCGACGATCGTCAACATTGACACCATGAGCTTCTTCATAGGTCCTCCTTGTTAACGGCGAAGGGGCGTAAACTTTGAAAGAGTCTCCTATATCCGGGCAACACATGGTACTGGGGAAATCCCTCGGCGCAAATACGTGACAACCCCACACCAAGAGGGGGTTTTTAGGGCTATCAAAACTAGGGTTACTCCTAGGGTGCAATCGAAGTTTTTCTTCTATAATCGCTTCCTCCTGAATTGGCTCATTTACATATTTCCTATTCTTGCGTACCATCGAGAAAACTAGCCAGCCTTCCAACAACACATCAAACGCATAGGTGAAAGGGCAACATATGTCGACAGCGAAGCATCCGCGCCGTGAAGGGGAACTTCCGGTTCTCGCGAAGGCGCCGACTGGCATTACCGGCTTCGATGAAATCACCGGCGGGGGATTACCCCGGGGCCGCCCCTCCTTGGTTTCCGGGGGGGCCGGATGCGGCAAAACGCTCTTCAGCATGGAATTTCTCGTGCGGGGGGCGACCGAATTCGCCGAGCCGGGCCTCTTTATGTCGTTCGAAGAGAATGAAGCCGAATTGGCCCAGAACGTTGCGTCTTTGGGGTTCGACCTGGCGGCTCTCCAAAAGCGCGGTCTCTTGGCGATGGATTTCGTCCGAGCGGAACAAAGCGAGATCGAGGAGACTGGCGAGTATGATCTGGAAGGACTCTTCGTCCGTCTTGGTCACAGCATCGATCGCATCAAGGCAAAGCGGGTCGTCCTGGATACGATCGAAGCGCTGTTCGCCGCCCTGCCGAATGAATTGGTCCTGCGCTCCGAACTCCGGCGGCTCTTCCGCTGGCTCAAGGACCGGGGCGTCACGGCCATCATCACGGCCGAGCGGGGAGAAGGCGCGTTCACGCGCCATGGCCTGGAGGAATATGTGTCCGATTGCGTGATTCTGCTCGACCATCGCGTCATTGAGCAGGTCTCGACCAGACGATTGCGCGTCGTCAAGTATCGAGGGTCCATGCATGGCACGAACGAGTATCCGTTCCTGATCGACGAACAGGGGTTCTCGGTCTTGCCAATCACGTCGCTTGGCCTCAATCACCAGGCCTCGACGGAACGGATGTCCACCGGGATCGCCCAGCTCGATGCCATGCTCGACGGCAAGGGGTTGTATCGGGGCGCAAGCGTCCTCTTGTCCGGCACACCCGGCTCAGGCAAGAGTTCCATCGCCGCCCACCTGGTCCACGCGGCCTGTACCCGGGGCGAGTCCTGTCTCTATTTTCCCTTCGAAGAATCCCAGCGGCAGATCATGCGCAACATGAAGTCGATCGGGATCGACCTTGACCACTGGGTGTCGCGCGGATTGTTGCGCTTCCACGCCACGCGCCCCCATCTCTATGGATTGGAAACGCATCTGGCCATGATGCACAAGCAGATCACGCAGTTCGATCCCCAGGTCGTGATCATCGATCCTGTCACCAACTTAACGGAGATCGGCAGCGAGATGGAAGCCAAGGCCATGCTGACGAGACTGGTGGATTTTCTCAAGAGCCGAGGGATCACGGCCCTCTTCACGAGCCTCACATCCGGGGCCGGCAATATGGAAATGACCGAAGTCGGGATTTCGTCGCTGATGGATACCTGGTTGCTCGTGCGCAACCTGGAGAGTAACGGCGAGCGCAACCGCGGCCTCTATGTCTTGAAGTCCCGCGGCATGCCCCATTCCAATCAAATCCGGGAATTTGTCCTGACCAATCAGGGCGCTCAACTCCTCGAGGTCTATGCCGGGCCTGCCGGCGTGCTGACCGGCACCGCCCGCACCGTACAGGAGGCACAGGACAAGGCTGGAGTCCTCGCAGCCCGCAATGAGGTGGCGCGGAAGCAGCGGGCACTCGCGAGCATGAAAGAGGCGATGGAGGCGCAGATCGCCGCTTTGCAGGCCCGGTTTGCTGCCGAGTCGTCGGAGCTGAACACGACCATTAGCGAAGGGCTCCTGGCCGAACAAACGCTCGCGGAGCAGAGCAAGATGCTGGGAAATCTTCGCATGGGTCGGGGATCCGATGGATCGTCAAACGGCAAGAAAGGAGCTAAGGATGGCCGTCAATATCAATCCGGTAGAGACAACGGGCGCAAAGAGAGGGCTCGAGTCGAACGAACCTAGACAATGGCAATTGCGCCTCTATGTCGCCGGTCAGACCCCGAAGTGTCTGGCTGCCTTCGCCAATCTGAAGAAGCTCTGCGAGGAGCACATGGACGGCGATTACCATATCGAGATCGTCGATTTACTCCAACAACCGCAATTGGCGAAGGGCGATCAAATTCTGGCGATTCCCACATTGGTACGGAGACTCCCCGAGCCGGTGCGGAAAATCATCGGCGATCTTTCCAATACTGAGCGGGTGCTGGTGGGATTGGATCTGAGGCCGAGATAAAGAGATTCCATACGGGTATAATGCCTGAGCATTGGAAGCTATATGGACAAGAAAATAACAAGGAAAGCCAGCGGAGAGTCTGCTGACCCCAAAGAAGTCTTGCCAGAACCAGAACCCGATGTCGATGCCCAGATGTATGTGCTCCGGCTCTGTGTCAGCGGGATGACACCGCGCTCGCGCGATGCCTTGATCAATCTCAAGCAGATCTGCGACGCCTATCTGGAGGGACATTATCAGCTCGAAGTGATCGATCTGTATCAGCAACCGGCACTCGCCGCCGCGCACCAGATCATCGCGACTCCGACGTTGCTGAAAAGTTATCCTCCGCCGTTGCGCCGGTTGATCGGCGATCTCTCCGACACGGAGGCCACAATACGGCGGCTCGGCATCGCACTCCGCAACAAGGGTGATGCATGACCGAGCGGGAAAAATCCATCGAAGAGGTCGGGCGGGAGAATGACTCGTTGCGCACCTGCTTGGAGGAAGTCACAGAGGTGCTGACGGCCATCCGTACCGGTGAGGTGGATGCGTTGGTTGTGGAGGGTCCGAACGGCGAGAAGATTTTTACACTGGAAGGCGCCGACTATCCCTATCGAACCTTCGTTGAAACCATGAATGATGGAGCGGTGACACTGGCCATGGACGGCACGATTGTCTATTGCAATCGGCGGTTCGCCGATCTCGCCGGTACCTTGTTGGAACAGACGTTCGGCAGGACATTTCTCGAATTTGTCCATGCGCAAGATCGGTCGGAGTTTGAGGCGAAGTTAGTGCAGGGGGCCAATGCCAGTATCCAGGCCGAGTTGTGCCTTGAGCAGCCCTACGGAACTGCGATCCCAGTCCGGATCTCGGCCCGGAACCTCCCGCAAAATTTCAACAACTATTGGTGCCTTGTTGTCACGGATTTACGCAAGCAAAAACTGCATGATTCTCTGCGTCAAAGCGAAGAGCACCTCCGAAACGTCAAGGGCAAATTAGAGAAGAGGGTTGTAGAGCGGACCAATGAGTTGATCTTATCTCAAGAACGTCTGCGGGCCTTGGCGAACGAGCTGAATTGGACGGAGCAGCGCGAGCGCAAACGGGTGGCGACAGAGCTGCACGATCATCTGGCGCAGCTCTTAGCGCTGGCCGTCATGAAGTTGGCGCAGGTCAAGCAAAAGCAGGAGCTGGCGCCGGTCAGCACCGATCTAGTGAATAACGTGCAAACCCTCCTGGTCGATGCACTGAACTATACCCGCACGCTGATCACCGATTTGAACCCACCCAAGCTGCAGGATGTCGGGTTACAGTCTATCCTCAATTCGCTGACCGAGCAGATGCAACGTCATCAGCTCACGGTGCATTTTGATAAAGGTCAAGGAGAAGATCTCAAACTTCCGGAAGAGCAGGGCCTGCTGCTGTTCCAATCGGTTCGTGAACTGTTGATCAACGTCATTAAACATAGCGGGGTCAATGAAGCAGCGGTGTCGCTTGTGCAGCAATACGGCAACCTCCGGATAGAAGTGTGTGATGGAGGTAGGGGCTTCGATATACACGCGAAAATGAAAAACGGTAATGCCGCCAGTTTAGGGCTGTTCAGCATCCGCGAACGAATGCAGGCACTTGGAGGGTGCTTCGATCTTGAATCGGCTGCCGAAAGAGGGACCAGGGCGACGCTTATACTGCCACTGACCGATTCACATACCATCGATACTGAGTCGAAAGGTCGAGGTTTGGAGTTGCCGGAATCGTTGAACAACCCTCAGCCGTCCTCTGGACCCGTTCAAGTGACTCATGCAGGAGCCACCGATGATGAAGCACCACAGCAGATAATACGTGTACTGTTGGTCGACGACCATGCAATGGTTCGGCAGGGTTTGCGCAGCGTGCTGGAGAGCTATCAGGACATTGCCGTAGTGGGTGAAGCGTCGAACGGCGAAGAGGCGCTTGCCGGCGTGGCAATGTACCGGCCGGCCATTGTCGTGATGGACATCAACATGCCAAAAATGAACGGCATCGAGGCCACCGCTGCCATTCGAAAGCGCTATCCCGAGATTGGCGTGATCGGCTTGTCGGTGCAGTCTGGCGGGGAGATTCAGCAGGCTATCGTGAAGGCTGGTGCCGCGGTCCTCCTGAACAAGGAAGCTGCGGTGGAACAACTCTATCATGCGATTCAGTCAGTGCGGAAAGGCACACAGACGAGAGACATGAGCGCGATTGAGGCGAAGGATGATGCGGGTTTCTCTTCTGCCGTGGGCTATCCTGGCTGGGTGGGGGATGACAGAAGAGTCGACAGGTTTGCATAGTAAACCCTGGCTTGGTGCAATATGAGCGCTGCTACCAGTTTTACGAAAGATGGACTCAACCGGACATTACCTCGGAAAGAGGAGCAAAGCACCATGAAGCCCAAAGTGATCGTCGCTGATGACCATCGCCTGGTTGCCGAAGGCGTCGTCAAGATCTTAGAGAAAGAATACACTGTGGTCGCAACACCCACAGACGGCCGCGGTTTGGTCGAAGCGGTTGAACAGTTTCGTCCAGACCTGGTCTTGGTTGATATTTCTCTCCCACTCTTGAATGGACTGGATGCCTGCCGCCACGTGAAAAAATCATTCCCCGAAATGAAGATTATCATTCTGACGATGCACTCAGAGCAGCACTTTGTGGATGAAGCGTTTCGTGTCGGAGTCGAAGGATACTTGTTAAAAAGCTCAGTGGCGGATGAGCTGTTGGTTGCCGCGAGGGAAGTTCTGAGGGGTTCAGCCTACGTTTCGCCTGGCGTCACGCGGGGTCTGGTCGATCAGGCGTTGGGGTCTTCGATGCACGCTCCAGCGCCACCGAAACCTGCCCCGGCCGTGACGCTCAGTCTACGACAGAGGGAAGTCTTGCAGCTGGTGGCAGAAGGTAAATCCAATAAGGAAATCGCTTCCACGATCAACGTGACGGTGAAAACGATCGAGTTTCACAAGGCGAGAATTTCGAAGGAGTTAGGCGTCCATACAACGGCAGAACTGACGAAACAGGCCATCACACTCGGGCTTATTTCCAAACCTGAGACGCCTCAGGTACCGACCTAAACGAATGTCCTATTCAGATGTCTCGGTCGGCAGGGTCGTAGGGAGTGTCAGAGTTCAGTTAACCCCTGCCCCAATGCAAACCTCGTGAGATCGGAAGCGGTCTTCAGACCGAGTTTTTTCACGATTCCCGCCTTATGAAACTCCACCGTTTTCACGGAGATTCCCATCGTCGTGGCAATCGTTTTGGTCGAATGACCATTGGCAAACAGTCCCAAGACCTCCTGTTGCCGCGGCGTCAAAGCCATGTTGAATCCTTCGGGACGAATCCACGGATGCTCGATCGATTCTCGAACGTCTGAGGGGACTTCAGTAGAAATGTACGAACGGTGGTTCATTACCGTGCGGATGGCAGTCAGTAATTCGGCCGAAGCGGATTGCTTGAGAACATAGCCGTGCGCCCCCTTCTTGAACCCTTCGCTGACATAGAAGGGTTCGCTTAACATCGTCACGATAATGATTTTTACACAGGGGAGTTTTGCTTTGAGTGACTGGATGAGATCAAACCCGTTCGTGTCCGGTAGTGATACGTCCAGCAGCACAATGTCAGGAGCTGCCCTGTGGGCCTTCTCCAACAGTTCCTTCCCGCTATGGGCAGTCCCGACAATGACCGTGTCATTGACCAGTAACTGCCGAAACCCTTCTAACACTAGGGGATGGTCGTCAGCAATGAACACTCGAGGTTGATACATCATCCGCTCCTAGTGCGAATGCCTCCCGGTGCGTACAAGACAATCCTATCATCATCCGCGTGGAGGCGGCGGCCCACTGGCCGATAGTACCACATCGGTAGACCGCACTGCCTAGGGAAACACCTAGGTCTAAGGCAAGCGATCGAGAGGCTGGCCGCCCTTTGCTCGATTCCGCAACTTCCCATCAGTCTGCCCTCATCACATTACATTGCTCGAAGGCAACTGGCTGCTCAATAGCAGGGGAATGACCTCCGAATCGAGAAAAATCGGGACGGTTTCTCAGTGAACTAGGGAACAAGCCAGTCTCAGGCCTTCCATGGTTACGGTATATCCCTGAGTAAGGCCTGCGCATCGGTCATCGCGCCGGAAAGGGGCGGCTATGCAGCTGTTGGGATATGTGAATAGACATTCAGGAAGGTTGGGCTTTCCACAATTGATTTGGTTCACGCATGAGGGAGGGTTGTGCCATGAATACCAAGACGTTGAAGGGCCTTGTGGGAGTGTTGGCTCTGGCAACCGCCGAACTTGTGCTGTCTGCATGTAACACCACAAAAGCGACAGTCGACACGATGGCCAAGTTTACATCGAGCACCAGTCCTGGGGAATGGATCGATGCCGACGGCCTGATAAAGAAAAATCAAAAGGCGCGTCTGTTCGCTGCTGTCGCGTTCGAAAATGTAGAACAGGACATCGCACGCGGGAATGGAGAATATCTCACCTCTTTGGGCATGTTGCTGGACGTGTCCGCCGAGGAAGAGAAGGAGTTCAAGTCGCGGGCTCAAAGTAGCTATCCGCTTCTATTCGCTCCCGAGCGGCGGACGGCGGAAAGCATGTTGGCGACGCTAATGAGCAAGAAGTGAGACCTTCCAGCCAATAGCCAACGCTTGGAGTGACGGGGGAGTCAATGACCACATATCATACTGAGAGGAAAGAATATGAAATGCCAATTCATCGCTGCGGGAGTGATCTCAGCTGTCATCTCCTCAGGGCTTGCCGGGACTGTTTGTGCTGAGCCATTGAACAACGCTGCCTTGTTGGTGGCGGATTCGAGCAAGCAGGGGAGTGGACTAGGATCGAAGGAACACACGACGACACCGGTGGATAAGCGCACTGATTTGACGGGGGGCCAGTCGGGAACCCCCGATGAGTATGCCGGCACCCCTGTTCAGCAAGGGAAGCTGCAGGAAGTGACTGACAGTAAATGGCTGCAGCAGTCCGTGCGTGGAATACAAGGTGACACGCTCGGGCAGATCAAGCGTGTGTTCAAGGATCAGAAGACCGGCGAAATCGAGTACGTGGTTTTGATGCCGAGCGATTCCAA
>DATNCR010000162.1:0-11252 GCA_035607135.1 Nitrospiraceae bacterium
CCGATCAAATTCCCGGGCAGAACCAAAACAACATCTGTCTTAGGCCTTGTCACTCCCTCTGGTATCACCACCAGGCCTTTCGCGATGATACATGAACTGCACTCTACTCCTTAGCCCATTCAAATGCAAGCGATGACACAAACAGGTGGGGTGCCGTGCGTCCTTCCCACTAGGAAGCCGTGTGGCAGCTCTGCTCTCCAGCGAGGCATTCGAGTGGGGCAGGTGCATGAAGTTCTGGCGTGCGATACTGGCTATGCCATAGCCGGCCAGACATCACGCTCGTGGTACGTTCCCTCACCCGTATCTTCTCATTCTCTACTTATGTCGGTGGCCGCTTCTTGATATCGAGAATATCTTGCTGGAACCGGTCACGCGCTGCCAAGATGACCTTCCGCCGATTCCACCGACCCCAGGTCCACCATCGAAGTCGATCTCGAAATGTGACGACCGGTGCTGGAGCACTTCCACCTGGCGCATGCTGAAAGTCATAGCCCTGGTGCGACGCACGCCCCTCAAAGAAGCGGCGGTAGAGATGATCGTACAATCCTTTGCCTGAATCGCCTACGCCCACGGCATCCTCCCTACAATAACAGCTCCAATTGCTGGCTCTCCGTCACCGGGGACGAACAGGTCTGACGTTGACAGATATAGGCCGTTGGCTGTCCGTTCACACTCATTTTCCCTTCGGCAAGCGGCAAGCCGGACTCCCCGGCACGAGGAAACACGCCGGTCACCAGCACCATCCGATTCGGCAGATAGCGCCGATGGATAGTTGAAAGCAACGCCTCGGTCTTCGTATCGCCGCGAGTCCCAACCACAACAATCTCTTGTGGCGTCGTCAGGTACCAATCCAATGCGCAGAGCATGGCCGATGAGCCGTAGGCGTTGTGTTCCATCACGCTCCGGAACACTCGGAACAGCTGCTCGGCCCGGTCGTGATATCTCTGCTCTCGTGTGAAGGCGAAGAGTCTCAACAAAACCAAGACCGCTATGGCATTGCCGGATGGAATCGCACTATCGGTACCGGACTTCATGCGATGGAGGAGGGTTTCGTGATCGCGGCTGGTGTAAAAACACCCACCCACGGCCTCATCCCAATAACGCTCCAGCAGATGATCAGTCACCTCGCGAGCTTGCTCCAGATACCACCGATGCGATGTCGCCTCGAACGCATCCAGCAATGCGGCGGCGAGACAGGCGGCATCGTCCAAGTATCCGTTCAAGCGCCCCTTCCCCGCCGTGACCGTACGATAGACTCGTCCGTTCTCAACGGCGTAGTCCAACAAGAATGTGAGGGCCCGTTCCGCAGCCGCCAGATATGAGGGAGCCCCGAACGCCTGATAGGCATCGAAATAGGCGGAGACCATCATCGCGTTCCAACTCGTGAGAATGTTGTCATCCCGCTGCGGCATCATCCGTTGCTCGCGTGCGGCAAGCAACTTCATCCTGGCAGGCCGTAGCGAGGACGCCACATCTTGTTGCGCCTCGGGTCCGAGTTGAATTCCACCGAGCCGATTCAACACGTTTTTGCCCTCGAAGTTGCCGCTCTCCGTCACCCCATAGTACCGGCAGAATTCCTCTGCCATGTCGATGCCCAGCACCGCGGCAATCTCTCCAGGTTCCCAGACGAAATAGGCTCCCTCATGCCCTTCACTATCAGCATCCTGCGCGGCGAAGAATGCGCCGTCCTGGTTCGTGAGTTCACGACGAACGTACTCCAATGTCTCTTCCACGACCTCACGAAACCGAGACTCCTTGGTGAGACGCCAGGCATCCAGGTAGATCCGCACCAGTTGCGCGTTGTCGTAGAGCATCTTCTCAAAATGGGGAATCAACCACTGGCCATCCACCGAATAGCGGTGGAACCCGCCGCCGAGATGATCGTAAATCCCTCCGGCTGCCATCGTTCTTAACTGTAACAGTACGTGTTCTTGATGGGAGATGTCTTTCGTCCTTGCCGTCTGACGCAGCAACAGGCTGAGTGGGGGGACCGTCGGAAATTTCGGCCCTTCACCGAATCCGCCATGGACCGGATCAAAAAACTGCCCTAAGTTCTTTGCCGCCTCATCGAGCAAAAAATCCGTCAACGGATCGGTCGACGGCTGCGGTGTTCCGACGCGCAGTAACCCGGTTTTCACCTTCTCCACATTTTTACGGACATCGTCTCGATGATTCCGATAGGCCTCGACGACACCGCGCAAGACCTCAGGAAATCCCGGCAGGTTGTAGCGGGGCGCCGGTGGAAAATACGTGCCCCCATAAAATGGTTCCTGGTCAGGTGTCAGAAACATCGTCAGGGGCCACCCACCGCCCCGCCCCAGAAACACCTGTGCCGACTTTTGGTAGATATCGTCCAGGTCCGGGCGCTCTTCCCGATCGACCTTCACATTGATGAAGTCCCGGTTCATGAGCTCGGCAATTTCGGCATTTTCGAAACTTTCATGTGCCATGACATGGCACCAGTGGCAGGCCGAGTAGCCAATCGACAACAGAATCGGTTTGTCCTCTGCTTTTGACCGCGACAAGGCTTCTTCGCCCCAGGGATACCATTCCACAGGATTCTTCGCATGCTGCCGAAGATAGGGGCTGGCTTCTGTGATGAGCCGATTCGAAAAACGGTCCGCTTGTATGGTTAGGTCTGTCATTGTCTCTTCATCCCGATAATCTGCCATAGTACCTTGGCTCCCTGCCGCTCTGCAATGAACCTGTCAGACTGTGCTATAGTTCCGCGCGACCTCGAAAGGCTCACCGCATGAACTACTCCACGCGCGGCTGTTTTTCCTCTCTTGTTGTGGTCATTCTGCTCGGAATCATCCTCGTACTGCTTCCCATAGTGGACCAAGCCTTTGCACAATCGGAGGAAGACCATCCCGTCTTCCTGCAAGCGCTCGAGAGCCTATCAGCCGAACGCATGCTGGCCGACGTGACGAGACTTAGCGATCCATCCTTCAACGGACGGCAAGCCGGAACCGACGATGATTTGAGTTCCGCTACGTGGATGGCTGATCAATTCCGAAAGTCAAACCTGACCTTGGCGATTGTGCCCTTGGATCGGTTGAATATTCTCGGTGGAGATGGTGCCCCATCAACCGGTTTCATGTCGAAGCCCTACCAATTTATCAGGATAGCCCCTGAACCGACCCTGCAACTTTCATCGCTCGGAAGCCCCGAGAACCAAACGCTCGGAACCGACTTTCTCCCGGTATTCGACTCACCGTCGGCGCATGTGCGTGTCCCAATCGTTTTTGTAGGCTATGGGATTGTCGATGCCACCTCGGGTATCAATGACTATGCCGGAATCGACGTGAATAATTGCATCGTGATGTTCCTAAGAGGAAAACCTGATCACTTCAAAGGAACAACTACCCATGCGGACAAAGTCCGGACAGCTCGCCATAAAGGAGCAGTGGGATATCTTACTGCAACCGGACCGGTCCTCAGTTCCTACGAGATGCGGCGTGGTGTCACAGGACTCCCAAGTGCCTTCTATGGACTTTCTCCAATACCCGACAACCTTCCCGGCGCATGGATTAGTACCTCGCTCGCGGACAAAATTATTGCCGGCGGCGACAATCCCAATCAAGAACACCTTCGAAAATTGCAGGAGCAGCTCAACCGAACCACCGAGTCTCGGTCCTTCAGCACCGCATACGTCGGAGCCCTTGAATGGGAGTCACGGCAAGAACAGAGCTTTCTGGTCAATGTCATCGCCATCCTCCCAGGCAATGATCCGCAGTTGAAGCATGAAGCCATCATCATCGGAGCACATCGAGATCATTTCGGCCGGCAAGCAGGACTCTTGTTTCCAGGAGCCGATGACAATGCCTCAGGGACTGCCGTGATGTTGGAGGTAGCCCGTACTCTCTCCACCCTCAGCGCACATTTCAACAGTCCCACAAGACCGGGCAGGTTGCCTGAAACTTCGGGAGAGCCTAAACGGACCATTCTCTTTGTTTCGTTTAGTGGAGAAGAACAAGGTCTGGTCGGTTCTCGACTCTATGTCGACCGCCCGCTTGTACCCATAACCGTGACCAAGGCAATGATTAACATCGATCACGCCGGGATCGGCAACGGACGACTCACTGTTGGAGTAACGGGGCTGGAGAAAACCATAGCGGCAGACGCGGGCGTGTCGGCAGCAGTTGCGGACAAACTGGATCTGTTCGGTTTCTTTCCCGGCGGAGATCACGTCCCATTCAAAGAGGCCGGAGTGCCCACCGTCACCGTCGTCAGCGGTGGGGTTCACCCACACTTCCATCAGCCTACCGACACCGCCGATACGATCAATCCAGAGATTCTTCGAACCGTGGCTCGGTATGTCCTGACCCTCACCTGGCAACTGGCAAATGCACCCTAATAGGATGGAAAATTCTTGCGCGTGATTTGTGAATCAAGGACCAAGGGGGCAGGGAGGATGAGGGAGCATTTTACAGGACGCTCAGAAATAGAGCCTGTTATGGGATATCGTCGAGAATGTTTGATTGGATCGATGGCAAGGGCGCTGTTTGGCGAGGAGGACCTGGAAGGACGAGCGGGGAACCGCTCTGGTTGGCGCCTTGGATCAGTCCGATCGATAGTTGCGGCCCGAGCGTGGTGACGGCCCCGCTCCAGGCCTGCCCGGTCGTGGGGTTCCGGAAACTGAACGATTCGAAATTATTCCCGGGGGTGTACAGAAAACCCTGCGTACCCTGACTGTCGATATAGAGATTCCCTGGACCGGGCAGCGTGAACAACGGCGTGACTCCACCATCGAATGAACGAACGCTGGAAATGGATTGCCCCCACACTCGCGAGTCTACCGAAGGGAGCACGAACAGGAACAGGAAGAGCACAACAATTACCCGACAACATATCACCGGCAGGCTTTCGACACCCAGAACCTGGTTGCCTTGAAATCTCATTGCACTTAGTTCATGACAGAGTCTCATGGAATCATTATAGTATGAATGATTATTTCCTGTCGATCATAAGGGGGCGTTATGGAGCACGGTATCGGAACACAGAGATGGTGGCACACATGTCGCTATGCCGTCTACCTCAGCCTGATCTTGTCACCTGGGATCAGTTGGGGGCTGGAAATCGGGAAGACTGCGCCTGAAGAACGACGAGAAACTATCTCCCTCGCCGACGCAGCGCTTCAAGCACTGAGGCAGAACTTGGACATCACGATCAGCCGACAGACAAAGGAGAGCCGGCAGGCCGACATCACCGTCGAACAAGCCAGGTTCGACCCGACGTTGAGCGTCAACGGTCAATTCAATCGAAGTGCGAGTCCACTCAATCGACCTGTGTTGGGCGCGACCGGCCCCAATTTGACCAGGATTACTCTCTTTGATCAACGCACCGAATCTGTCACGTTGGACGCCACGACAAATCTCCTGACCGGCGGCAACATCGACCTCAACTATAGCCCCTCGCGGACCAATGTGAACCAGAATCTTGCCGGCGGATTCCTATTCAACCCTTCCTATACAGGTGGTCTGGCACTTACCCTTACGCAACCGCTCCTCCGCAATGCCGGCATCGATGTCACGAAGACCTTCATTCGCGTCGCGCAGAATAATGCCATCGTGGAGGAACATGTCTTTCGCGATCGTGTCCTCACCGTCCTGGCAACGGTGGAACAAACCTATTGGGAAGTCGTCTTCGCCAATGAAAATCTGAAAGTCGCAGAGGCCGCCCTGAAAGCTGCACAGGAACTCTTGGCGAGCAACCGCGCGAAGGCAAAGGCCGGCATCATGTCGATCGTCGACGTCTTGCAAGCCGAGGCCGCCGTCGCGTCACGAGTCGAGCAAGTCCTGGTTGCGGATAAAACGATTCGAGACCAGGAAGATCAGTTGCGCAGATTACTCAATCCTGGAGAAGAAGATCTGCGTCACGACTTGCGTTTGACCCCGCTCGACCAACCGGTCGTCACCCTCGAGCCCATCAGTCTAGAAGAAGCCATCGACACGGCCATCGAACAGCGACCGGAAATCGTTCAAGCGAAGAAGAACTTGGAGTCGAGCGATCTCAATACACAATTTTCCAAGAATCAGCTGCTTCCCACTCTATCGTTCCAAGGCACAATGGGACTTGCGGGATTGGGAAAAGACTACAGTGACTCCGTGAGCCGGAACTTCAGCGGCGATTTCTATAATTATGGTGCGGGCCTCGTCTTGAGCTACCCCCTCGGAAACCGTGCAGCCTGGAGCACCTATAACAAACGGCAACTGGAGGCAAGAAACGCAGAAGCCTCTCTTGTCAGCGTGCGGCAGCAAATCATCGTGGGAGTCCGCGAAGCGGTCCGGCGCGTCCAGACGGATTTCAAGCGGATCGAAACGACGCGATCGGCGAGAATCATGGCCGAGAAACAGTTGCAGGCTGAGCAAGAGCGCCTGAAGGTGGGACTGAGCACGACTCGCTTTGTCCTCGACTTCCAACGCGATCTCGCAACGGCCCAAGGGAACGAGTTGCGCGCCACGGTCGACTACAACAAATCGCTCTCCAATCTCGCGCGGCACAAAGCCGCGACACTCGAACGTTATAATCTCCAGTTGAACTGACGGCATCCATGATGACGCGTGAGCCTGGTCCACACGCGACATCGGCTCAGGCTGAAGAACGGGGAGCAGCACTGGCGTTGCTCCCCACCGCTTCAACACTGGCCTACTACACCCTTCCCCCTGCGATCCAAGCACAGACGCTCATTCAGTTCGTGCCACAAATCCTCGCCTATCTCGCCCTAGGAATTTGGGCCACGTACAACCGCGACAGTGTATCTCGGCTTGGGCTGGCAAAAGGAAATGTGCGGGATGGCCTACGCTGGGGGCTACTGACAGGCCTGCTTCTCGGCTGTCTGAATACGTTCGTGATTCTCTCGATCTATCCGCATCTGGGCTATGACATTAGCTTCCTCAAGACCACGCCTCATGGCCGACTCCCCTTCTTGGTCATGGTCCCCTGGTTCATCTGTGGCATCGCCATCTTTGTCGAACTGAATTTTCGAGGATTTCTCCTCGGACGGCTGGCCGCACTTGAATCCGGGCTACGGAAGGCCGGCATCACCCAACGTCTTTCACCTTTCGCCCTCATCACCTGCGCATTGCTATTTGCTTTCGACCCTTTCATGGTGAATACTTTCCAGCACCTTCATTGGATCGCGCTATGGGACGGTCTCATATGGGGAATCATCTGGCTGCGTACGCATAATCTCTACATCACGATTGTCGCGCACGCGGTCGAAGTCATCGCGATGTACAGCGCCGTACGATTCGCATTGATGTCATAGAACCAATCAGACTCTCTCAACAAGGAGCACAGAGATGGGTGAATTCGGCAAGTATGTACTGTATTTTCTGCTCGGCGGGACGATTGTCAGCGTCTCCACCTACCTCGGATCTCAAGGCAAATCGTTTCTCGCCGCCTTTGCCAGCACCTTCCCCGCCATTACCGGTGCTACGTTCGTACTGATCTATCTGAACGGGGGCAACGATGCGATTGTCAGCTACGCAAAAAACTTGCTGTGGTTCGTCCCGCCCTGGATCATCTACGTCGTGTCCATGATCGCAGGCGTTCCCTACTTCGGCTTCTGGCCCGCCATGATCAGCTCACTCGCGTTGTACCTGGGCTGCGTGGGGCTGGTGAAGACGGTGTCGAGGTAGAACAACCGCCTGAGCGGTTTAGAATCACATGTTCTGTGACGGGAGATACCGCCTAGCGTGTACCGCTGAAGTGGAGCCGATTGATTTCGCCGAGGGCCGCCACCATGTGATCGAGAGCTGCGGTGACAGAACGGCTCGCTGCTTGGGATGGGCCATCGGCCCCGGCCCAGATATTTGGGGGATTTTCGATGTCTTTCACGTTCTGACAGAACCGGACGATTGTCTGTTTCCAGTGGATAGGGCCTGATCCTTCATCGAGGAACTCGACTCGGTCCTGGGCAAAGGGCTGGTCAAACTGCGCAGCCCGCAGCTGCCACATTTGCTCCATCGCCTTCTGCCGCGTAGGACTGAACTCCATCCCACTAGCCCGTTCATTGAGCGCGGCACAGAAGCCCCCGACGATGTGGTCGACCTCCGATTCGGGAAATACGCCGACACAAGACTGCATGAGCAGGTACTTGTGAAACAGGAACACCTCAGCGCTGATACGTGCTTCATTCGCAGAAGGATCATAGGCTCGGGCCAGCTCACGCAACAGATCGCCCGACGCTCCTTCAAGGCAGGAACCCAGCAAGCGGGCCAATTGGCGACCGAGTCCAAGATACTCTGCCTGAGGCAGGCGCTCCATGATCCTACTGTGGCTCCACAACAACCGCTGTGCCGCTGGCGCTGACCATCAACATGCTGCTGTTGGCACCGATCGTTTCATAGTCGAGATCGATGCCGATCACGGCATTGGCGCCCAGATGACGAGCCTGCTCGCGCATTTCGTCCAGCGCAATGTCCTTGGCCTTGCGTAGTTCGGCTTCATATGCCGCCGAACGGCCGCCCACGATATCACGAATCGATGCGAAGAAATCCCGGAAGATGTTCGCGCCGAGGATGGCATTCCCCGAGACTAATCCCAAATACTTGACTGCTTTCTGCCCATCGATACTCGGTGTTGTCGAAAGAATCATACTCCCCTCCTGGTGAAGGCCTCCATCCTCTCACCATTTTGAAGGAATCACCAAACCTTTCGTTGAATCCTTCGATCTCGAGAGAGCTGAGTGACGCGCCCTGCAGGAAGCGGATCGGACGCCGACGGAGTAGATATTCATGCTCGTCCGCGCTACGATCATGTATTTACCCCGCTTGGAGCGCGCCGTGAAACCCAGCCCTCTCCCTCAGAACCAGTCTGCCGACCTTATCGTCGAGGGTGCACGGCAAAATAATCTAAAGAACATCTCGCTCCGCATCCCCCACAATCAGGTCACGGCCATTACCGGCGTATCAGGGTCCGGCAAGTCCTCTCTCGCATTCGACACGCTCTTCGCCGAAGGCCAATGGCGCTATGTGGAATCGCTCTCTACCTATGCCCGTATGTTTCTCGACAAGGTCAATCGGCCCGATGTCGACCGGCTGCTCAACGTTCGGCCCGCCATTGCCATCGAACAAAAAAATCCCATCCGGACCGCTCGCTCTACGGTTGGCACCACAACGGAGGTTGCCGACCTCCTGCGACTCCTGTTCGCCAAAGTAGGCCACCCAGTCTGCCCCGATTGCGCCATTGATGCGCGCTGCTTTCATCCGGGCAGCGTCGTCGACGATCTCTTGAACCATTGCACCGACACACGAGCGATGATCCTCTTTTCTGTCACAGCACCGGCGCCGAAACAGGAGCAGTCATTTCTCCAGTCATTGTTACTCCGCGGGTTCACCAGAGTGCGGTGCGCCGAGGAGATCCTCGAGCTCCATGAAATCCACACCCTACCAAAAACCAGGCCGGACCACCTTTATGTGATCCTTGATCGACTCGTGATCCGGGAGGACAACCGGTCACGCCTTGTCGAAGCGGTCGAAACCGCGTTTCGCGAGGGGGAGGGCCTCTGTCGCGTGGAAGTCATCGATCAAGGCTCCCGGACCTACAGTACGGATTTTCGCTGCCAGCAATGTGGACGAACCTTCGAACCGGTTCGTCCCGTTCTCTTTTCCTTCAACCATCCACTTGGCGCCTGTCCTGAGTGCAAGGGGTTCGGCAATATTCTCCGCTACGATCCCGACCTCGTCATCCCCGACCACGGCAAGTCGCTGGCTCAAGGCGCGATCGAACCCTGGAGCAAACCCAGCGGCGACTGGTGGCAGAAGCAAATGTTGCTCTCCATGAAACGGCGCGGGGTGGACCTCACGCTCCCCTACAAAGACCTGCCTCAGCCTATCCAGCAGATGCTCTGGCAGGGAGAAGGCAAAATGGAAGGGGTACAACAATTCTTCGAGTACTTGGAAGGGAAGCGCTACAAACTGCACGTGCGCGTACTGCTCAGCCGCTACAGAACTCCTATCCCCTGTCCAACCTGTGAAGGATCTCGGCTCAGATCGGACGCCTGCTACGTGAAAATCGCAGCCCTCGACATTCATGAGCTTTCTACGCTCACGATCGAAGAGGCTGCCGCCTGGATCACAACCCTCACCCTCTCTCCCTACGAAGAACAGATCGCTCGGGACATCCTCCGGCAATTGACGGCCAAGCTTGGCTTTCTCCTACGAGTGGGCCTCGGCTATCTCACGCTCGCCAGGCAAACCCGTACACTGTCAGGCGGAGAGGCCCAGCGCGCAGCCTTGGCCAATCAACTCGGCGCCCGCCTGGTCGGCACGCTCTACGTCCTCGACGAACCGACCATCGGTCTCCACCCGTGTGACACTGCAACACTCGCCGGCATTCTGCGAGAGCTGGCAGTCCAGGGCAACACGGTCGTCGTCGTCGAGCACGATCGACAGATGATGCTGGCCGCCGACTATCTGGTCGAACTGGGCCCTTTGTCCGGAGAGAAAGGCGGTGAAGTGATCTGCGCAGCGCCACAACGGGAATTCGTCGCAGACCGGCGTGCAATCACAGCGCGGTACCTCCGTGGGGAGGACGAGATTGCCCTCCCGCGATCTCGACGAAAAGGAAACGGACAATTTCTCGTAATAGCGGGAGCCTCCGAGAACAACCTCAAAGATCTTGTTGTCCGTATTCCGCTCGGCATGTTGGTCTGCGTCACCGGCGTCTCAGCGTCCGGCAAGAGCACATTGGTCGAAGACACACTCTACCGGGCCGTCGCCCGTGCTTTTCGTGTCGAATCACTGCCCATGGGGAAATTTCGCGCGATTAAGGGGATCGAACATCTGACCGGCATCAAGCTGATCGATCAGGAACCGATCGGCCGAACGCCCCGCTCGAATCCAATTACCTATCTGAAAGCGTTTGATGAAGTGCGCGCCCTCTTCGCGTCCGAACGCGAAGCGCGGAGACGCGGACTGACACCGGGCCATTTCTCCTTCAACACCACGGGAGGCCGGTGCGACCGATGCGAAGGGAGCGGCGTCGAGAAGCTCGAGATGTATTTCTTCGAAGATATCTATGCCACTTGCGAGGCTTGCGACGGAAAGCGGTTCACACCGAACGTGCTTTCCATCCGCTACCGTGGGAAAACGATTCATGATGTGTTGCAAATGACGGCTGAAGAGGCCCAGGGATTCTTTAGCGGCTCGCCCAAGCTGACGGAAAAACTCCACCTGCTCTCGTCCATCGGACTCGGCTATCTCCGGCTCGGCCAATCCGCGACGACGCTCTCAGGCGGCGAGGCC
>DATNCR010000176.1:0-3895 GCA_035607135.1 Nitrospiraceae bacterium
GAGAGAGTCGAGTCGGCCGATTGTGCGTAATCGAACACCTTGCTCAATGAGTTTCGCTCGTTCCGTTGAGAGGTAGTATTCGAGCAGGCCCATGAGCGAGGAAATTTCCTGAATGGGACGGTTCCAATTCTCCTGTGAAAATGCGTAAATTGTGAGGGCGTGGATGCCGAGTTCCAGGCAGCCGGTGATCATCTCCCGGACGGACTTGATCCCTTCCCGATGACCGGCAATGCGAGGAAGACTCCGCAGTTCTGCCCAGCGGCCATTGCCATCCATGATGACGGCAAGGTGCTTGGGTAAGAGGTCGGGTTCGAGTTTTCCGGCGAGTTCTTCGACGGATAGCTGGTCCACGGCCGACGAGTCTTTCGTGTCCATACGCGTACTGTTAGTAATGATCCCTTCTCACGAGGGTCGTGTGGTAGGCGACTAAAGTCTACTGGTGAGAGAAATGAATGTCAAATAAATTTTCGTAAAAGTCCTGTAAAAGCGATGAGTTGGGCGAACTCTCATTGCGCCTATGGAAAGCGATCAGCTATAATTCTCCGTCTATTTAGTCTGCCAACCGTCGTGAGGATGAATGCATTATGGGTGAACTTGCTCAGTTGACGTCCTTTGGTTTGACCGAAGGGGAAGTACTTGGGGCACTCGGCCGGGTTAAAGTTCGTGATGTGGACTATGCTGATCTGTACTTTGAATCCTGTGTGTCCGAATCTGTTTCGATGGAGGAATCTCTCGTTAAGCGTGCAACGAAAAGTGTGTCGCAAGGTGTCGGGGTGCGAGCGACAGCCGGAGAAAAAACCGGTTTCGCCTACTCCGATGAGTTGACAAAGAAGGATCTTGAACTCGCGGCCGATACGGCCCGCTATATTGCCAATTCACCGAGCGGGACCGAAGCCGTTGCGGTGCCGGTTCGCCAACGCCCAACGCGAGATCTCTATCCGATTGAACGGGCACAGGCCGAAGTCGCGACGGCGGATCGTGTGTCCTTGTTGAATGCGATCGATGCCGAAGCGCGTCGGTACGACCCACGCATCAAGAATGTGATGGCCTCGTTCAACACGGAATATAAGGTGGTGCTGGTCGCCACATCGGATGGGACACTCATCGGGGATGTGCAGCCGCTCTCGCGCCTGCAAGTGACCTGCATTGCCGAAGAGAACGGCCAACGTCAAGCCGGGTCGTTCGGCGGGGGTGGCCGTGTAGGATTTGAGTTCTATCACGAGGGTGACCGGTATCTGCGGTTTGCACGTGAGGCGGCACGTGAAGCGATACTCAACCTCTCTGCCGTGGAGGCGCCGGCCGGTGTCATGCCGGTTGTGCTGGGCGGAGGGTGGCCGGGGATTTTGTTGCACGAAGCCATTGGCCATGGCCTGGAAGCAGACTTCAATCGCAAGAAAACCTCCGCATTCTCTCACCTCCTCAATAAACGGGTGGCATCTGAGGTCTGTACGATCGTCGATGATGGGACGTTGCCGGGCCGGCGGGGGTCGCTCAACATGGATGATGAAGGGACTCCGACCGGCCGAACGGTACTCATCGAACGTGGGATATTGCGCGGCTATATCACCGATAAACTAAATGCGCGTCTCATGGGCATTCCTGTGACCGGTAATGGGCGGAGAGAAAGTTATCAAAGCGTGGTGCTGCCGCGAATGACCAATACATTTATGTTAGCGGGAACGTCGGACCCTGAGGAGATCATCCGTTCGGTCGATCGCGGGCTGTATGCCGTGTCGTTCGGTGGCGGGCAGGTGGATATCACCAACGGGAAATTTGTATTTTCTGCCAGCGAAGCGTACTTGATCGAGGGGGGAAAGGTGACAAGGCCCGTCAAGGGCGCGACGTTGATCGGCAGCGGCCCGGAGATTCTCACCAAAGTCTCGATGGTCGGGCATGACCTGAAGCTTGACGAGGGCATTGGTACCTGTGGCAAAGAAGGGCAGTCCGTTCCGGTAGGGGTTGGTCTGCCGACTATTCGAATTGACGCGATCACCGTGGGCGGGACGCAGTGATGAGTCAGCAGATACAACAGCGCGATGGGTATAGCCAACTTGCTCTGGATCTCTTGGTCAAGGCGAAGCGCAGTGGGGCGACGGAAGCGGATATCATTATTGCCGATGGTGAAACCTTTTCGGTGCAGGTCCGGTTAGGCTCTGTCGATCGCCTCACGAAAGCGCGGGAGAAGCACCTTGGTTTACGTGTATTCGTCGGGAAACGTTCTGCAAGCACCTCCACCTCCGATTTCTCTGCGGACTCCTTGAATCAACTCGTCGCCGAGACCTGTATTTTGGCGAAGGCCGTTGTTGAGGATCAGGTGTCCGGCTTGCCGTCGGCAGATCAGATGGCGGGAGAGAAGCTGGACTTGGATCTCTTTGACCCCACCCGACTGAATACGGAACAGCAGATCGAATTGGCCAAACGAGTAGAGGCTGCTGCCATGTCTACAGACGAGCGTGTGACGAATTCTGAAGGGGGTGACTTCGATTCCTCCTCTGGGCGCGTCGTGCTGGGTAACAGTCACGGTTTCTTGGGAGAGTACCAGAGTTCCAGTTTCTCAATGTCGGCGTCCCCTGTCGCGACCGATCCAGAGAGCGGGGCCATGCAACGGGACTCCTGGTATGCGGTGCAACGGAAGTTTGCGAAGCTGGATACCCCGGAGGTCGTTGGATTGGAAGCGGCACGGCGGACGATCCGAAAGCTCGGAGCGAGGAAAGTGGCCACCCAACGAGTTCCTGTCGTGTTTGATCCCGAAACGGCTGGAAGTCTCATGGGAAATCTCTGCAGCGCGGTGTCCGGCTATTCACTCTATAAAGGAGCGTCGTTTTTGGCCGGTCAATTGGACAAACCGTTGGCCCCTGAGTATGTCACGGTGTACGACGATGGACGAGTGGTCGGGGGGCTGGGCTCTCGCCCGTTCGATGGGGAGGGTTTGCCGACGAGGAAGACGACAGTGGTGGAGCGAGGGGTGTTGAAGAGCTACCTGCTCGATACCTATTCTGGAAGGAAACTTGGGTTGGCGTCGACGGGCAATGCCTCGCGCAGTGTCGGTGAAAATCCCTCGGTCGGTCCCACAAATTTCTATCTTGCGCCGGGGACGAAGACGGCCCAAGAGATTATTCAGACGATGAAACAAGGGCTGTATGTCACGGACCTTATCGGTTTCGGCATCAACATGGTGACCGGTGATTATTCACGGGGGGCTGCCGGGTTTTGGATCGAAGGTGGCGAGTTGGCCTATCCCGTGGAAGAGATCACGATCGCGGGCAATCTCAAAGACATGTTTGCGGGGATTGAGATGATCGGCAGTGATCTTGTGTTTCGTGGTCGCATTGCCAGTCCGACGGTGAAGCTTGCAGAGATGATGGTGGCGGGCTCCTGAGAGCAGATGGCGTATCACTACGCCCTTATCAGCGAGGTGACCCATGGCCGAGTCAATCAGAGAAATACGAGTCCAGTATCCTAGCGACAAGGTGACGATGCGGGCCTATGTGGCAGCACCGCAGACTAAAGAGCCACGACCCGCGATCATTGTCATTCAGGAATGGTGGGGACTGAGCGAACACATCATGGATGTGACACGACGCTTTGCCAGTGAAGGGTACGTCGCCATCGCGCCGGATCTGTATTCGCGGCTTGGGCACGTGCTCACGACCGATGCCAGCGAAGCGGGCAAGCTCATGAACACCCTGCAACAGGACGATGGCCTCAAAGATTTGAATGCGACGGTCACCTATCTCAAATCCGTGCCTGAAGTGGATTCGACCAGGATCGGGGTAACCGGCTTCTGTATGGGAGGATCCTATGCGCTCATGCTGCCCTGTGTGAATAGAGACGTCAAGGCAGCCGTGCCGTTCTACGGTCAGGTGCCGAATCCGGATGCACCGCTCCAACAACT
>DATNCR010000188.1:0-4087 GCA_035607135.1 Nitrospiraceae bacterium
GGTTCGCTTTTACGTATACGTTCAGCCCCTTCGGATGTCAGCGTCTCATTTGAGTGTCGCATGATCTATACTGAAGAATTCTGTACGGCGTGTACATTAACGCAGCCCGTGGTGACACCTCACCTCAGGCCAAACGGTTTATGGGCGTGTCTATGACCGGCGTGCACCGCTGTCAGATGAACCCGCAGCATTCGCATTCTTACAGAAGTTGCTCCCTGCCCGGCAGTGCTGACCGCCCCCGTTTTGTGGAATCCTTGCCATGAGGCTACAAGCAGTCAAGATGGCCTGTTCAGCACTCAGATCGACTCGAAAAACTTGTGGCGGGATGTGGGTGCTTCGCTCATCGAGTGGCTAGGTCAACCCGACCTCTTCTCCAATCATCTCCTGGCGGACCAGTTTCTCTGCTTGAAGCCAATCTTCCACGTCGCGCTCCGCCTCTCGCCCCCGTTTTTCATAGAGTTCATAGGCTTTGTTTGCGATCTGTTCCCTCATTTCATCCGAATACTTCTGCATAGACTCAGGTTCATGCAACAGGACTGGCTCTTTCATGGGCGAGACGTTGGGGCTTCGAGCGTTCATAGATGGCCTCCTCGGTTTGAGGTGAAGAACACAAGTACACCGGCACATGACGTGACAGCTCCCCAGAGGGTTGTCGGCGACGCCAGGTCGCCAGCTCCTTACCGGCACCCCGAACATGGGTGTGACGTGGTGTCCTCCTACTACCATGGAGGTATACCCGCTTTCCTCTCATGAGCCTGTTCCGCGTTGGAAGAATGTCTAGGCTGGTTTTGAGTTTGTATATTATTTTCGACCTTAAGGACGCCCGCCACTTGATGGGTAAGCCGTTCCGCCTGATCCCGCTGGGCCTCGGTTTCCACCATCCCGCTCAACGTCACCACACCGCGGACTGTGTCGACATTGATACGCGGGAAGCCCGAACGTGGGTCTGTCATCAATTTCGCCTGCACCGCATTGGAAATCGACACGTCGCTGCTCGGGTTACCAGCCGTTTTCCCCGTGATGGACTGGCAACCGCTGAGAGCCAGGAGGAGGATGAGCGGTGAAAAGGCACCCACGAGTTTAGGGATCGATGTCATAGCAGCAGAACCCTGTTAGAAGGATTTCCATTTTTTATGCCCAGCACAGAATGCAGAAGGTTAGAAAGGCTCCTGAGTATGGCGTATGGAAGTGCCTTCCGCCTTGTCCACTCTCGTTCGTAGTCTGGAATGGAAGCATGGGTTGCCATGCTTTCCCCCGAATGTTAGAAGCATCTTTGGAGTTCCCTCAGACCCCACCACGGTGTTATTCTCGCGGTGCCGTCTGCGTCGACCGTGAGAAGGTATCTGCCATGCGCGAATCGGCCTAGTGTCTCCCTCGACTTCACCTATTCCGTCCTGAAACAAATGACTGTAAATTGCACCCCACGTTCTTGCAGAGTCATCCTCAGCGAGATGGACCAACCCAGCGTTCTCAAGGTCCATTCGCCTTGCCCATGCTCCTTCGTTCTTGAGGCCAGTGCGCGGTGGCACGCTTCCTTCTATTGATATGCCTCGGTCGGCTTATCGCGTCGCGTTCATGTAGATCTCGTAATCCATCCTCCGTGCGTGTCACGCTCTCCTGGCTGTGGCCCACTTCAATGGTCCACCGTCCCTCAGTGAACCGCGTGATCCACGCGGTACTGCGTATCTGAAGAGTTTCCTTGGTCGTTGCGTTGAGAGTTCCCCTCTCGAAAGCCCTACGTTCCCTCTGATCGCATCGCGGATGGCTTACTACTCGTAATCAAAGCCACTCCCGACCTGCCTCAGTAATGTTGAACTGTGCCGAAATTTTAAGGATCGCTCCGATTTCGCCTGTGGCCCCGCGATCAAAGCGGTCAGTCCCTGACCAATTCATCGGCCCGGTCTCGTGAAGATGGCGCAAGACCGCATGCGGAATGTGCCGTTCCCGTTCCCACTCCCGTCGCAAGCAACTTGAGTGCCGAGACATTCGCGAGGGACGTCCCAGTCAAACCTCTGTGTGGTTCATTCGGATGGGAGAAATAAATGGGAACACATGTCTCAGGTAACGATGTGCAGGGAGGAGGCCGTTCCCCGCTCTGGCATGGCGATTTATCCGTTCAGCCTGCGAGGCGTTGAACGGGGCAGTTTCCCATAGGGAGTGTCCGGGCAATCTTCCTCATGCCATGACCTTGGCTCGAAGTTCAAGCACCTGGGCTTCGACAGCCACGGCCACTCGTGGCCTATCTCACACTTTCCCCGCGGAGACAGGCCCTCACCCGATTGATCGCCCACCGTCCCAATCAGAGAATGCGATGGCCTATGTGGTACGATGGACGCGGGGTGCCTCTCATGGCCTCGTCTTCTTGGGTCTTCGTTTTCTGCCTTCTCAGCCTGGCCACTCCGGCGTTCGCCAGCAATGAGATCTATCGCTATACGGATGATTCGGGCACGCTGAATTTCACCACTGAGCTGTATCAGATCCCCCAGAAATACCGCGATCAAGCCGTCCTCTTGCAGTTGGGAGTCTCACCGCCCGTAGCGAGGCCTCCTCTACCACCAATGCTTCGCGTCATGCGATCCTCCGGTGAATATCGTATGAGTGACCATGACACGCGGATCGATGCCACTCGGCTCGCCATGGACTATGCCAAACGGCAAGCGCTCGAGGAAGTCGCGATTTATCTGGAAAGTACCACTGAGGTCAAAAATCTGGACATCACGCGCGATGAGATTCGGACCTACACCGCGGGGATTCTGACGGTGCTCGATCAGCAGATCAGCACGCGCCTCGAAGACGGCGAGATCGTCATTCACGTTGATCTCACGGCACAAGCCGATGAACATGAAGTCATTGACGCCATCGCCTCGCTCCGCGAAAATGAACTCGCAAAACAGGAACTCATCTCGCTTCGAATCAAAACCGATCAACTGCGTCAACAGCTCGATACCGCCAATCAAGCCTTGGCGACGGCCAATACGCCGGAGCAGATACAAGCATTGACGATCCAAAGACAACAACTGCTCACTCGTATTCAAGTCGAGACCGAAACAGACGTTCCATCATCGTTGGCCCGTTTGAGGCGATTCTTGTCCGGCCCCACACGCTGACCAACCACTTCGGACTTATTCAAAGTGATCCCATGAGGATGCCAGTCTCCTCATGTGCTTGTGCTGTCGCGGGATCATCGACCCCAACACACATTGGCCCGGCAAATGTCCTTCCATTCATTACTTCTCTGGTTGGTTGCCCTGTTGTACCTCAATCCCGTTGAAACGCCACAATTGATCTTTAAGAAATTCATTATTGGCGATTGTCGGAGGTCTCCGGCGCACATGTCGGAATAGATGTGTGTTTCTAATTCTTGCTGGATGTCACTACGTTGTTACAGGTTTGCCAATGCCAAAGCTATTCGGAGCCTCGGCACGAGTTCGCATCCATAAAATGGGAATTATGGATGAATTGATAGTGTATCAGCGGGCCGAGGAAACCACTGTGCAATTTCAATGGCCTAACCGGGCCGGCTACTGCGAAGCTACCAAACTTGGAGAAACTAGCGCACTACAGCACGAAACACCTTCAATGCCGCACGGAGCTGCTTTTCGCCTGCTCATTTTGGCTTGATCGGTCCTGGTTGCTCTGATCCAAGAACTCCAAGGGTTCGGTGTCTGACGTGTCGGCCATTTACGGGTGAGAGACAGAGCATCAGCCTTCTAAGCTGATATCAGGGGATTGCTCAAGTCGTTGATGACATGGGCAATCCCCGCTCTACATCAGGTGATTCGGTGTTTCATTGTTTCCTCGATGAGCCTGGACTTTCCCTCCATTTCCCTCAATTGCTCCCCAGTTCTAACACGCTATTAACACGCAAATTGACTGTTCAGAGACCCCCTATCACCCCAAATTTTCCAGTCGATCCCGCGTTGGGAACCCACTCTGTGGCGGGAGAACTTTTTGGGAGGTTTGAAACCATGTGAGGCGAGAAGACCTTGTGGATTGGAGTCGCTTACTCCTCTGAGTAAATGATTTCTAACACATCGCCAGTTTTGGAATCCAAGAAAACGATGGCGTGTGTGTGAAGTATTCTCTG
>DATNCR010000192.1:0-13751 GCA_035607135.1 Nitrospiraceae bacterium
GCGGCGTGCGTCCGCGAGTGTGTTAATTTCAATGCCTGACAATTGCTGGGCCTCATGGATGTTCGGGGTGACGAGCAATGCCAAGGGGAAGAGCTGGGTCTTCACGGCGTCGATGGCTTCCGGCTTGAGCAACGCATGGCCAGTCTTCGAGACCATGACTGGGTCTACGACGAGCTTTGCGACATGTTGAGGTTTCAGCAATCGTGCGACGACCTCGACTATCGCCGCCGAGGACAACATGCCGGTCTTCACCGCCGCCACGTCGAAATCGTCGAACACAGCATCGATTTGCGCCGCGATGATTGAAGTTGGCAGCTCGAAGACGTCGGTCACCTCTTCCGTATTCTGCGCCGTGACGGCGGTAATCACGGACATGGCAAACACACCGTTGGCCGACATCGCCTTGATGTCCGCCTGAATCCCCGCGCCTCCACCAGAATCAGAGCCGGCGATGGTCAAGACCTGTTTGATTGTCTGTGTGTTCATGTGCCTGTCAATTAGAAGGTGGTGGCACTGCGTCGATTGTTGCTGGAGGGGCTGCAACTGATTCAGCCGTGGCCTTCTCGTGATAATGAAGAGTCAGTCGGCTCTCGGTCGCATCGGTCGCAGCGGAAAATGTCAGGATAGTCAATGCTTTTCCTCGTGGAGAGAGTTCGATGCCGCGCATGCAGAGCCCTTCGCGATTGTTCTCCACCGCCAACTTCCACTGCGTACCTTGATTATCTTCGAGCACGGTGTCTTGCAGCAGGCACAGGACTTTGATGTTGCGCGAAGATTTATTCTCGATTGTGAGATCGGCTGAGAGCTGTGTATTTCGCTTGTGCAGGGCGGTCACCACCAGCTGATACTGTTCATTACTATGGAACCCGAGACCAGGCGGTGGCGCCGGCTTGGCGGAGAGATCCACCTTTACCACAGGCGGCTTGTTCGTCTCCTTAATCAGTTCCGCCAGCGGACCGGTTTTAGGAAGAGTGCCGCGTGTGGCCCCTAATGACTGAACGGTGCTGGGGCTCAGTAGCTTCACCGTCACTCGCAAACTGTCCGGTGATTCCAGATACGAACCGGTCGCAAATACATCGGCATCCACGGCCTTGGCGGCTTGCTTGACCGCGTGAGCCTGAGCCGGTTCGAATTGCGTGACGTGGATTTTTTTCAACGTCGAGCCCACTATGGTGTGGTCGGCAACTTTGAGTTCGCCGGCAACCAGAATCTGTGTGCCCAATTCCTCCGCTAAAAATCTCCCTATCGGTGTGACGGTGCCCTTGGCGTTCGTAAAGTCCACCAGTGCCAGCCGCCCCCTCTTCGCTTTCACCGCATCAGCGATCACACCCTCCGTCAGTTGCTTCAGACTCTCCTCATACGACAACCCCGCATAAACCGGAAGCGCCCAGAGAGCCGAAACGCCAATCAGGACCATGATCAATAGACGATTCATTCCCGGGGAGCAATCCTTTGAGATAGAGAGAAAGTTCGACGCGCTCGCACATTATACTCAGCGTGCATGACCTGTCCAGCGAGAGAGCCTAGCAACCCCGACCCCGCTGCCTGCACCTCCGGTTCACCGTGGTCGTTCAGTTTCTTTTTCCTCTCTCTCTCTCTCTCTCCTGGCCGGTGGTTGTCATCGGGTAGGTAGCAGGGCTGGGCCAAACTGCGCGCGTCCAACCCCCTTCCCTTACTCCTCCCATCCCTGTGGCCGTGGACTCTAAGGGGCTGTGGGTGGAGTGCTCCATCGTGCGCGCATCGGACGAGCACTGTTTCATCGTGCGCGTTCTGCGAGCACAGGGGCTTTCACCTGCAGCCCCGCCTCTTACACCGGCCACTTCTCCTCGTTCCACGCCATCTCCCAGAACATCCATTCATATCGCGAACTGGCGACGAACGACTCTTCCATCCGCAGCTTTTCCTCCTTGCCCGCTGTCTTGGCCCATTGATCGACTTTGCTCCTCATCCAGCGCTGCACTTCGGCAAACTCCGGTGAGGCGTAGAGCATGAGCCAGTCCCGGTAGGGATGATTTTGTTTTGGCGGGCCCTGTTTCAAGAGATGTTGTCCGACGACGCAGTAGATCCAGGCGCAGGGGAGTGCGACGACGGTGACCTCTGCTGCCGAGCCTGTGTGGGCGACCGTGAGCATGTGTCGCGTATAGGCGTAGTTCGTCGGCGCCATGGGCACGGCCCTCATCGCTTTGGCACTCATCTTCCACCGTGACCCGTACCCTTCATGGAGGCTGCGTTCGACGACAATGGTTTCCTCAGCCAGCGTTGTGAGACGCAAGGCCGACTCCGAATCCGGCGCTCTCATCGCTGCGGCAGAAAACACACGGGCGAGGTCGCCGAGAAATCTCGCGTCTTGCAGGATGTAGTACTTAAATTTGCGTTCCGGCAAGGTCCCCTTGCCCAACGCGACGACGAACGGATGGGTGAGCTGCGCGTCCCATATCGGTTGGGCCACCTTACGCAAATGGTCAGAAAATGACATGTGCATACCTCTTGTTAGATAAGCGTCCGGCGTGACGTGTGTGTCGCACGCTCCTCGATGCGGTACGAGATTCGCGTCACGAATTTCATTCGTGCGGCGCCCAAGGCCTCGGCAAACGATTGATGCCGTCCAGCGCGGCGACTCGATAACATTCTGCCAAGGTTGGGTAGTTGAAGATGGTATCGATGAAGTAGTCGATCTTGCCCTGGAACGCCATGACTGCTTGGCCGATATGGATGAGCTCCGTGGCCCCTTCTCCGATGGCATGGACGCCCATGAGTGCGCGGGTGTGGCGATGGAAGAGCAGTTTCACCATACCGGTTTCATCGCCGATGAGCTGTCCACGGGCAATTTCCCGATAGTGTGCGATGCCGACCCCATAGGGAATCCCTGCCTTGGCCAGTTCTTCCTCGTTCCGCCCCACCGTGGAAATTTCCGGAATCGCATAGATGCCGTAGGGCAGGAGGTCTGTGTCGGTGCTGTCGGGATGGTTAAAGGCGTGGCAGGAGGCGTGGCGTCCTTGCTGCATGGAGGTGGAGGCCAACGCGGGAAAGCCGATGACGTCGCCGACGGCATAAATATGGGGGACTGATGTTTGGAAGTGTTCGTTGACGGTAAGGCGGCCGCGTGGATCTGGTGTGATGCCGATGGCTTCCAGGTTCAAGGGCTTCGTTGCGCCGATGCGGCCGATGGCATACATGAGTGTCGTCGTGCTGATCGGTGGCCGATGTGTCAATGAGACCGTGATCTGTCCGTCTGGCTCTTTTCGGATCGCAACCACGCCTTCTTCATGGTAGAGCGTGACACCGATGTCCGTCATGTGTTGTTGCAGGGCGTCGATGATCTGGGCGTCGATAAATTCCAGCAAGCGCGGCCGCTTGTCGATCAAAATGACCGGCACGCCCATCATGGCGAGGATCGATGCGTACTCTGTGCCGATCACGCCGCCGCCGACGATGACCATCGATGACGGAAGATGTTTGAGCCTGAGAAAACCGTCGGTATCGATGATGGTGTCTTCGTCAAAGGGAATGTCGGCTGGCCGAGCTGGTTCGGTCCCGACGGCGATGACGATGACATGCGCATGATGCTCAATCGATTCACCGGCCTGTTGAACGAGGAGCCAGTGGGGATCAAGGAACCGGGCCTCTCCATAGATCAGATCGATGCCATTGCGGGCCATCTGGTCCTGCACGATCTCAACTTCGTTTTTGATGATATGGTTGGCTCGAAAGGCGAGATCTTCGATTGTGATGGTCTTTTTCAGGCGATAGGTGGCTCCATAGATGGTGCGTTGACGGAACCCCGCAAGATACAGGACCGCTTCGCGGAGAGATTTGCTAGGGATGGTGCCGGTGTTGGTACAGACGCCGCCGACGACTTCTTTGCGCTCGATGATGCCGACTTTTTTGCCGAGCTTGGCGGCCTGGACCGCAGCCTTCTGGCCGGCTGGCCCAGTCCCTATGACGAGGAGATCGTACTGGCCCATCAGGCGTCCTGCCGATACAGGCTGACGTTCGGATGTTGAGAGAACCGTTGGAGGCTCCGCGTTCGAATGTCCACACCGCGAACGCGGAACCTCAGAGAGTATGGCGTCGGTCTCAACTTCGACCCTGTCCTTTCTCGGCCTAGCTTCCGGTGACCAATGACTTGGCCACAGCGAAGGCTTCATCCAGGTTCGGCAGCTGGGTCAGTTCGGGAGTGACCTGCAGATACCGCACAGTGTTCTGGGCATCGATCACCATGATGGTACGTGCTAGAACGTGGGGGCCCTTGAGGTACAGTCCATAGGTCATTCCGAATTCAGCACCTCGATGGTCCGAGAGGAAGGTCACGTTGGTGATACGGGCATCTCCTGCGAATCGTTTTTGTGCAAAAGGGGTGTCCAGGCTCACGGTGACCAGTTCGACCATCTTATCGAGGCCTTTGTTCTTCTCGCTCAGATAGTGGGTCTGTTGTTCGCAGACCGGCGTGTCGAGTGACGGAACGACGCTGATGATCCGGACCTTGCCCTTCCCCTTTGTGTCGGTAATGGAGATCTCCGACAGGTCGGTCTGAGTCAGATTCACCTCCCGGAGGGGGTCACCGACTTTAATGCTGGTTCCTGAAAGGTCTAGGGGTTTTCCCTTGAAGAGGACCCTGTTGCCATCCCCTGCCACGGCGCTGCCGTCAGCGACAGTGATGTTCTTGTAGTTAAAACCGCTTCCGCCGGTCGTTCCGCATCCGGTGAGCCCAAGCGCCACGCACAGTGCGGCTCCAAAGATCATCTGATGTGCTGCTCTCATCCTACCCTCCTTGGTGAAGTAACGGTGCCTATTCTATCAAGAACATGCCGGTTTGTGTTCGTGTCACGAGCAAGAAGCGATGACGGTACAGCCCAACCTTGCGGATCTGCTGGATCCCCGCGCGAGACAGGCAGGTCGAGTGAAACAGGCCAAACGAGATAGGACATCAATTTGTCCACATCGTGTCTTTCTCGCCGGTTTCGCGCATCACGCGTCATGGTCAATGTCGGACACGCTGAATATAGGTAATGAGTTCCTGGTTGACCACATCCGGCCGTTCCCACTGCGGGATGTGTCCTGCAGTGGCTATGCTGATAAATCGTGACCCCTTGATCGTCCGGTGGAGTTCTTCGCCTACGGCAATTGGGAACACCCGGTCCTCTTGCCCCCAGATTACCAGCGTTGGGTGGGTAATTTCACCGAGGCGTGTCGCAAATCCTGATTCCCATAGCGGAAGGTTTTCTCTGACGGTGAGGATGGGTTTGATGAGTCCGGGGCGTTGACGGTTTCGATTGGATCGTTCGATGACGGCTGGTGTGAGCAGTGCCGGGTCATAGACGATTTCTTGTAAGATGGACTCGGTCATCAGTCCGCCGAACAGCATGCTACCGAATGAGACGAGCCAAGACGGCGCACTGGTTTCTAAGGCCCGCCTGACCGACGGACTGGTGAGTTTCTCCATGACGTGTTGCGGTAAGCCGTCGATCAGGACGAGTTTGGCGACCCGTGTGGGATGTGTCAGAGCCATGCCGATGGCTAACCCGGCGCCCATGGAATTCCCGACTAACGTGGCTTGCGGAACCTTCACGGCGTCCATGAATCCGACAAAGTAGTCCAACATCTGATCCGGCCGGTAGTCGATCTCAGGTTTATCGGACAATCCTGCGCCGGGCAAATCGAGCGTGAGGACGCGGAAATGCTGCGCCAGCGCATGCTGCTGATATTCCCATTGCCACATCGATCCCCCGAAACCGTGGATCAGGATGACCGGCGGGCCTGTGCCGACATCCAGATACGCGATCCGCTGGTCGTGGACCAGGACGGTGTGAATGGGCATGCGCTCAATGGCGTCAAACTGCGCTGGAATCGACGATGGAGAGGAGCAGGCGGTCATGATGTGACACAACACACTCACAAGACACAGCGTCAAATATCGATGCCCGCATGCACGACCGGAGGTATGCGGGGCTGTCTGATTACTCCAACTGGATGACCGTTTCATCCGTCTTCACGTTGTCGCCCTCGGCGACCAGGATGGCGGTGACTCTTCCGTCGATCGGCGACGGGACCTGACTCTCCATCTTCATGGCTTCGATGATCAGCAGGGGGGCACCGGCCTTGACCACAGCATTGATCTTGACGAGCACTTTGACGACGCGACCAGGCATTGGGGGGGCTACATCCCCTGGTTTTGATGGCCTGGGCCGTTTGGGTTTGGCGCCAGTACCGGCGTCGGGAGCTTCCGGCACTCCGGCCAGAATCTCCTGGATCGGTTCCAACGAGACTTCTTCGAGTTTGTCGTTGACTCGGATGTAATAGGGTTTACGGCCGTCGACCTTCCGTCCGGAACCGGATACCTCTATATGGTAGGTTTCACCGTGAACCGTGACGTTGAATTCTGCCGGGGCCAAGTGGAGTTCGGTGGCCGCGGCGGATCCACTCGACGAGAAGCCTTCAAGGGGCTCCAGTGTCAAGTCTCCTTTCTCGCGCGCCTCAAAGAAGTCTCGCGCGATTGCAGGAAACAGGGTGAACGACAGCTGATCTTCCACCGTGGTGGCCGAGGCGGGCAGATCGTTTCTGATGGCCTCGAGTTCAGGCTCCAAGCGATCGGCGGGCCGCGTCTTGATCGGCTGGTCGTCCCCGATTGCTCGGGCCATGATGTCGCGATCGAGAGGCCCTGGCGCCCGTCCGTAGAGTCCGAGAAAGTAGTTCTTGGTTTCCGTGGTAATGACTTTATACCGTTCGCCTGTCAGGACATTGAGCGTGGCTTGGGTGCCCACGATCTGACTGGTTGGGGTGACCAGCGGGGGATAGCCCAGTTCCTTTCGGACACGCGGCACTTCATCCAGAACTTCTTTCATCCGATCGAGCGCATTCTGTTCAGTCAATTGAGCGGCAAGATTCGAGAGCATGCCACCGGGAATCTGGGAGGTGAGGATCTCGGCATCGACCCCAGTGAACTCGCTTTCGAACTGCCGATACTTTCGTCGTACGGTGCGGAAGTATTCGGTGATCGGGAGGAACGATGCAAGGTCCAGCCCCGTGTCGTATGGGGTGTTGCGCAGCGAGGCCACCAGCGTCTCCGTCGACGGATGCGAAGTGCCGCCGGCCAACGGCGAGATGGACGTATCCAACATGTCCAGCCCCCCGAGGATCGCCATGAGGGATGTCATCGAGGCCATTCCCGAGGTGTAGTGTGAATGCAAATGGATGGGGACCTTGACCGCCGCTTTGATCCGGCGTACGAGATGATAGGCGTCGAGTGGAGCCAAGAGTCCGGCCATGTCTTTGATGCAGAGTGTATCGGTTCCCAAATCCTCCAGTGTTTTGGCCATGTCGACAAAACGGTCCACGCTGTGGACGGGGCTAACCGTATAGCTGATGGCGGCTTCGACATGTTTGCCGCAGGCCTTTACCTCTCGCATAGCCCGTTCGATATTGCGGACATCGTTCAATGCATCGAAGATACGAAAGACATCAATGCCATTTGCCGCGGACCGTTCGATGAATCGTTCCAGCACATCGTCGGCATAGTGCCGATAGCCGACCAGGTTCTGACCGCGGAGCAGCATTTGGAGCTTGGTATTGGGCATGGCGGCCCGTAGCGCCCGGAGCCGTTCCCAGGGATCTTCTTTGAGGAAACGGAGGCAGGTGTCGAAAGTGGCGCCACCCCAAACTTCGAGCGACCAATAGCCGACAGCGTCGAGTTTTTGGGCGATCGGCAGCATGTCCTCCGTCCGCATGCGCGTAGCCAAGAGAGACTGATGGCCGTCGCGCAAGGCGACGTCGGTGATCAGGATAGGTTTGCCAGGCGCCGGCTCAATCTGCAGTGGCGGCTGTTTTTTACTGGCTTTTTTCTTCGGTTTTGCAGTCATTCGATTATGAGAATTTGGAATGTTGAGAGCTCAATGTTCAATAAATCCGGAGAATTCATGAACATTCACAATTGGTCATTGGTTTTATCTACAGCCCTTCGTAGGCGGCAATGGCCGCAGAGAGCGCCAGCACCAGATCCTCAGGCTGCTCAAAGTCGTGATAGTTGAACAGGTCAGGGTGCGTCTCCAGATAGGACGTGTCGAAATGTCCTGCCATGAAGTCCTGGTCCTGCATGATCTCCATCATAAAAGGGATCGTGGTTTTCACCCCCCGCAAGACATATTCTTCGAGCGATCGTCTCATGCGGCTGACAGTTTCTTCCCACGTCCTGCCGCGCACGGTGAGTTTAGCCAAGAGGCCGTCATAGTACGGTGGTACCGTATAGTCCTTGTAGACTGCTCCATCGATACGTACGCCGATCCCGCCCGGCGAGAGATAGGCTGTGATCGTACCGGTGCAGGGACGAAAGTTGTTTTTGGGGTCTTCCGCGTTGATGCGGCACTGGATCGCATGGCCTTGGAGCGTGACTTCTTGTTGCGAGATCTCAAGAGGGATGCCTGCTGCAATGGCAATCTGATGACGCACGATATCGATTGCCGTGATCTGCTCGGTCACTGTATGTTCCACTTGGAGGCGAGGGTTCATCTCCATGAAGTAATAGCGGTTGTCCTGATCGAGGAGAAACTCGACGGTGCCGGCATTGTCATACTCGATAGCCTTGGCAACGGCGATGGCTGACTCACCCATTTCGGCACGCAGACGCGGGGTGAGAATCAAGGATGGGGCAATTTCGATGAGTTTCTGATGCCGGCGCTGAATCGAGCAATCGCGTTCACCCAGATGGATGATATTCCCGTGCCGGTCGGCCAGGATCTGAAATTCGATGTGATGTGGTCGCTCGATATACTTCTCAAGAAAGACTGTTCCATTGCCGAAGGCAGCTTGAGCCTCCCGTGAGGCAACCGTCATGTTCTCACGGAGCTCCGTATCAGACCGTACGACTCGGAGGCCGCGTCCTCCGCCGCCCGCGCTCGCTTTAATCATGATAGGATAGCCGGTGTCCCTTGCGAAGGACAGGGCGTCCGTTATTTCAGTGATGCCGCCCTCGGTCCCAGGGACGATTGGAACCCCGATCCGCCTGGCCAGCTCGCGGGCCTTGATCTTACTTCCCATCAAGTCGATGGCCTGTGGTGATGGGCCAATGAAGGTCACACCAGAGGTGTGGCACAGTTGTGCAAATTGCGGATTTTCTGAAAGAAAACCGTAGCCTGGATGGATGGCATCGGCGCCAATCCGTTGTGCCAGGTCGACGATCTGCTGGCTATCCAGGAAACCTTTGACCGGTCCAGGGCCAACCATGTAGGCCTCGTCCGCTTTTTTGACATAGATCCCGGTCGAGTCAGCTTCGGAGTAGATGGCTGCAGTAGCGATGTTGAGTTCGCGGCAGGCGCGGATAATCCGCATGGCGATTTCGCCGCGATTGGCGACAAGAATTTTCTTAAACATACCGGTCCCTGTCTCTTCAGATCTTTCGAGACTCTTATGAAATATCAGGCAAAAATGAGGGCGTAAACTAGCATAGGATCAGGAGTCCTGTCGAGGGACGTAGGGAGAAACCAGGCCAATTTTTGGGGCTATTGGCACGATTGTCGCTGGCTCAGCGCCTTGCTTAGTTGATCGAGCCTACTTGGATTTGATCAAGACCGGTTTTGACTGGGCGCTTCCGCCGCCTGCGACGATAATCACGAATGACATCCCCGCTTTTGCATCCGGTACCGTTGCTTCAATCGCCGAGTCGCTCATAAACTTGAATTCCACTGACTTATTTGAGGCTGAGCTGAAGGTCACAGCATGAAAACACTCCTTTGTGCCGAAATTCTCGCCCGTGATGACAACTTTATCCCCAGGCTTGGCTTCATCCGGTTCGACTTTGGAGATTCGCGGGCGCTTACTCTGATCGCAGACAGGGTCTCGTTCGACTTTTCCGGCATCGAACCCCTTGATCGATTCTGTACCGTAGAGCGTGAATCCTGCGCCGTCAACCATGGCGCCTGGCTCCTCCGCGTAAGAGACGGCGATGGGTGGAACCGACGCGATAAGGAATCCCAGTGACATCAACCACCACGCTCTCCTCATTTGCATAGGCACCTCCTTCAAGAACCATGACATAGGACTATTTCTCATTGATTGAGACATATGTCTCGGCAATGAGCTGTTGACCAGCAGGGGATAGAACGAACTGGATGAATGCTTCTGTCAGGGCATTCGGCTCTTTTTTGGATAGGAAAAGGACGGGACGGCGAAGCGGGTAGCGGCCGTCTTTGACAGTGGGGACCTCCGGCTCGACCTTGTCGATGGGCAAGAGTCTGACGGCGACACCGCTTGAGACAACAGACAATCCCTGGCTCAAGGAAAGGTAAGCGACCGCAGAGAGAGGCGGTAGTGTTCCCACGACCGTCTTGACGACCTGTTCATCGGGACCGATGGTCTTGGCAGCCCCAGTGATCCTGCCGGGTATACCGAGCTGGGATTCAAAGGCATCTCGGAGATTCTGGTTTCGAGACCGATCGATGACCAATATTTTCGTCTCAGGGCCTCCAAGCTCTGACCACAGCTTGGTTCTTCCAGAGAAAATGTCGGCCACCTGTTGCTTCGTGACTTCTTTCGTAAAATTGGAGAGATGTACGAGGACTCCGATGCCATCCCACGCGATAGGTATTGCGGAGAAGCCTGGCTCTTCAGTTCCGGTCACGGCGATGTGGGCCTGGCCAGATTTTACCATCTCAATTGGTCTCGAATTGCTGTCCCAGAGGATATCAAGGTAGGCCCGGGGGTTGGCTTTTTCAAACGCGTGGGCGAGGGATTCAATCGTTGACAGCTCAGGCCCATTGCCTGCGATGGTGAGGTTCCCGACGATTTCCGCTCGGGTGACAAACCCTATCCCGAAGGTACACAGGAGGCTCAGGCTTAAGGAGAATAAGAGTCTCGCCACCATGTAATCTCCATGGGGTTCTGGTGGGCAGGGAACGAAGGACTCGTAATCACGTACAGGCTATAGTTGGTTCACTGGTCCGTCGTCCCGCCAGTCGTAGGGTCAGCAGAGGGAGCGGCAGGCGGCGCGGCACGTTTGCCCATCAGTGGCGGGAGTTTGGCGAATTTGTCCATCCGTTCGTCTAGCATGCTGTAGGCTTTCATTTCGGCGAAGCCGGTCTTGTGAGTCCCTTTCACTTGCGTAGTGCATGCCGACAGCAACCGTGTGGCGCTCTGGGCGTGACAGTGTGGGCAGAGGGTATCTTCAGCCCTGGCATGGACGGATTGGGTGGCGTCGAAATGCTTCCCGCACTGGTTGCAACTGTATTCATAGATCGGCATGGCTTCTCTCCTTATGCGAGGCCAAGCACAGCACAAGAAGGCGCTCTTGACCGGCTGTTGAGATTTGCCTTATTGTACCTACCTTGCTGGCAGGACTTCTAGTGGTTTAAGAGGAGGATTTCGATGTCTCTGTTGATTCGGAAGTATAAGAATGTCGGTGGAATGATGCAGGAAGAGCGGATCGACGATCCGGATCGGATTGAGCGGTACATGAGGCTCTTTGACAAGGACGATATCAAAAAGCTTGAGACGGGCGTAAAGGTCTTCATTGAAAAGGATGAGTGGCAGCTCCTGCCTTAAGCCGGTAAGGGGTAGAGGGTAAGGAGCACCCCTTGCATTCACCCCTGGCTGGTCCCTCATGACCTATTGGATTCACATCGCACGTTCGATCGATCGAGTTACGCTCCATAAAGATCGTTGTTCCGAAGTACCCTCAACGTCGATCGGCTCTTCAACCGATTTCTGGGAAGGCGGGTGGTTCGATTACCCGGATAAGGAGCGAGCGCTCGCGGCAATGGAACAAGCTGGGACGACCGAACAACGCCGATGCACCTTGTGCAAAGCCTAAGCAGGCAAAGTTCCGAGTGCTGAGTTGTGGACAGCTCAGTAGCCTAGGTTTCGCCTGAATACTCAGAACTCATAACTCAAAAATCAGCACTGCTTCGATTCCATGCCACGACTCGCACTCTTATTGACAACATTCATCTGGGGCGCGACATTTCCCGCTACCAAGGCGGTGTTGGAACAAATCCCGCCATTCTCATTTCTGTTTCTCAGATTTCTCTTAGGAGCATTGCTGGTCGGGGGAGGGTATCTGCTCTTGAGATTTCACTTGCACCGAGAGCCGGCTCTCTTGCGGGCGAGCGCGATCGCCACCGGTTGGCTGATTCTGGGCTATGTCTTCCAAACGATCGGTCTCAACTATACCACGGCATCGAACTCCGCCTTCATTACGGCACTCTATGTTGTCATCGTGCCGTTGATTCTGCGACGATTCGACCGTCGTGTCTGGGTCGCCATTGGCATCGCGACTGTGGGGCTCTGGTTGCTGGTGAAGCCCAGCGCGTCAGCAAATCTAGGGGACATCTTGACGCTCGTCTGCGCGATCGCATTTGCCGCTCATATTGCCTGTCTCGAACGGTTTACACGTGCGGTCGATGCACCGTCCTTGTTTGCCTGGCAAATGATCGCGATGGTGGTCCTATTGTGTCCCGCCCTCCTGGTTGAACAGGCACCGGCTCAAGCATTTGCGCCGACATCGCTGTTGCTTGTCGGGCTAGGGGTGACCGGAGGACTTGCAACGGGGGCATTTGCCGTTCAAATGTGGGTGCAACGGATTGTTCCAGCGCAACAGGTCGCGTTGATCTTTGCGTCAGAACCGGCCTATGCAGCCGGTCTTTCTTGGTATTTTCTGGGAGAAACATTGGACCTTCAAGGATGGATTGGGAGCGGCCTTATTTTATTGGCGGTATTAGTGGGGGCTTTCGGAAGTGGCCCCCAGTCGTCATCACCGTCTGTCGGCACGATCCAGCCGGCGTAACTCGTTAGAGGAGTCAGATGGCACAAAAATTTGGCAATGGACGGTGGGTGCAGGAGGGGTTTCTGGATAATCGTGTTGACGGTACGATCGTGGGGCGGATCGTGTTTGCAGTGATCGGTCCTGTTGATATGTATTTGCAGGGAAATTTCAAGGCCGATATCGCGGGACAGGTCATTCAGTTTCGGAATCGCCGGTTTGAAGACGAGGATTTGGCCGGACAGCTGCTTGGTGATATGGAAAATCCGCAGATTGGAGATGTGAACTTGATTTCGTTCGACCCCCACCCGAACCTTGTGCCTCATCCGTACATCGAATGGTTCTCCACTGGGAAGAGGCACTATCGTATTGAACTAGAGCCGGCAGATGCCTGGATCGTTCCGGCTTCGGAGGCGGGAGCAATCGATGAGATGAGTCGAAAGATTCGCGACTCGCTTGCCGGGCGGGTGACTATATGGCCGACTCAGGCACCCACTGATTGGGTGTAACAGACTCGCAGGCTGTTCAGAAAGGCCGTCCAGCAAGGCCGCAGCAAGCGACGAGGCGACGCGTACTCTCTGTAGTACGTGGAGCCTCCGAGCGCGGCGAGAACGCCGCTGGCGGACTTTCTCAATAGCCTGTTAGTGGATAACGCCGGTGTCCACCAGCTGGGGTCTGCAGGACGGCCTTTTTGATTGAGTTAAGCTTTACGGGGCCGTTCTGGATTGTCTTTTGTTTCTCGTGAGTTACGTCTTCTATCTTATTAGGCTTCAGCCGTCACACGAGATATGAATGACGCTTCGTTTGGAAAGGTTGTGCCACATCGCGGCGTGGTGCATAGCGCATCAGATTAGAGGGATCGCAAGATAGCGAGATGGTAATACGCTCGCGTAAGAGGCACGACCGTTCAAAAAGTGAAACTCCGGCAACCAGGCTGATAGGTTGAGGCAACCTGGTGACAAGGGCTATTGTTATTTCGGTATGGTCCGTATGATCTGGCGCCTGT
>DATNCR010000196.1:0-2984 GCA_035607135.1 Nitrospiraceae bacterium
TCTGCCGGGAAAAAGAAATCCTCAACAAAAATCAATCCCGATCCTGCCGAAGCATAGCGTCGCTTTCACGGGAAACCACATGCACCTCTCGGATGAACACCTCGCTCAGCTTTCTGAAGCCAAGCGTCTTCTTGAGAATCCAGGCCTCGCCGTGAAGATCTCCAACCTTGTAGGCAAGCCGATTGAGAAGGGCTTCGAACTTCTTCCGAACAACTGGACCCAGCGCATTGGTGTCGCAACCAAAGACGCATTAATGTTTGCCATGAAAGGCGCGCTGCTCACTATGGACAGCCGGTCCGAGGAGGCCTATCCCCGATGGCACAAGGTTGCGGCGGCTCTCAGCGGTGCCGCAGGAGGGGCTTTTGGGCTGCCCGCGTTGATTGCCGAGCTCCTGCTGTCCACGACCATCATGTGTCGTTCTATTGCGGACATCGCGCGTGCGAATGGGGAGTCGCTTGACAGCGTGCCCACTCGTCTGGCTTGCATCGAGGTCTTTGCTCTAGGGGGAACATCGAGGCTGGACGATGCCGCGGAGATTGGCTACTTCGCAGTCCGCTCGTCGCTCGCTCGGGCCGTCTCTGAGGCTGCGGAGTACCTTGCCTCGCAGGCGTTGGCAGAGGAGAGCGCTCCGGCCTTGGTTCGCCTCATTGCCCTGATCGCCGCACGCTTTCAGATCCAGGTTTCGGAAAAGGCCGCCGCGCAGATGGTACCCATCATCGGCGCTGCCGGGGGTGCGGTCATCAATCTGTTATTCATCGACCACTTTCAAGATATGAGTCGAGGCCACTTCACCGTGCGACGCCTTGAGCGCCAGTACGGAACCGAAGCAGTTCGAAGGGCATACGAGCGAATCTAGCTGTTTGCTCGCGCGCCACCCCCTTCACCCACTCACAATCCAACATGCAGCCCCCAGCTAGGCTGTACGGTTTCTCTCTCTTGACAAGTTGCGCGCCCACCCTCTAACTTTGCCAAACTTTAGAATGCCTGTCGTTTCGGACTGGACGAGGCCCTGTCATGCACCCGATCCTTGACGTCCAGCATGCTACGGTCTATCGGGGAAACAGTCGCGTCTTCTTTGACTTTTCCTTCGCCCTTCATGAGGGAGAACATGCGGCGATTGTCGGTCCCAACGGGGCCGGCAAGTCGACACTTCTCAAACTTCTGGTCGGAGAAGTCCATCCGGTTCCATTGGATGAGACCAGTATTCGCCTGTTTGGCGAAGAACAGGCGAATGTGTGGGATGTTCGCAAACGTTTGGGGCTGGTGTCGCATGATCTTCAACATCAATATATGGACCAAGTGACTGGACTGAAAGTGATTCTGTCCGGGTTCTATGCCAGCATCGGGACCTATGGCCATCAAGACTTTAGCTATGCGCAGATCGCTCGGGCAGACGAGATGTCGGAAGAGATGGGGGTGGGTTCATTGAAAGATCGGCGATTTGGTGAGATGTCGACAGGAGAACAACGGCGATGTCTCCTCGGTCGCGCATTAGTGCATGAGCCGACAGCCCTTGTGCTCGACGAACCGACGAGCGGACTCGATCTGACGGCGACGTTTCACTATCTGGATCTGGTGCGCATGCATATGCGAAAGGGGAAAACGCTGCTACTGGTCACCCACCACATTCACGAAATTCCACCGGAAGTGGAGCGGGTCGTGCTTCTCAAGCAGGGAAAGATTCTCCATGATGGGGACAAACGCGCTGTCCTCACAGAAGCCAACCTCAGTGCTTTGTTCGACTGTCCGGTCGCATTGACTCAAGCCAATGGGTGGTATCAAGCGTTACCTGGTCATAGCGCACCGCATTGACTTCCTCTTGCTATTTTTTCCGAAATCCGAAGAACATGCCGGCTGCGGCTGCGCCGGTTGATGGGAGATACCCCGAAAGGATGTGTTTGAGTCCTTGAGCGCCCTGCTGTGCCGCTGTGACGGCATGGCTGATCTGTGCTTCCACTGAGGTCCAATCGAGATCAATCCAGCCGGTCTCTTCCAATACAGCGATAGAGGCCAGTAATCCGCCTGTGATGAGTGCCGCCATTCTCAGAAATCGCCGGGATGCCCAGCCTAGGAAAAATCCTGCCAGGTAACTGGCGCCGATACCGACGAGAACGGGTGAAGAGTAATCAGCGATCCATGCGGCAAGACTTCCTGCCGTTGCGATACCGGCAGCGATGACGGATTTTGCATTCCAAGGTGCATCGGCCAGAAGGGCTGCACAAATGCCTTGTGAAGGTGATGCGTGTGGCTGCTCGTACTCGTCATCCATGATGGGCTAGAGCCGGTTGCCTGCAAAGGTGTCGCAGGCTTTCGGGTCCCCGGTCTCCAAGCCTTTTCGCAGCCATGTCCTCCGTTGTTCGGAGGATCCGTGTGTCCAGCTTTCTGGTTGGACATAGCCTTGTCCCATCTTTTGGAGCCGGTCGTCTCCAATGGCGGCAGCGGCGTTTAAGCCTGCTTCGAAATCGCCCGGCTCGATCAGGTTCCGCTCGCGCTTGGCGTGGTACCCCCAAACGCCGGCAAAACAATCGGCTTGCAGTTCCATTTGCACTGACAAGGCATTCCCCTCTCGTTCAGAGGCCTGTTGTCGGAGGCGCGTGACCTTCTCTGCAATGCCCATGACATTCTGTACATGATGGCCGACCTCATGCGCGATTACATAGGCTTGCGCAAAGTCTCCGGGCGCGCCAAACCGCCGCGCCATGGCGTTGAAAAATGACAGGTCGAGATAGACCTTACGGTCGTTAGGGCAATAGAAGGGGCCGACGGCTGATGAGGTGGTGCCGCAGGCCGAGTGGACACCTTCGGTGAAAAGGACGAGTCGGGGGTATTCGTACTGCGGACCCAGGAGCTGCCGCCAGGTGGTTTCCGTGTCGGCGAGGACAATTGCTGCGAATTTTCCCAGTTGGTCGTTGGGTGCTCCGATCGGTGCGGGCTCGGAGGGCCCAGATGATTCCGTCATGTCCTGCACGCCATTCAGCATATCG
>DATNCR010000198.1:0-5873 GCA_035607135.1 Nitrospiraceae bacterium
CTACCCACGATATTTGAAACGAGCGAAAATGAAAAACTGATCTTAAATTTCCCTGTCCCTCCGCCCTTCAACACCAACACTGTTAATGTTCGGGGAGCAACGAATCTCAGCCCCGAAGAGATCGTGTCGTACGATCTTGGCTATCAAGGGTGGTACCTTCGACACCGATTGCGTATCCGCGCCGATCTTTTTTTCAACCACCTTTCGAATCTCATTCAAGGAGTCGCCACCTCCCCAACCACCGCGTCATACAATAATGGAGGTGTGGGAGACATCTATGGGGGCGAGGCCGGCGCGGAATTGCTTGTGACCCGGTGGCTGAGTGGGTTCGCGAATTTCTCCTACGAGGAGATTGGTCAAACGTTTACGAGCGCGAGCCAACGTGGCGCCCCTCGCGTCAAGGCCAACGGTGGCCTCCGCGGAGAATGGGACAACGGCATTAATGGGGAAGTGGCACTCTATCATGTCGCCTCTGCCACCTATCCAATTTCAGGCCTCTACTCGACCTTCACACAGTTTGGGGTCGTTCCGCCGAATCCAACAGTGGGCAGTTACAATCTCGTGAATATCCGTGTCGCGTATAAATTCTGGCATGAGAAGGCCGAGGTCGCGGTCACAGCTTTCGATGCATTGGACGACCGGCACAAAGAAAACCCGGTCGGCGACACCATTGGGAGCCGGGTCATGGGGTGGCTGACAATGAGACTCTGACGAAGAACTTCTGAAGGACGAGTGGATATGGCGAGAGCCAGGAAGCAATCTAGGAATCTATCCAACATTACCGTTCGTGGCGAGCTTATGACAATGCTGAATAGAATTATTGTTACTTGCAACGCAAAACTTGCAGGAAGGTGAGGTCTCAATGGACACCGAATCGAGTCAATATTCCGTCCTCATCGTGGAAGATAACCTGGACCTCGTCTTGGGGTTACAGGACTTCCTGCACCATGATGGCTACGCCGTCACCGTCGTCGGTACTGTCGCCGGCGCTCTCGAACTCGTGCGAGCCCATCGCTTCAATGCCATCATCCTCGACTTAGGCCTGCCGGACGGCGATGGGCTTGATGTCTTGAAAGAAGCCCATCGCCTGGACCCCTCTCTCCCTGTCGTGATTGTGACCGCCCATATCTCGGTGGACCGCACGGTGGGATCGCTGAAGGAGGGAGCTTTTGCCTATCTCACGAAACCGTATGATCGAGAGGAACTTCGGCACACCCTCCGTCGCGCCATCGGGGTCAAGGAGCTCGCTGTGAAGGCCGAACGGACGGAACATCTCCTGAGCCAAAGCGAAGAACGCTTGGAACTCGTCATCAAAGGCTCCAATGACGGCTTTTGGGATGGACGGGTCCTTCCCGATGAACCGTGGAGTTCTCCGCGCACCCCGGTATGGTGGTCTCCTCGTGTTAAAGCCATGCTTGGTTATACCGATGAAGAATTTCCCGATGTGTTGGAAAGCTGGCTTTCCCGTCTTCATCCCGAGGATGTCGACCGCGTCTTCGCTGCATTGACGGCCCACATCGAACGCCGCGATCCCTACGATGTGGAATACCGGATCCTCACCAAGAGAGGAGAGTATGGGTGGTTCCGCGCCCGCGGCCAAGCGATCTGGAACGAGACTGGCCAGATGACCCGTATGGCCGGCTCCCTCCAATGCGTGACCGATCGCAAACGCGCAGAGGAGGCGTTGCGTCGTAGCCAACAACTCTTACGGGACGTGGCCGACAACACTACGGCGGTCATCTATGTCAAAGATGCCGACGGCCGGTTTCTGTTTATCAACCGCCGCTTTGAACAGCTATTTCATTTCACGACCAAACAGATCATCGGTCATACGAACCACGAAATTTTTCCACGGGAGATTGCGGACAGGTTCCGCGCAAACGATCTGCAAGTTCTGGCGCGGAACAGTACGATGGAATATGAAGAACAGGCGCCACACGATGACGGGTTGCATACGTATCTCTCGATCAAGTTCCCTCTTTGCGATCACACCGGCACACCCTACGCGACCTGCGGCATTTCCACTGACATTACGGAGCGCAAGCGCATCGAACATTCCCTCCGCACTCATGAGGAACAACTCCGCTTTGCCCTCGCTTCGGCAGAGATGGGCACGTGGAATTGGAACCTCCAGACCGGTCAAATTTATTGGTCTTCGCAGGTCGACAGATTCCTCGGCCTCTCGGATAGGGCGCGGTCTCATACGCAGAATGACTGGCTGGCGCTCGTGCATCCGGAGGATCGGGAGTCGATGGTGCGTATGATGCGCCTGGCGATGGACCAACCAGGCACCGAGGTGTCATTTGAACATCGTGTCATGAAACAGGACGGCGGCCTCCGGTGGATTATCTGGATAGGTGAGATTGCTCGTGATCGGGACGGAAGGGCCTTGCATATTTTGGGAACGGTACGCGCCACAGATTCCGGCGCGTGAAGCACGAGAACAGACTAGTTGATCTGGTTTGTCTCGTTTGTTTGGTTTGTCTGGTTTAATTGATTGAACAGAACGAACCAGATGAACCAGATACACGAAACAAGTTAGATCAACCAGATAGACCAGACAAACCAGATGAACCAAACGAACCAGATACACAGGCTTTTCCGTGCAGGGACTTTTCTCGGAGTCCGTGTAGCGGTGGGGCTCGGTCTGTTGCTCGGCCTCTGTACCCTACCTGTGCCCGAATCCGCGGCGATGGACATTGCCATCCTGCAATCTTCCGACATCGCGGCCTATCGCGAGGCCATTGCCGGCTTGAAGGCCACGGGTCCGATCGGAGCGATCTATACCGAATACGATGTACAAGGCGACCTGGAACTGGGAAAAAAGCTTGCGCGCAAGGTGCGGGCATCGAATGCGTCACTGGTCGTCGCCGTAGGGCTCAAAGCCGCATTGGCAGCAAAAGTAGAAATTGTGGATGTCCCGATCGTCTATATGATGGTGCTGGATCCATTGAAACACCAGCTCACCACCGACAACATGACCGGCACGCTCCTGGAGGTTCCGTTAGATCGACAGCTGAAGATCATGCGGACGTTCCTACCGAACCTCCGACAGCTCGGGACGCTCTATGATCCCGCCAAGACCTCCGCCCGGGTAAAGGATGCGGAGAGGCAGGCCGCCAACTCTGACTTTCAATTGAAGGGGGTTCCCGTCGAAAGTGAAAAGGACGTGCCCCAACAATTGCGGGCGTTGCTCGCGGACGTTGAGGCCCTTTGGCTCATGCCGGATTCGACGGTGTTGACGAATGAGTCCATACGATTCATCCTTGAATCAGCCCTCGCACGTCAGATACCCGTGATCGGGTTCTCACCGGAATTCACACGCCTGGGATCGCTGCTCAGCATGTCCGTCAACTATGGCGATGTCGGCCGGGAAACCGGACTGCTCGCCAAGCGCGTTCTCAACGGGGACGGACAGCTGCCGCTCGCCCCCGTGCCGATCGAGCGACTCAAGATCACCGTCAATCTCAAGACCGCGAAATTCCTGGGCATAACGTTTCCGAAGGAGCTGACGAGTCTCATCGATGAAACCTATTAATGAGGACAGGCTTTTGACTCCTGCGTACCCGGCAGAGGGACCCATCGCTCCCACGGCATTGCCTGCGAACCGGTTCCTCAGTCTGCGCACGAAATTCGTATTATATTTCACCCTCATTCTCATCATCGCTTGTTCGGCCATGAGCTGGTTTTTCATCGAAAATCGGCGAACTGCGATGGCCAGCAGACTCCAGCAGCTAGGAACGTTTCTCCTCACGAGCGTGGTGAGCAACGAACATTTCCAATATGCAGGTCTCGTGGCAGAAGATCGCACGACGCTCCAACAATTCATTGAAGGCTTCGTGGCCATCGAGGATGTGGTGTATGTGGTGATTACCGGCTCGGACGGCACTGTGCTGGCCCAGCACACGAAGGGAGCCCGCCAATCTTCCTCCAGCCTTGTGCGTTCCGAGGATTATCCTCTCTACCCGGACAGTCAGACTGCGAAGCAGCTCTTCCAATCGCCAACCACCACTCCGATCATCACGCGCCTCTCCACCTCAAACACACTCAGCACTGGTTTTGCGTTGGAGGAAATCGTGTACGACTTTGCCATGCCGGTGCTCCGAATGAGAAAAGGAAATACCTCGCTCCCTCCATTCTCTCTTGAGCTGGAGGAAGGCAACACCGGCTCCTCTCCGGCACAGCCGGCACTTGTGTCCGGCGTCGTCCAAATTGGATTGACTGACGCACGCTTAAAACTCGAACTCGCAACGGTCATCAGAAATATTCTGCTTCTCACCACCCTCATCATCATAGCGGGCGCCCTCGGCGCCCACTTGCTCACCCTTCGCATCACGAAACCGCTGAGAAGCCTTGGCGTTGTGGCGAGACAAGTGGCTGAGGGCCAGTCGCCTCCGCCGCTCACACCCGCTACGCGCGACGAAGTCGGCCAACTGACCAGCGTGTTTAACCTGATGACCCATTCGTTACAAGAGAGAAGCCTCGCCATCACCGCAAACCTGGCCACCATCAAAAACCACGTCGGTCAATTGACGACGTTGCATCAAGTGAGTGCGGCCATCGTCGGGACATTGGACCGAGGCCAGCTCCTCAGCACTGTCCTGCAGCTTCTGATCGAGAATCTTGGGTTTACACGGATGTTCTTGATGTTGCGGCATCGCGATCGAGAAACGGCGTATGTGGCCCAAGTCGCCGGGGTTTCGCCGGACATTGAGGCTCTGGCTCACCAGCTCGACCTGCCGATCCAGGACGATGGGGGGCTCCAAGCCGACCTGTTGATTCACGGCAAGCCCCTGCTCATCCTAAGCCTGGATGCCGTGGCCGATCGCATGCAGCCACCGGTACTGGACTTGGCCCGCCGCAGCGGAGTGACGTCCTTCGTCGCCGTGCCGCTCCAGAGTCACAACCAGATGCTCGGATACCTCGCCGCCGACCGGGGCTCTCAGCCCCGCACAGAGGAGGATCTCCACATGTTGTTGACGATCGCCAGCCATGTGGCTGCGGCCATCGACAACGCCAGAGCCTATTCTCACCTTGAAGAACTCACCCAGCACCTTGAACAGCGTATCCAGGAGCGTACGCAGGAATTGTCCGTCGCCAATGAACGGCTCCAGGAACACGACCGGCGGCGGTCGCTGTTTCTCTCTGTCGCATCGCATGAATTGCGCACCCCCATGACCGTGATCCGCAGTTTTGCAGACAACATGCGCGACGGCATTGCCGGACCCGTGAGCGAACAACAACTGATCTATCTCACTCGCATCGGGCACAATATGAATCGACTCACTCGAATCATCAATCAATTGCTCGATTGGTCCCGCCTTGATTCGAAAAGGGACATGCTGTTCCTCACACCGATCCATGTCGAAACCACAGCCCTTCTGGTCGCCGACAGTCTGCGCACCGTTGCGGCTGAGAAAATGATCACGATCGAGACCATTCATTCGGATGGACTCCCACCAGTCCGGGGGGACCAGGATAAACTGGAACAGATTCTCTGGAATCTCATCGGCAATGCGATTAAGTTCACGCCGCCAGGCGGCCGTATCACCGTCGATTTCAAATCGACTCCTGAGGGCTTTGTCCAAACTTCTGTCGCCGATACCGGCTGTGGGATTGACCCGGATCACATGGAAAAGCTCTTCCAAGAGTTCTCGAAAGTGCCGTCTCCCAACCCCACCGCTCAGGGAGCTCAGCTTGGCTTGTTCATTACCAAAAGCCTGGTGACGATGCATCAGGGAACCATCTGGGTAGAGAGTACGCCCGGAGCCGGGACGCGCTTTTATTTCACCCTACCCATCGCGCCGTCACAAGAAGATTCCGGAGCCACGGGCTCCGCCACAGGACGCGTGAATGAGTGACAGGAGTATATT
>DATNCR010000210.1:0-6373 GCA_035607135.1 Nitrospiraceae bacterium
CAGTTACAAGGATCGGTGTGGCGGACCAAAGCCGGGATCGTCTTTCTCAAGACCCCGATTGGATTGCTGACCCTCACGTCCAAAACCACGCTGAAGGATCTCAAAGCTTCGCAAGAAGTGCGCTTTTGGTTGCACGAGCGCAATTTTGTTGTTGAGATCCGAAAGAGGACCGATGGATCATTGGTCCATCGCTACTACAGCGGGCCCATGACCTCTGGAACCGATGCTTCAAGAACGTTACGTTGGCAGGGGCCTGACGGTGAACAGACTGTCCAAGTCGGCACACAGGAAGAACGCCTTGCCAACTATCATGAAGGAGATCCGCTGACCGTCGAAGTCGATGAGACACATACCATCAACGGGGTGCATGATCTACAATTCGACCTACAGATCAACCAAATCCCACCGGCTGGCGCCGACGTGCAACTCCGTCTTTCGGGAACCGTATCCAAGCTAAAATCCAATTTCGTCTTTATCCGCACCCCCGTCGGCCTCGTGATGCTCAATTCGAAAATCGGGGTCTCCCATGTGAAGGTGGGACAACCGTTGACCGTGCACATCGACCATGAGCATGTGACCGTTACGTCTCCATCCACTGTGTCTCCAACTCCCCGGCGGAGTGCCTCACCAATCCCTTAACCAACCCTCCTCCAAACACAGCTGCTGTGGAAAACTGAAAGGCGGCATGCACTCCCGGTGGTTTGCTTGACAGGCCTCACCCGAGCCCCTAGACTTCTCGGAGCCATGCGCACCCCTGTTCCCAAAACGCCTCCTCAACGCCCTGCCGTGAAAGAGTCCGACGAATTTGATAGGCTGTATCGAGACCATGTCGATTTGATTTATCGGTACGCCCATCGCCTGTGCGGCGAAACGGAGTCGGCAAAGGATCTCGTTCAAGAAACCTTTCTCAATGCCTACAAAGGACTTAAAGATTTTCGAGGCGACGCAAAAGTCTCCACCTGGCTGTACACCATTGCCTCGCGGGCCTGCATACGGATGCGGCGTAAGCGCAAAGGAGAGCCGGAACACGAGTTATCGCTCGATGACTTCGTGCCCACCTCAGAGGGGGAATTTCGCCTCCAGATCCCGATGGAGGGACTTAGTCCCGAAGAGGCACTGCAGAACAAGGAGCTCCGGCAGGCCCTCGACCAGGCGATCGACAAACTGCCCCCAAAATATCGAATGGCCTTGGTGCTCTCCGATATGGAGGGGTTGAGCGCCAAAGACGTGGGGACCATTATGGGTGTGAATGAGCGCGCAGTAAAATCGCGACTGCACCGGGCACGCTTGTTTGTGCGGAGAGAGCTCAGCGCCCGCGGCATCACCCACCACGATAACCCTCAGTCAGAAGGTGTGCCCTCATGACCAAGAAAAAGACAGCGGCGCCAAAGAAACGTTCCAGGTCCTCTTCTCACACGCACGGCCAAGGGCATTGCCTAGAACTTCTCAAGCAGTTGTCTGCCTATATCGACGACGAACTCCCAGCCGACATTTGCCGGGAGATACGCCGACATCTGGGAGCCTGCCCGAATTGTGAAGTCTTCATTGCCTCCCTCCAGCACACCGTCACGCTGTGCCGACATCGGCCAGCTCCACAGTTGACGTCAGTCGACCGGATGAACATGCGCCGCGCAATCCTCGATGCGGCTCACGCACGGTGAGCAGGACCGTCGGGCTCATCTGCCTGGCCTTGATGCTCGCGACTCCCACACACGTACTTCCAACTGAAATCGAGCTGGAATCGATCACCGTAGACATCCGCGGACGGATGTTCATTCCGAATCATATCCTCCTACATCATGATCGACAGACAGCACTACGGTTCCGCAATCACGATACGGAGCTCCATACCGTGGCAGCCAAGGAATTCTTCCAAGGCGTCGACTTCGACCTGGGCGGGAACGGGGCGCCGGAGTACGGCCCAGATGGACTCAAGCGGGTAATCATCCCGCCTGAGGGCCTGACTGAATTTCGGTTCACACCGGCACGGACCGGAACCTTCTCGTACCTGTGCGACATGCCGGGTCATGACATGAAAGCCGTGATCGTGGTCGAATAAGAAGGCTGAGCGATTCTGCTGCAATCGCCGATCCGCTGCGACGACAAACCTTCGGCCAGCGGACTAGCCTCTTTCAGATGTTCAAAGCAGCATGATAGAGTTCCGCCTTCGTTTCGTCCTTCATACGAGGAGCTTGTCCGCATGATGCGCCTACAGATCTTCCTGCGTAGCTGGGCCACGCTGCTGTTTCTCGCCAGCACCCTGTCGATTGTCACCGCAATGACCCTGACCGAGCCCCCATCGGCTTCAGCCGCTGCTACGAAAAAGGTAAAGAAATCAGCCACACCAGCTGAGGCGACAGCTCAGCGTTACGCCGAATCGATGGGAGCAGGAGATAAAGTTCGCGTCGGCCAGCTCGACTTCGCCTGTCAATATCCCCTCGTGGTTGCGTCTCTCCATGGCGTCAAGACCTATCCGTCCGACTCCGACCCCATCTATGACTCCTGCTGGCAGGGCCTGAAAGACGCGCATGCGCCCACGTTGGTCCGAAGCGATGTGGGGATGGAGATTTTGTGGCCCAGTGACGGCAATCTTGTTTTTTTCAGTGAAGATCTGAGCCGGTATCCCGCCTCTGCCTTTGTGACCGACTCACTTGGTTTAAGACCGCCCGGAACCGGATTCCAGGTCCACATTGTAGGAAGCGCACCGCTCCCGTCTGCCTCGTTCCGTCTTCGACCGAATGGCCCCACTGTCGCGGTGCCGACGACCTTGGTGAAGTTGTCCGTCAGTTACCAAGATCCCCTCACAGCCCCGTTGACCTATGCCGCTGGCTCGGTCAAATGGACCAGTACAATCAAGCGGGCCAGAAGGGCACTGAAAGAAATTACAATACAGTGGGTTGTCCTTTCTGGACTGAAGAAACATGGCTTCGCGGGCGACACGGCAGTCCTCAATCTTCCTGTCACCAGCGGTGCCGTGTTCGGCAGTGGCCTCCAGGAGAAGATTCCCTTTGCCACGGAAACCAGTCGGGCTCTCCCCGACTCGTTGATCTGGTGGGGACCAACGGACACCCCGGGTCTCTTGACCGCCGGAGTCGCGCGTGCAGCCACCTTTCCGGAACTGCGCGACCGCGTGGCCATGTTGAATCGTGTGCTCATCATTGATCCCCATCAGGCCGAGGCCCTCATGGTACTGAGCCGACACCTCTATGCCATTGTCCTGCGCGAGGCCGTTCCATTCCACACACTCACGGTCAAGGATCCGGCGCTTGCCTTGGTCGTGAACGAGCATTTTTGGAATATCTATGCCCAAACAGTGCGCATGGACCTGTCGCTGGGGATGGAGATGGGTGGGTTCGACAAGCCGACGACCGCCGACTACCTGTACCGCATGCTCTCAGCGATGCAAACCTTGGCCATTGTACGGCCCGACAACCTGGAAAACCAATTTCGGTTAGGTGTGGCCTATCGATGGAATAATGATCAAGAACCAGCGATTGCCACCCATCAATCTTTGGTCAAAGCCATCCCGGCCGAGAAAAAAGCCGGCAGGGCCGAAGCCCTGATCCAACTGGCCTGGTCCCGCATTAATAAAGTGGCCTGGAACCGTATCCTTGACGACTCGGACATTCGGACCGCCTATCAGGATGCCGACGAAGCGCTTGCACTCGCCGATCTACCGCTCGATAAATTCATGGCCGAATACACCAAAGCCTACAGCTTGTTGTTCACCCCAAACCGGGACAATCAGGTGGTCTTCGAACGACTGACGGAAGCCAAACGTTGGTTTACGGAAGTTCCAGGACAGACTCCGGAAATCTGGCAATTCTTCCTCGGGGCAGAGGCATTGAAAGCAGTCGTAGATGCAGATCCTATCTTCCAGCCGTTGCTGGCGCAGGCAGAGGAAAAGAAAGGGTAATGGTCCTCTTCACACACTCATAGTCTTGCACGTCACTTGGAGTACCCTGCTCGGCCATGGTCAGGCTCAGCACAAACACTGGGGATCTGCGTTTCCCGCCCGTTGATTCAGCCTCGCCAGAAGGCTTGCTCGCAGTCGGAGGCGACCTGGAACCCGAGCGATTGCTCGAAGGCTACCGCCATGGAATCTTTCCCTGGTACAGCAACGATCAGCCGATCTTGTGGTGGTCGCCCGATCCCCGTACCGTCCTCTTTCCCGACACACTCCATATCTCGCGCAGCCTGAAAAGAAGCCTACGCCCAGGCCTATTCAGCGTCACGCTCGACCGCTGCTTTCGTGAGGTGATGCAACATTGCGCCGAACCAAGGCCGCAATACCCGGACGGCGGTACGTGGATCACTGCGGAAATGCTCGAAGCCTACACACGCTTGCACCAACTTGGCTACGCCCATTCTGTTGAAACCTGGCAGGAAGGACAGTTGGTCGGTGGACTCTATGGCGTGGCGCTGGGCGGCGCTTTTTTCGCAGAGTCGATGTTCACCCGTGTATCCGACGCCTCGAAGGTGGCGCTGGTCTCACTCGTGCGCCAACTGCAGGCCTGGGAATTTCGCCTCATGGACTGCCAACAATCCTCCCCCCACGTAATGGCCCTCGGCGCAGAAGCCATCCCCCGCCGGGAGTTTCTTGATCACCTGGCTACTGCACTTACGCTTCCTGAGCGGCGAGGGCGCTGGCAGTTCGACTCCTTATACTAGTGCTTTCAGAATTCACTGCTTGCGTATCATAGCCAGCTCCGCAAAATAGTGCGCGAAGGCTTTCATGCCGCCGGAGGCTTGGCCCCAGTCGAAGTATTCGTTCGGCGCATGGTAGCCATGCTCCGGCAGACTCAATCCCATAAACAGAATCGGCACCTTCCAGGCTTTCTGCATGGTGACCACGGCGCCGATCGATCCGCCCTCTCGGATGAACGCCGGTTCTTTTCCAAACCCAGCCTTCACCGCTCTCTTCACCGCTTCGACATAGGGTCCATCAAACAGCCCTTTGAACGGCTGAAGCATCCCTTCCCGTTCGACTTTCACGTTCGGATTCAGCTTCGCCACGTGGCGCTTGAGCAGCGCAAAGGCCTTCTCCGGAGTTTGATTCGGCACCAACCGCATACTCACTTTGAGTTCACCATAGCCCGGCACGACTGTCTTCACCCCTGGTCCGTGATAGCCACCGATCAAGCCATGCACCTCGAACGTCGGGGCGGCCCAGATCCTGCGCATGATCTCCGCGGGATCGTGCGTGCGTAGCGTCTGAAATCCGTAGGCCTGCTTGAAGCTCTTGACCTGGAAACCCGACGCAAGGAAACTCTTGATCTCCGCTTTGGTTGGTTCGACCACATCCTGATAAAATCCGGGAATCTTCACCTTGCCGGTCTTGGCATCGACGCAGGCGTGCGCCACGTCCATCAGTTCAGCCAGCGGATTCCGTGCGGCGCCGCCGGTCACACCAGAATGGGCGTCTTTCGTTCCAGTCCGAAGCGTAAGGCGAGCGCCCAACAGGCCGCGCAGACCATAAGGCATGGCGGGTTTTCCTTTTGCGATCCAAATGGTATCCGACACGACCACGGAATCGGGACAGGGAGTGGCTTCACGATTCTTCAGCCCTGCGGCAAAGTGCGGACTGCCGATTTCCTCTTCCAGCTCCCAGAGAAACCGAACATTGATTGGGATTCCTTGCTCGATGGCGTACCGTGCACCGAAAAGGGCCGAGAGAGCCGGACCCTTGTCATCCGTCGCACCACGGCCGTGATACATCCCGTTCTCGTTCTTAAACGCGAAGGGCGCCTGCGTCCATTCCGGCTCCTGCGCCGGTTGCACATCCATATGGTTATAAATGGTGACGGTCGGATGATGGGCTCCGGTCATCCAGCCGCCGGAGACGATCGGATAGCCTCCGGTCTCCACAATCTGGGCCTCAGCCCCCAGGTCCGTGAGGACCTGCCGTGCAAGATCCGCCATGCGCCGGATGTCCGGAGCCTTGGCCGGGTCCATGCTAATCGAGGGAATCTCCACCATCTGGCCAAGGAGATCTTCAAACCTATGACGGTTGTCTGTGATGTAACGTTCAAGGCCTGTGCGATCGATCATGGTGATTCTCCAAGAAAGGTCGGCGGATTATAACGAGTTCGTCGAGGGGGCGGAAGGGACTTCTGCTGCGACCTTCTGTAAAATAGAACCGTGATATACGGCAATGCGTTTCGTGCGCGAATGTTCGTAAGTCTCCTCGCCGTCCTCTGGTGTGGATGGTCTGTGGCCGGCTTGCCCTGTGCCTCAGCCGCAGAGCCCATTACCATACTCGAAATCATGGACGCGCCAAAGACGTTTCATTTGAAACAGGTCACATTGCGGGGCACTGTGCGCGACGTCACGCCGCTCGATCCCTACAAGCTGCAGGCCGGCACGATGTGCT
>DATNCR010000226.1:0-3440 GCA_035607135.1 Nitrospiraceae bacterium
CGTTCCATGAACGAGGTCTCTGCCTGAGGCCGGTGCATCCCTGCCAAGGCATAGTGGAGCCCTTTGCGCACATCACCCCATCGATCAATGATCCGGACGTTCTCCAATACTTTGTCGGTTGATACACGAGTCAGATTGTCGAGGGTCAAACGTCGTTCCGCACTGCTGTGTCCGCGCTGCTCAATGAGCAAGTACGACTCCCAGTCTTTCGCCTGCGCGCTGACTTCGGCTTTGAAAATACGGGCCACCGCTGCATAGGCGCGATCCTCAGCTGTCGCAAGACTGTCCGCCTGCCCCACGCCAACAAGATATTGACTGGAAGGATAGGCGGCGCTCACGCCATCGATCCAGTCCGGCTTCGATTGCCCTCCAAACCATGCGCAGCCGGACAGCACAACCAACATCGTCGACACCACCCCGATTCGACTCACGAACCGCGACCCCTTTCTCATGGCATCACCCGTTGAAGGAACAGGACCGTCTCGCCAGGCCCAAGCGTCAGGGTCCGCATGCCTTCAGGTGTCAGCGCGTCATTCAATTCGCCGGCTAATCGATTCTGCACCTGGTAATGCCCAGGTGGAACCCAGACCCGCGCGAGATGGATTTCATCGGGTAACGTCTGCCAGCTCCGCTTATCGGCTTCTTCCGATGCCACCGCCAACCCTTTGGCTAGCAGCCCCACGAGAAGACCGACCCATGGCCCCGCATCTTTCCCCGCTGCGTGCTGAGCCCCTCTCATCGCTCCCTCAGCCAGCGCAAACTTCGTGGCAGCACGGGCCAGAGCCTTCACCGTGATTCCAGCCATTCGTTCCGCTAGCGCTTTATCTGCCAACGCCGTCACGTTATGCACGACCTCCGTATTCAGGATCACCGGCTTGCCATCATCCGGAACGAGACTTACCCTATCGACAGGCACCTGCGTTTTCTGCGGAACGAGCCGTGGCAAGGCCACGCGAACGACATGTCCGTTAAGCCCGTATAAGACCGTATCCACACCCCGATTGGACTGCCGATTCGACTGCGAGAATCCGCGGTTGAGGAGCACCAACTGGAGTGCATCGAGACTGATCGGCAAGTCAAGAAACTGATCCTCCTTGCGTGGTGCGCGGCCATTATAGCTGATCACGACAACTTGAGCGAGTTGTTGCAATGCCTGACTGGTCTCCCATCTTGTATCGGGAAATAGAGATCGGTAGGCGACCAATTCCTGTGTGAAATGCAATGCCTCGGCCGTCCGTAATAGATCTGCCCGCAGCTGGGACGGTACGGCCGTGTGCGACCACGAACGGGTGGCATCAAAGCTCTCATACGCATTCCGATACGCAATAAACGCATTGTTCACGTCGCCGGTGCTCTCATAGAGAATGCCGCTCAGATAGCGAGCAAAGGCGTCATCCCGATAGGCATTTTTCTCTTTGGTTCGATCCGACAGAACGTTGAGCCGGTGATCGATACGCCGGGCCTCGACGAGCGCATCTTGCCACTGACCCAACACGGCATAGTTGAGCGCCTTCAGGACATTGATCATCACTTGTTCGTAGGGGTCGCCCTCATAGGCTAATGCCGTGTCATTCGTCATGAACGCGAGGGTTTCAGTTCGAATCTTTCGAGTATAGAGACGATCCACTTCCTCCTCAGCTTCTTCCAATACGGCGTTGCTCTGCTGATAGTCGCCGGCAAGTTGAAGGGTCATTCCGCGATCCATGCCATAGAGCACACGGCTTTTCTCGCCATATTCCTTTTCATCCCGCTGGACAATCGCATCAGCGCCCTTGGGGTCATTGGCCCGAAGGCTCGTTTCAATGAGGAGATAGCGGTTGACCGAGGGGCCGCATCCGGCAAGTAGCACCAACGCCAGGACGGCTAAGAGGGAATGGATGGAAAGAAAACAGCCCCACCGTTTTGGAATATCGTTGGCGGTGGGGCCTGGGGCAAGAGGGCTCAACGGAGGTGTTGGAGCCTAAAAGATGGAACGTTTCTTTTCGACGACTTTCTTAATCTTCTTCTGACCGTACCAGACCTTGGCATTACTCTCCAAATCCACCATCTGCAGATCAATCTGGTAGAAAACCGCCTTGGTCCCATCTGCCTCATCGAGGATCGTCGCAATGGTACCTTTCATCATGAAATCAGCGCCGATTTCCTTGCCCGGCGCTTTCTGCGTATCCTCTCGTGCATACATGGCCTGCTCTTTTCGCTCGGTGCGCAGTTCGTCACGATCTCCCTTTCCTGCCACAAACGTAACTTTTTGCGAGTTCGTCAGTTCCCGCTCAAGGTCGGCTATAAAGGTGTTCACGTTGATATGTTCATGGCTGCTGTTCAGGATGGTCCCGACGACTACTACCGGCTGGCGGTGGGTCGAGCCGGAGAAATTGTTGAGCCACGGATACTCCAGCGCCTCTTTGACCATCGTCTCTGCGACCATCCTGGAATCGGTATCGTTCCAGCGGCCGCTCAGATCTGTGACGACCTCGGAATCAACCCTCGTTATTCTCGTCTCCTGGGCACAGCCGGCCAACACCACTACCGCCAATGCGACAAGCCCGATTCGTCCTCGGTCCATCATAATCACGCGATACCTCCTCGGAAATGCAGCGATTGACGGTCGATCAGTCAGAGCCTTTACCTGGGTGCCCGTTTGTCTTCTTCTTTCTCAAGCCGCTCAAAGAGCTTATCGGCATTCCGTCTGACGTAGTCACGAACCTGGGCGTTCAGTTCCTTCGCCTTCTCGAGATTTTCCTTCATCTCCTCGAGATTCAGCCTGGTCAACACATAGTATGTGTTGGTCTTCTCATCCTTGTAGCGATCGATGGGACGAACACCGCTGAGGGTCGTGGTCGTTACGGTCTTAATGGCCCGTTCAACGTTTTGCTCTTCTGAGTTTTTCGTAAAATCTCCGGCCGTCGTAGAGGCCGCATAGTCGCGCATTAAATAGCCGGTATAGGTTTCAAAGCTCTTGGCAATTTCAGCTCGGGCACGATTCTCAGCGGTGTCCCAGGCCAGCGGCTCGTTCCGAACACCGGCTACCGCCCCGACACCGTAAAAGCCTTTAGTATCCTTTTCGTTAAATGCCCCTGACCCCTGTTTCACCCACTTCGGAGGACCGCCGCAAGCAGCAAGTCCGACCAACAGGGCGATAGCCACTCCTCCCCCGACCAACCTCGACTTGAACCCCAGTACCCTATTCATGTGCATGCCTCCTTGGTAATAGTCGGGACGGTAATACGGCTGCGCACCAGCGGTAGGTGCCAATGACACGCGTTCGAGAAATTGCGTGAATTCATGCTAACATGCACCCCCAATTCCGTCAACGAAACCGACGGCTGCTGGTTGGCCGTCTTACTTTTCCACCAACGGAGGATACCCGTGGCAGACGTGCAGATTGATGACGGTATCATTAAGATTCTGAGCCTGGAAGTTCAAGATCCCAAGGCAGCCGC
>DATNCR010000237.1:0-10610 GCA_035607135.1 Nitrospiraceae bacterium
ACCTGTGAGCTTCATGACAGAACCTCCATCCACACCGCCAGTGACAACCTGATAGAGGAATCAGGAGAATGCGATACCGCTCATCTCGTCCCAAACGGACCAGAGACGCTTTCCACGGTTACTCAGAACATTCTGAAAAATCAGGGAGAAAGACATGTGATCCTATCACCCGTGTTTCCACTCGTCAATAGTGTGGTCGCTTGGGAGCCTCTCCTCTAACAGTCTTCCTCTCCACGTGATACCCTCGAGGCTCCAATCCGTTGGCCCTGAGCGACGCCTCCATGAGCATGCCTGTTCGTGTGACGATCCTGTCTCGTGAAGACTGCCATCTGTGCGAAGTCGTGCACCGAATCGTACTACGTCTTGAGTCAGAGCTTCACATTGAAACGCACAAAGTGCCTATTGAATACGATAGGGTTTTGATGGAGCGCTATGGGACAAGGGTTCCCGTCGTCTTGCTCGACGAAGTCGAACACTTCGCGGGGAAGGTAACGGAAGGGGAACTCCGTCGAGCGATAAAAAAAGCGCGGTGGAGAAGACCTATAAGCCGGATTCTGTCCCGCTTGGGATTTGCTCCCAAACGGGGATGATCATTTCTCTGGGATCCGAGTTACCTCGAACCTCAAGCGACCTACCCAAAGACCTCGGCCGGGCCAGCCGGTCGCCGACTCTCCAAAGAAAGCCGACAGGTGTCTTCCTATTTGGCCTTGCATCTGGCGACGCTTACCTTGCCAGTGATGTCACCACCACTGCGGTGGGCTCTTACCCCACCGTTTCACCCTTACCTGAGCTAAGGCAAGCGGATTGGAATCCCCTCGCCTTGGCCATCGGCGGTTTGTTCTCTGTGGTGCTGGTGTCGGATCACTCCGCCTGGGAGTTACCCAGCGCCTTGCCCATGAAGTCCGGACTTTCCTCTCAAAGCGTTACCGCTCCGAGCGATCACCCAATCTTCTCCCTCGCGCCAGAGTACTATAGGACTGGATCTCCAAGCTTTCAAGGGCTCACCGCGAATTGCCTCGGCTTACTGCAGGGCCGGCAACAGCGCCGCAGGCACCGGCGGCTTAGTCTGAAAAATGGCCATGGCCTCCGGCATCCACTTTTTCAACTGGATGATCCTCGTCTCATGGTTTGGGTGAGTCGACAAAAACTCGGACGGGCTGGCGCCCCCGGATAACTGCCCCATACGTTCCCAGAGCAAGACGGACTCACGTGGATCGTATCCGGCATCGGCCGCAAGAAGAATTCCGATGTAATCTGCTTCCGATTCATGCTTCCGACTGTACGGCAACAAAATCCCTACCTGCGCGCCCGCACCGAGGGCTGCCATCGCGGCTTGAGAAAGCATCCCTCCACCACCTGCTGCCCCGGCCGCAGCTCCTGCAGCCTGCAGTGCCACATTCGTCAGCTGGCCCTGACTCATCCGTTCCGCGCCATGACGCGCAAGAGCGTGGACGACTTCATGTCCCAGCACCGCAGCCAATCCCGCTTCAGTCCGTGCAACAGGGAAAATCCCGGTATAGACCGCGATCTTTCCGCCAGGCAGAGCGAACGCGTTCATGGTTTTGTCGTCTTTGATGATCGTCACTTCCCACTGAAACTCCTGCGCGATCTCAGCATATTTCGATCGCTTCGCCGCCTCGATAATCCGAGCCGCAACCCGCTTGACCGGTTCAATCTCTCGTGGATCGTGTGACTGCCGCATCTTGGGATCACTCTTCACCTGATCGTATGCCTGCGCACCCATTTGCATTTCTTGCGACACGGAGGTCATGAGCAACTGCGACCGTCCGGTATAGGGATTGGTTTCGCACCCCACCAGCGAGACGAGCGCCACGCTCATCACCAGAACGAACACCGACGGTGAACGCTGTTTCACTGTGTGCATCGAACAACCTCCCCTTCTCGATTCGATTCTGTCGACCCCGGCGAAATTGACCGCCCCGGATCGGTCTGTTAGATTACCGCGCCTCATTGAGAATCTCTACTAGGGCCATTTGCCTGTGATCGACAAGACGCCGCACAGCTCTATCGAACGCATCGGCATCGATGAATCAGGCAAGGGAGACTATTTTGGTCCCCTGGTCATCGCCGCTGTCTTTGTCGATGCCACCACACAGAGTGAACTGACGCTCATGAACGTCCGAGACAGCAAGAAAATATCCGACGGCCGTATTCTCGAGATGGCACCAGACATTCGAATAATTTGCCCTCACAGCATTATCACAATCGGCCCGCAACGATACAACGAACTCTATACAAAGATCCGAAACTTGAATCGCCTGCTGGCCTGGGGACACGCCAAGGCTCTGGAGACGCTCTTAGACAGAGTCTCATGCGGACGCGCAATCGCGGATCAGTTCGGCGACGAGCGGTTAATCCTGGATGCCCTACAGGGGAAAGGCCGCACCATCATCCTGGAACAGCGGCATAAGGCCGAGTCCGATCTAGCCGTGGCCGCCGCGTCGATCCTGGCCCGTGCGGAATTCCTCCTGCGATTGAAACGTCTCTCGGAAGAGATCGGTACGACGCTGCCCAAAGGCGCATCATCCGCCGTTGAATTGGCCGGGCGCATGATCGTGAAGAAGCATGGAGAGGGACGACTCGGATCAGTCGCGAAACTGCATTTCAGAACAACTCAGGCTGTGTTGGGAAAGACAGATTAGACCGACTCGCCAATCTCAAGGACCGACGTCTTCTCGAGTTCGGGGCCAGTTGTGGTTTCGACAGGAATTTGTCCGTCCCAGTACAGCATCCGACGGCAATACGGACAGGTGTGGAGATCTTGCGAGAGCTTCACTTCTGCAATCAGCTGCGGAGGAAGCTGAAGGCGGCATCCGGAACAGATCCCCTCTTTGATCTCGGCAAGTGGTTGATCCTTCCGCGCCGCCTTGATCGTGTTATAGCGGCTGAGGAGCCCTTTGTCGACATGAGCCGAACGGGCTTGCTGCTGTCCTTCGAGATCCGTCAACTCTGCTGAGAGTGTGCGCTCGAGTTCGTCGAGCGCCTGTTTCCCTTCTCTAAAGGCCTTTTCGGTGGCGCTGAGTTTCTCTTGCGCCTCTTTCGCCGTGCGTTGCAGCTGTTCAATCTTCTCCATACTCAGCAAAATCTTCTCCTCGATGTCCCCCTTCTTCTTATTGGCGACCTCGATCTCGAAGAGATGTGCCTGATACTCTTTATTCGATTTCAATTCAGACAGCCGCGACTTCATTTTCTCTGTGTGCGCTTCATGCGCTTCCAGATCTTGTTCGTGCGACCGCCGTTCCTTAATCAGAAGCTCCACGGAGGCGCTGGTCTGTTGATGCCGTTGCTGGGCTTCTCGAAGCGGGGCTTCAACTGCATGGAGCCGCTCTGGGATTTTTCGCCGTTGGTCCTTGATCTCCATGATACGGAGATCCAACTTCTGCAGCTCGATTAGGGGGGTAAGATTCTGGTTCAACGCACTCCTATTGCTGTGGTTCTGAACAACGATTGTACCAGGCGTTCCGCGATACGCTGGTGGGCCCACTAGGACTTGAACCTAGGACCAGCTGATTATGAGTCAGCCGCTCTAACCACCTGAGCTATGGGCCCGATCAGGCGGATGACTCTCTCGCGCCTGACCCGCAGACACGAACATATGATTCTAGGCTGCCCAGAGAGCGGAGTCAAATCACGATGCACACTCAGTCCACGACGCATCACAGACTTTCCACGAAACTGCGTAGCTTCTTGCTCCGACTCGGATGACGCAGCTTGCGCAACGCCTTGGCTTCAATCTGCCGGATACGTTCGCGGGTGACCTCGAAATCCTGACCGACCTCTTCGAGTGTATGGTCGGTGGCTTCGCCGATGCCGAACCGCTTCCGCAAGACTTTCTCTTCCCGTGGCGTCAGTGTTTCCAATGCGCTATTGATCTGACGCTGGAGATCGTATCGGATTGCCGCCTCCAGAGGAGAAACCGCTTTCTTGTCCTCGATAAAGTCGCCCAAATGGCTGTCTTCTTCTTCACCGATCGGAGTCTCCAGCGAAATCGGCTCGCGGGCGATTTTCAGAATCTTTCGCACTTTATCGAGGGGCAGATCCATACGCTCGGCAATTTCTTCCGGCGTCGGTTCGCGGCCGAGTTTTTGGACCAGATGGCGAGAGGTCCGGATCAGCTTGTTGATCGTCTCGATCATATGGACCGGGATACGGATTGTCCGAGCTTGGTCGGCAATCGCGCGGGTAATTGCCTGGCGAATCCACCACGTGGCATAGGTACTGAACTTGTAGCCCCGCTTGTACTCGAACTTATCGACGGCCTTCATCAGGCCTATATTTCCTTCCTGGATCAGATCAAGGAACTGGAGTCCGCGGTTCGTGTACTTCTTGGCAATACTGACGACGAGACGAAGATTGGCCTCGACCAGCTCGGCCTTCCCACGCTTGACCTTGTCCTCCGCCACATCCAGATGCTTGACCGCATCTTTAATCTCTTCCGCGGATACGAGGGCCTCCTCGGTTTCGAGTATCCGAATCCGGCCCTTTGCCGCTTGGTAGACTTTCTTAATATCGTGAAGGGCCTCCTCCGAGCAGCTCGTTTTGCGTTTGACGGCGAGAAAGTCTTTCCGCTCGCGGCAGAGCTTGAGAAGGGCCTCGGCACCAGCCTCGCCGCTGATCCCGAGCCGCCGCTGACAACTGACGATTTCTCGCTCCGCCGTCCGGATCTGAATCGCCAGCTCCCTCACACGCTGCACCATCCGATCCTTCAGCACTCCATGCAGGTTGACGGACTCCATCTTCTCGACGACCTGATCGCGAATCGTATCGATCTGTTTCTTAATCTTCTTTTGTTTCGCGGGATCGCTGTTGGCATGCCGAACAACTTCGTAGAGACTCTTGAGTGACGTCGAGATTTTCCGGACAGAATTCAGGCCTTCGAGCGTCTTGACCCGAAGCTCTTCATAGTCACGCTGAATTTGTTCTTCCTCGAACTCCTCCTCGGTTTCGACAATCGGAACGATCTCACGCACATCGATAGTCCCATTCTTGAGCTGATCGCACAGCGCGAGGACAAACTCAATCGTCATCGGCATCCCATAAATCACCGAGGCGATGTCCTTCTTCCCCTCTTCAATGCGTTTCGCGATCTCGATTTCCCCCTCACGACTCAGCAGCGCCACACTGCCCATCTCTTTGAGATAGAGTCGGACCGGATCGTCGGTCCGGCTCAGTGCACCGGGAGTGAGATCGATCTCTTTCTCTTCCTTCTCATTCTCCTCCCCGGCACCAGCACTGGCTTCGCCCTCTGCTTCCTCGGTCTCCTCACTGGCCTCCTCATTGTCTCGTGCTTTCCTAATCCGTTCCCCCTCCGGAGCATCGACAATCTCGATGTCCATTTCACCAAACATCGTCATGATGCTGCCGAACTGCTCGGAAGACACCACTTCCGCGGGCAACGTGCTATTCAGCTCGTCGTATGTCAAAAAGCCTTTCTCCTTCCCCATCGAGATCAGCTTTTTCACCTCGCCGAGCAACTCTGGTTTCGCCATGACTACTCCTTCACTAAGGCCATAATTCCGGTGGGAGGCCGACCGGCTTTTTGCATTCGCAATTGATTCACTTGCCCATTCAACACCCGAGCATCCTCGACACGGCCTTCCCGTTCGGCAACTTTGAGTTGCGCAATGAGATCTCGAAGTGCCGCCTCTGCCCGCTTCCGATCTAATGTTTCTAAACACCCGGCGACATGAGCCCTCACATCGTCGAAATGGTCTTCCCGCATAGACAGTTCCGTCGCCAGTGACCCGCAATCCGGATGATCGATCACCGCGTCCAACAATAGCCTGAGCCCAACTCGGCCGTCTCGATCGAGGTGAATCAGCGCCGCCTCGACGAGGGACCGACAGGCTGGAACAGAAAAGGCCTCGGGCCGCAGTCGTTGCACATCAGCCGGTGTCAGATGCCCATGCAGCAGCAAATACATCAAATCTCGCTCTTCGCTCGCACCCTTGAACATCGCCGGTAGGGCCACCGCCGATTGAACGGTCGCCGGTCGACGTCCCTCCGACTGCACCAATGCCGGATACCGCTCGATCAATCGTTGTTGGCTGATCCCCAGTCGTTCGGCGACCACGCGAATCCGTTCCTCTCGCTCGATTGGATGCTCGCTCTTTTGCAGAATCCGCAGCACATCGTCCACACTGCGGATACGCCCTTCGATCGTACCGGACTCCGCCGTGCTCAAACAATGCTCGAGGGAAAAATCTAAGAGGCTCGGAGACTGCTCTTCCAAGCGAGCGAAGGCCTCCGACCCTTCCTTTCGCACATAGGTATCCGGGTCCTCTCCAGCCGGCAATGTGACGACTTTCACCCCGATTCCACTGTTCACAAACAGATCAAGCCCCCGCAGTGCTGCACGAACTCCCGCTTGATCCGGATCGAACAACAGCACAACCTTCGAGGCAAACCGTCTCAGCACCTGAATATGTTCCGGCGTCAGTGCAGTTCCGAGGGTCGCAACCGTATGGGTCAATCCGGCTTGGTGAAGCGCGACTGCATCAAAATACCCTTCCACCACGATCACGGTCTTCAGGCGGGCAATCGCTTCCCGTGCAAGATCCAACGCGTAGAGCGTCTGCCCCTTCTTGAACAAGGGCGTATCCGGTGAATTCAGGTACTTTGGAGTCCCCTCACCGAGGATACGCCCTCCAAAACCGACAACCCGCTTACGCAAATCCGAAATAGGAAACATCACACGGGCACGAAAACGATCGTAGGCCCCGGACGCATGTTCACGCGCCACCGTCAATCCCGCAGCGGCCAAATCACTCTGAGCAAAACCCTGTTTGCTCAGCGCCTTGATGAGCCCATCCCACTCAGCTGGGGCACACCCGACTTCAAATCGATCGATCGTCCCAGCGTGAATGCCCCGTCCGGCTAAGTAGTCCCTTGCCGTCGCACCGACCACTCCATCCCGCAAGTTCTGCTGGAACCACGTCGTGACCGCCCGATTGAGCTGCTCAAGGCGACTCGCTTGTGCCGCTTGAGGCCCCGCGTTCGACCCGCTGTCCGGCACGTCGACTCCAAACTTCTGTCCAAGTTCACGGACCGTCTCGGGAAAGTTCGCGCCGGTGATCCGCATCAAAAACGTAAACACGTTGCCGCCCGCGCCGCAGCCGAAACAATGAAAGATCTGGCGGGAAGGACTGACCGTGAAGGAGGGCGATTTTTCCTGATGAAAGGGACAGAGACCTTTCAAGTTTTGGCCTGCCCGAGTCAGGCTCACATGATGTCCCACGACTTCGGCGATATCGACCCGATCTCTGACTTGATTGATCACGTCTTCAGAAATCAGGCCTCGGCCCACGGGAGTCGCGGCTCCTATTTCCCCACCTGACACGGGTGGGAAAGGTAAACGTAAGTGGTAGTAAAATTGACCGGTTAGGCTAACAGACGGAGGAGAAACCTGTCAATGTCGTGAAAAGGCACTAACCAGGGGGCCATGCGAGATGGCGCCCGCCCAGAATATGGAGATGAAGATGAAATACGCTCTGGCCGCCATGGACACCGGTATTGACGACGAAGCGATATCCGGCAGCGGCAATCCCCTTCTGTTTTGCAATCGTATTACCGGCTAGCATCAGACCCCCGAGCAGCCCGACATCCGAATCTTGAAGCTCAGCCATCGACGCCACATGTTTCCGAGGAATGACGAGCGTATGAGTCGGTGCCTGGGGATTGATATCGTCGAACGCGACCACCAGATCGTCCTCATAGACAAGCACCGCAGGAATGGTCCTTGCGACAATTTTGCAAAAGAGGCACTCACTCACGAGGTGGTTCCTTTTCTCAATCCCGACTTCCCGAACCGAGTCGCCAACTCCTGATAGACGTCTTGAAGTGTAATGCTATGGTACCCCAGCGCCACCAATGTATGGAAAAGCAGGTCCGCCGTTTCGTAGATAATTTCGTCTTTCTTCCCGCCCTTCCCCGCAATCGCTACCTCGCCGGCTTCCTCAACGACTTTCTTCAGGATACGATCGAGACCGCCTTCCAGCAATTTTGAGGTGTAGGATTCACTCGTGGGCTGACGCTTCCGCTCTTGGATCATCTGGGAGAGACGCTCCAGAATTCCCCCCCAAGACTCTGATGTCTTTGTCTCCGGTGAGTCCAGACGCGAAAAGAAACAGGCTCGCTCTCCTGTATGGCACGTTGGGCCAACCGGCTCAACCTTCACAAGAAGGGCATCACCATCACAGTCGACAAATAGGTCCTTGATCTGCAGCCTATGACCGGAGGTCTCGCCCTTTTCCCACAATGTCTGGCGCGACCGGCTCCAGAAGTGCACAGACTTGGTTTCGACGGTCTTCTGCAGCGCTTCGAGATTCATAAAGGCCACCATCAAGACCGTGCCATCCCGCCAATCCTGCACGACTGCCGAAATCAGCCCCTGCGCATCGAATTTCAATTGCCCGACATCCATTATCGAACCGCCACTCCCCTCTGACGAAGATAGGCTTTCGCTTCCGGAATCGTGTGCGTCCGAAAGTGGAAGATGGACGCAGCCAGCACCGCATCGGCCTTGCCCCTGACGAATCCGTCATAGAGGTGGTCCAGATTTCCCACACCGCCTGACGCTATTACTGGAATCGGCACAGCCTCTGACACGGCGGCCGTCAACGCAAGATCATATCCCTGCTGTTGCCCATCCTGATCCATACTTGTGAGCAATATCTCACCTGCCCCATACTGCGCCATCGTCCTTGCCCATTCGACGACGTCGAGACCGGTCGACCTGCGGCCACCGTGGGTGAACACTTCCCACCCTGCCGCCTCCGCAGCGCGACGCTTGGCATCGATCGCCACGACGATACATTGCGTCCCGAATCGCTCCGCTGCTTCCCTCACAAATTCAGGCCGTTGGACTGCCGCCGTATTGATGCTCACCTTGTCCGCCCCCGCCTTCAACAATGCCCGGATGTCCTCAAGCGTTCTTATTCCTCCGCCGACCGTCAGCGGCATGAACACCTGCGCCGCCGTCTGTTCGACCACGCCAATGATGGTCTGACGATTCTCATGAGAGGCGGTGATATCCAGGAAACAGAGTTCATCGGCTCCTTCGCGATCGTAGACGGTTGCCACTTCGACCGGATCTCCCGCATCGCGCAAATTCACAAAGCTCACGCCTTTGACGACGCGACCGTCTTTGACATCGAGGCAGGGGATAATGCGTTTAGTCAGCATGTCCTAGTCTTCACCTCACCCTTCACCACTTAGGCCTTACGGAGAGCCATGACTGCGGCCCGATAATCGAGCTTCCCGTCGTACAACGCTTTCCCCACAATCGCCCCTTCAACCCGTGGACCGAGCTCCTGCACGGCTCGCAAGTCTTCGATGCGCGAAATCCCTCCGGAAGCGATCACAGGGGAGGACGAAAGCTCCACCACCTCCCGCAACGCTTCCAGATTCGGCCCGCCCAACATACCATCGCGGGCAATGTCCGTATAAATCACGGCGCCTAAGTCATACCCTGCCAGTTCCTTGAGTAAATCCGTCGCCCTCGTCTCCGATACCGCAGTCCAACCTTTTACCGCCACCTTCCCATCACGCGCATCCAGTCCCAACAGAATCCGGCGAGGAAACTCCAGACAGGCCTTTTCCAAGAACGATCGATCGGTCAATGCTGCAGTACCGAGCACAACCCTGGTCACGCCTGCACCCAAATAGCGACGCACCATCTCGATCGTCCGGATGCCGCCTCCAACCTGTATATTCAGGCTCACGGTGCGAATGATCGCTTCGATCTGGGAAAGATTGCGCGGTTCCCCATCCACGGCTCCATTCAGGTCCACCACATGGATCAGCGTCGCACCACCTTGTTGCCATTGCCTCGCAACAGCTGGTATGTCGTCTGAGTAGATCGTCTCGGCTGCCATGTCGCCCTGACGCAACCGCACACAGCGGCCATCTTTGAGATCAATCGCGGGAATAACAAGCATCGTTGCTAGCGTTCCTCTCCCGTTCCAAAGGGAAATTCGAGGAGCAGATGCTCCACCCCATAGGTCGCCAATTCTTCCGCCGTGACAAACATTCCACGCCGCTGAATAAATCCCATGACGTCTTCTATCATCGGCCGCTGACGCTCATAGTAGTTGCCGACCCAGAGTACTTGCCCATCAGCCGCAATGACCTTGGCTTCAAAGCCCACCGTTGCCGGGGGGCTGGCACCAAAACGACCGCCAACTCGCTCCTGGTACATCAGGACTTGCCCAATCAACGAGGCATCCACCTTGAGCTGTTTCGCCACCGCCACTGCCGGCAACTGACCGGCTGGAGATTGAGTCGTCGACTGGGACGCGAGTACTTTGGCTGCCTCACTTGGTGCCAACACCGTCACACCCTGCCTTGTACTCAATCGGCTCCACAGTAACTGCGTGACCGTATCCCCTGCACTCATCGGCACGGTGACTGTTTCACGAACAAGCTGATCGGTATTCGGCGGGACCGCAATCGCCATATCAGACCGGCGAGCCCCGGACGGCATCGAGAAGGCCTGATCGACAACATCCCTCACCTGTGGGGTTGCGAGAATCGTGAACGGAACCAGGGCGATGGTACGAATCTGATAGCGCGCCAAATCCGAAGAGGCC
>DATNCR010000273.1:0-4777 GCA_035607135.1 Nitrospiraceae bacterium
AGGCACCATCGTGGTGGACCTGACTGGTATCACCTTCATTGAAGACAATGGCAAACAGCTCTTGAGCCGAATGTGGCAGGAGGGTGCCAAGCTGATCGCGACAGGATGCTGTAACAGGCCCATCGTCGAACAGATCACTGGCGCACGACCGTCCCATCCAGCACATCAACGAAGTAGGAGATAGGAACGTGAAGATGCGGCTGCTCGGTCTGCTCATAGGATTCTTTTCCCTTACGGCTTGTGCCGTCGGACCGGATTACTCACGCCCGGCTCTGTCTACCCCTGCCTCGTTCAGGATGGCCGGAGTAGAGAAAGAAACAGAGTCCTTTGCCAACTTACCCTGGTGGGACCTCTTGCAGGATCAAGAACTTCAACGGCTCATTCGAACTGCGTTGGAGGGGAACAAAGACCTGAAACGCGCCGCGGCCTCGATCGAGGAGTATCAAGCCAGACTGTACATCGCGCGCACGGACTTCGCCCCCCAACTGGGCGGAGCCGCGAATGCCCCTGCGTTTGGACGGAACGCTCAATTTCTGGTGCCCGGGTTCCCAAACGCGTTCAATTACTATCTCCAAGGAAACCTCTCCTGGGAGTTGGACTTCTGGGGTCGGGTTCGTCGATCCAATGAAGCGGCGCGAGGAGATCTGTTGTCGAAGGAGGAGAACCGGCGGGCCGTGGTGCTGGAACTTGTCAGCAACGTCGCCCAGGCCTATTTCGATCTTCTGCAATTCGATATGCAGCTTGATATTGCGAAGCGCACGCTGCAATCGTGGGAAGAATCGGTGAGGATCGCACGATCGCGGCTGCGGCAAGGCGTGATCACCAAACTCGATGCGGACCAATTTGAAGCCGAGCGGGCCAATGCCGCGGCGCGTGCGTCCGAGTTGGAACGGCAACTGGTTCAGAAGGAAAACCAGCTCAGTGTGTTGCTGGGTCGGAATCCCGGATCGATTCGCGTGGGCAGCCGTCTCACGGAACAGGTCATGCCGCCGGAAGTCACGGCCGGGCTCCCGTCGCAATTGCTCCAGCGCCGGCCGGACCTCGTTCGAGCCGAACAAGAACTGGCTGCAGCCACTGCCCGTATCGGAATGGCCAAGGCCGATCGATTCCCGAAATTGTCGTTGACAGGCATTCTTGGCGTGGCGAGTCCTCAGCTGTCGAAACTGTTCGCCAACGGAACGGACTTCGGCGTTGTCGGTCCCAGCCTGGTCGGCCCCTTGTTCAACGCGCAGATTCTTGGATTTCAACAGGAGGCTGCCGAAGCACAAGCCAGGCAGGCCGTCGCCCAGTATGAGCAAGCCATTCTTGTGGCCTTCAAGGAAGTAGAAGATGCGCTGGTGGCGGTTCGTACGGCACGCGAGCAGCGTAGCGCGCAGGCCGAACAAGTGGAGTCCCTACGCTCAGCCTTTCGACTGGCTAGCCTGCGCTATCAGGGCGGGCTCGCCAACTACCTGGATGTCTTGATCGCCCAGCGTAACCTGTTTGACGCCGAACTGTCTCTGACAAGCACTCACCGTCTTCATTTGGTGTCTGTCGTACAACTGTATAAAGCCTTAGGCGGTGGATGGTCGCCTCAAGATTTTGACAAAGCAGCCCCACGGCCTGTATCGACGGAAACGGGGAAGGTCGATCTCCTCGCCGACTCTGCCGGACAGAAGGGATAATCCCATTCCGATACTAGGGATATTCCCTGTTCCCCTTCGATAGACCTTCAAATAAACGGAAAAGGGGGAAGAGCGTTCTACGGCCTTCCACATCGCACATCCTGGCTAAGTTGTGAAAACAACATGGGTTTAAGAGGGAATCTGGAAATTCCGACTCGGCTGTCGATTTGAGCTCCTCCGTTCGACTAATAGGTAAGAGCAGGATTCAGCCGGTTGAGTCAGCCGGCAAGCCGATTCCACAATTGGATAACAAAGGGAGAGGTCACCATGCGATTCATGATTATTGTCAAGGCCAGTAAGGACTCAGAAGCGGGCGTGATGCCAAGCGAGCAGCTCCTGACCGACATGGGCAAGTTCAACGAAGAGCTTGTCAAAGCCGGCATCATGCTTGCGGGCGACGGACTCCATCCCACTTCCAAGGGCGCCCGTGTCATTTTTTCCGGGAACACACGGACCGTGATCGATGGACCCTTTGCGGAGACCAAGGAACTGATCGCCGGCTATTGGTTGTGGCAGGTACAGTCGAAGGAAGAAGCCATCGAATGGGTGAAGCGCTGTCCCAATCCCCATCAAGGGGGCGGTGAGATCGAAATTCGCCAAGTCTTCGAGGCGGAGGATTTCGGGGCCGAATTTACACCGGAGTTGCGCGAGCAAGAAGCACGTCTGCGCACACAGTCCGAACAGCTCGGAAGAGCAGGCACACGCTAGACCGATCGAACAGTATCAATCACGTTTACCACAAGGAGACACCGATGCGAGTCGAACCCTATCTCTTTTTCAATGGCCGCTGCGAAGAAGCGGTCGAATTTTACAAAAAAGCGCTCGGCGCGAAAGTGGCCGTGCTCATGCGTTTCAAAGACAGCCCGGAGCCTCATGCACCGGGTATGCTGCCGCCCGGCTCCGAGAACAAGGTGATGCATGTCAGTTTTCGCGTCGGTGATACGACCGTGATGGCATCCGACGGATTCTGCAAGGGGCAAACAGAATTTCAAGGGCTTTCACTCTCCCTCACGGTGTCGAATGAAGCCGAAGCCGATCGCGTCTTTGCCGCGCTGGCAGACGGGGGACAGGTGCAGATGCCGCTCAATAAGACGTTCTGGTCTCCGCGTTTCGGCATGGTCACCGACCGGTTCGGCCTTGGGTGGATGGTTACCGTCATGCCTTGAGTTGGTGCACGGACTCCGCAAATCAGACCGTGGCAATATGTTGCAGGACGAGGACGATGAGAAATCGCAACGAGTGATGCAGACCATGCTCCACATGGACAAGATTGACATCCAAGGCCTACAAGAAGCCTATATGCGACAATAACACGCACGACAGACGTTCGTATTTCCCAATCACAAGGAGGGCTCTATGCGTTCCAGATTCATCACAGTCACCTGTTTGTGTACGGTTCTGATTGCGCTTCCGGTACTGGCCAAAGACAAGAAGTCTGCAAAACAGATGGACCCCCAGGCGATGATGGAACTGTACAAGCAACTCGGCACGCCCGGAGAGCCACACAAGCTGTTTGCAAGTCTAGCCGGCAGCTGGACGACAACAACCAAGGAGTGGATGGAACCAGGCAAGCCCCCCACTGAATCAACCGGCTCTGCGGACATGAAAATGCTGCTGGATGGACGTTTTCTCTATCAGGAATACAACGCCCAGATGATGGGACAACCCTTCTCGGGGATCGGGATTGACGCGTACGACAACATGACCAAGAAATATGTGACGGCGTGGATCGATACGATGGGGACCGGGATCTTCATGATGGAAGGCACGTCGAGCGCCGACGGCAAGACCATCACGCTGAGAGGTTCGCATCCTGAACCAGGCGGCGGTCGGATGTCGCATCGTGCGGTCTGGAAGATTGTCGACGGCAATACCCAGACATTCGACATGTACGGGACTCACCACGGCGGCAAGGAAATGAAAGTGCTGGAGATTACCTACAGCCGGAAGCCATAGATCATGGAGGACAACATGGTAGATATCATTCACAGAGTTGGAATTAAGGCGCCTGTTTCGAAAGTGTACGCAGCGTTATCGACGGTCGAGGGTGTTGCGGGCTGGTGGACAAAGGACACGACTGGCGTTTCCAAACCCGGTGGAACTATCGAAGTTCGCTTCCTCTCTCTGAGCGGCAAAGAAATCGGCAGCATGAAGATGGAGGTGATGGAGTTAGATCCTAGCAAGAAGGTGCACTGGCGCTTCACATCGGGGCCGGCAGAATGGGTAGGAACTGACGTGACATTCAACCTATCCCAGGATGGTGATTACACGATAATTCTCTTCGGTCACAAGAACTGGCGTGAGGCGGGTGAATTCACCTCCCATTGCAGTATGAAGTGGGCGACGTTCCTGTTGAGTCTCAAAGACCTCGTTGAAACAGGTAAAGGTAAACCCTCGCCTAATGACATCAAAATCGATAATTGGAATTAAACATCAGACTCACACAGCTCATAGGCGATGATAGGCAGGTAACCCAAGTGGGAAAATTCAAAAACAAGGAAGAGGTCGAGAGCGGAACGAGCGATCCCACATTGACCTGACTCAGACAACATGCTTGACTAAGCGGTCGTCTCTTTTCTCAAAGGAGAGCCTCATGCAGCGGACAATTGGGCTACTCGTATTGGCACTCACGCTAACGAGTCTCAGCGGCTGCAGCTATCTCTTCTATCCCCGCGCAGGCGACTACGCGATTCAGGCCAAGGGGGCCAGCAGCGTCGAAACGATGATCAATCTCACCAACATGATGGAAGCCACCGCGAGCAAGGCCAAAGGCGGCAAAGGTGTCGATACCGCCTTCGATGACTTGCACAATCAATTCCATGCACTGAACGGGGCGTTCTGTGGTGTGACTGACGCGCAGGCCAAGACGCCGACCTACGATCTCGCCGTGACGCACAAGAAAGAATTGACGGCAATCTTCAAGCGGCTGTGGAAATTCAAGGGCGATCAACCGCAGCGGGACCAGCATCTCAATCTTTTGAACACAGAGTTGAAAGAATTGCGCGACACACTACAGACGATACAGTAACTCATTTCTACGGAGGTCCCATGAAGTCGTCAGCCCCCAGCCCCAAGCCAGCGACCGGTTCGATCGCCCTATTGATCGGCACCAG
>DATNCR010000306.1:0-6966 GCA_035607135.1 Nitrospiraceae bacterium
CGAGTCGGAGCGCTCGCGCAAGCTATCTGCGACAGGTTACGTGGAATGGGTGCTGGGAGATCTACGACCAAAATCCGCGATGCATATCGTGACCGAACTGGACCCCAAGAGCGGCGCCCTTTTCGCACGAAATCCCTATCATACGGAATTCGCCGGCCGGACTGCCTTCTTTGACGTGGACGAGACGACGCGGACCATCAGTGGCGACCGGACGGAGTTTATTGGGCGCAATGGCACGCTTCGTAGTCCGGCTGCGATGGCCCGGGTGCGGCTGTCGGGCAAAATGGGGGCTGGGCTCGATCCCTGCGGCGCAATCCACGTGCCATTCGAGTTGGCCGGTGGGCAAGAGCGCGAGATCATTTTCAGGCTCGGGGTTGGGCGGGACGTCGAAGATGCTCGGAACTTGGTGCGCCGCTTTCGTGGGCCTGCTGCGGCGCGCGGCGCGCTCGAAATGGTCTGGCAGTATTGGAAGCACACACTTGGCGCGGTGCATGTGGAGACCCCGGACCATTCGCTCAACGTACTGACAAACGGCTGGCTGGTGTATCAAACGCTCGCATGCCGTCTGTGGGCGCGGAGCGGATACTATCAATCGGGAGGCGCCTTCGGCTTCCGCGATCAACTGCAAGATTCGATGGCGCTCATCCACAGCGAGCCGCAGCTTGTCCGCAAGCACCTCCTGCTCTGTGCCGCTAGACAGTTTCAGGAAGGCGATGTCCAGCACTGGTGGCATCCCCCGTCAGGCCGAGGGGTGCGTACGCGCTGTTCGGATGATTACCTTTGGCTGCCCTTGGCGACATGCCGCTACGTGTTGAGCACAGGGGACAGTGGGGTCTTGGATGAACCCATCCCTTTCGTCGAGGGACGCCCGGTCAATCAGGACGAGGACTCGTATTACGATCTGCCGGGCCGGTCTGAAAAATCGGCGAGTGTCTACGAGCACTGCGTGCGAGCCATTCAGAAAGGTCTCACACGTGGGGAGCACGGCCTACCACTCATCGGCTCCGGTGACTGGAACGACGGCATGGACATGGTTGGCAAACACGGCAGAGGCGAAAGCATCTGGTTGGGATTTTTCCTGTATGACGTGCTCATGCAATTTACGAAGGTGGCACGTCTGCGTCGTGATCTCTCCTTCGCGGAACGCTGCCAGAACGAAGCGGCGCACATGCGCCAAAATATCGAGCAGCATGGTTGGGATGGTGAGTGGTATCGCCGGGCCTACTTTGACGATGGCTTGCCCCTTGGGTCGGCCAGTAATCCTGAATGCCAGATCGATTCAATTGCGCAAAGCTGGTCGGTGATCTCCGGAGCGGGGGATGCCTCACGCTCACGCATGGCCATGGACGCGCTCGATCGGCGCCTCGTTCGCCGGGACGATGCATTGATCCAGCTGCTGGATCCGCCGTTCGACAAGTCAGATTTGAATCCTGGCTATATCAAAGGGTATGTCCCGGGCGTGCGAGAAAATGGAGGGCAGTATACGCATGCGGCGATTTGGGCGGCGATGGCGTTCGCCGCCGTGGGAGACAGACGGCGCGCGTGGGAACTGTTGGCCATGATCAACCCGGTCAACCATGCGAGATCTCCGGAGGGGATTGCGACCTACAAGGTCGAACCCTACGTGGTTGCGGCCGATGTCTACGCGGTCTCGCCGCACACCGGCCGCGGTGGATGGACGTGGTACACCGGCTCGGCAGGTTGGATGTATCGGCTGATCGTCGAATCACTCCTCGGGTTAAGGCTGGAAGTCGATAAGCTATACGTTGCTCCGTGCCTCCCCGCGGACTGGAAGGGGTTCACGCTGCACTACCGATACCGGGAAACCCTCTACCACATCACCGTCTTACAAGTCAGCGGGGGAAACGGCGAGACGAGAGTCACTGTCAATGGCGTCGAGCAGCAGGATAAGACTATTCCCCTTGTGAACGACTGTCAGGAACACTCGGTTGAGGTGAAAATACAGCCAGCAGGAGTCCCGCGCCTGTCTCCGCACGCGCCATAACCTGCCATTATCATTGATCTCCTCAACTCGCATCATATTACTTGACTCCCGTACACATTGCGCCCAGAGTCATAGGGCGAGGTATAAAGCTCGCTGACTGTCCCATCTCTTGCGCTTCCTGATCCTTCCGGGCGTGACCGATTCTCCAGTCTCCTCCGTTTCGAGATGTGAGTTCCTTTCAGCATTCTTCGACTCATGCCACCTTCCATGGAGAGGAGTGAGCTATGCGTTACTATCCACTGGTGTTCCTAATTGTGGTCTTGATTGCCAGCGCACGAAATCTCGCTGGGGTATCAACCGTCGGGGTCCAAATCTCTTCGGGTCTGTTCATTGTGGGGATCGTATTGGTCGCGATCCATGTGGTGATGGGCCGTCCCATTCGGATGGCCTGACCGGGAATACGAGTTGTTCGCAGGGGTTTACGCCAGACGGAGTCTCTAACACTAGTGGGCTAAGTGAAGACCAAATTCGATCTCGATAACACACTCATCACGATACCCATCAGCGGCCGGATCGAGCGAAGTCGGCTCTATGAAGGGCGCCTCATCTCCGCGCAGACCGACGGCAAGTATATTCTCGTGTTCGTGTGTGCGATGAGCGTGGGGCTCGAGCTCATCCGAGCATTTTCAGACCGGAGAGATCGCCTGGTCTCGGATCTCTAAAAGGAGCACGTATGGGGTTTACTAGCCACTGGCACTCCGAGAAAACAAGAAGAAATCAAGCCCGGGCGGCGCGAAAGCCAAGAGTCCGATGGGAGATCCTCGGCCTTCCACCTGCGCGAGAGACCGGTGCGACGAGTTCGATTGAAGACATTCGCCAGCAGGGGTCGCACATAGCCAACAGTGGGTTAGCACAGCGCTCTCACCCGACTGAATGAAGCGCCGCGCCAGGAAGTTCTGCTTCGGCCTCAAGCACGCGCCGCCGTGGATGACGGAAATGGTCGCGCTGACAATGGAGAGAGATCAGTGAAGAATCTCTGGTTCGAGCGTCTTGGGACTAACCGCCACTATAATGTGGTGTTTCACATGGGGAGCACCTACATGCCTGTCAGCGAAGAAACCCTGGAAGAACTCAAGGCCCAGAGCCTACTCCCAGTCGAACGGTTTCTGGATCTCTTGATCGATCGCGTAGGGCACTCCTCCTACCTCAAAGATCAAATCCGCGAAGCACTGAAATCCTCTGACGATTCCGTGACGCAGATCACCATGCTTCAAGGTGCCATCCGAGAACTGTAATCGTGGCTGTGAAAAACACGTGCGATCGATTAACAAGGCCGACTTAATCTCAGCGCATTCAGTGAGAGATGACGGCCACACGATTCATTGAAGGAGTAGGAACAATGCCAATCTATGAGTACAAGTGTGCGGAAGGCCATCGTTTTGAAGTGACCCAAACATTCAGCGATCTTCCCATCACGACGTGTCAAGCCTGCGCCGAGCCAGTCTCCAAGGTAATTTCGGCACCGGCGATCATGTTCAAGGGGTCCGGTTGGTACGTCACAGACTATTCGGATAAGCTGAAACCGACAGTCGCGGAGCCACACTCAGAGAGCACCACCGGACTGAAGAAAGATGGAGAGACAAAGGCTGCCAATGCCACCTCCCCGCCATCTGCTTCCGTGCCAGCACCCTCCCCTGTCTCCGCCGCTTCGCCAACCGGCCTGAATCATTGAACGATCACAGACCCGATAGGAGTGGGATCAATTTGGATTGTATGAGTATTGGACAATGGAGGGCATGAACATGGATGAATATTATAATAGTCACAAAATAACATTGAGGTCAGGGCATCAAGATGCCGGGAAGTGGACATGTCAGTATATAGTTGTAAAATTCGGCAATACCGATATGGGACGGCGGAGTGGCTATGCAGAGGGTACCTTCGGCTCCCGAAAAGATGCAGAAGCAGCCGCTCTGGCAAAGGCCAAAGCTTTGATTAATTCAAACTAACCCACTATCCATCACGTCGGGCCGCTCATGCGGCGAGAAGCAACTCAAAACCCGACCGCGCCGCATTGACTATTGTCATCAAAGTTCCTGAGGACTGAATGGACGCCTATCGAATGAAGCCAGGACGATGTCTCTGTGCTGTCTTCTCCTTATTTTTTCTGGCCTCTATACAAGCTTGTAGTCAACCGTCGCAGCAGGTGATTAACCCACCATGCGTCACTCGAAATGCGACCATTCAAATGAAGCCGAGTGTTGATCTATTACTCATGTTCGGGAATGATGCAATCCAAACTGCTGTAGACACCATGACACGACATGTTGGCCAGAAAGATCTTACATCGGCTACTGAACTGACACGTGTGGGAACGGATGCAGCGGTTCGTGCTGCAGAAGGCAACGGTAAAAATCTGAAGCCACAAAATAAAGCGGTTCTGGAAGCCTATTTCCGAAATGATGTCGTTCCTACGATTATACAGAGCCCCACTTGCGTCTTTAAGGTGAGCGCGTCAAGTCAGCCGGAGGTCACCATCGAAGCTGTGTATCTCGAAAACATCGGGGACCAGCAAATAGCAAAAGTCAAAATTGCCAACACTGGACAACGGGGGGCTCGCTTCATCCACGTGGTGTTGAGAAGCATTATTGAAGGCATGAAACCTCTAAGTGGTCAGACTGAGATGGTCTTGGATCCTGGCCAATGGCGCAATGTCAGTAATCCACAGGCGAGATTCCCAATGTCAGCGATTGGATTTGGAAAGAAGAAGCTGATTGTCTTTGTTCAGGTCAGTTATGCCAAAGAAGCTGGAACTCAACCCATCGTGTATCAGGAGGAATGGGCATATGATCCTCCGTCTCAAACATTTAAGCAGTCCATAATGAAATAGACTTCCCCTTTGCTAGTCCTCTGCTACCGCGTTGGTTTTTCGATTTAATTACTTTCAGTTGTAACAGCCTTGCCCGTTGGGTGGGCCATGAAGCATATGAATGATTCGGACGTGATCGAGAATTCCACAACGTTTAAAGTTAGAGGGAGGTTTGAAGTTTACAGCTCGTATCGAACCACTCAGCGTAGAGATAGAACACAAAGAAAAAATCCAAAACGTATTGATCTTCAGAGTCTTCACCTCCTAGCGAGGCCTCTATGTCCCTCATCATTCGCCCCTATCGTCGCTTCCCTGCAAGCAACCAATAATGAAAGAGGCCTACGATCGTAAGATCGCAGGCCTCTTCAGAACCGTTCAAGTTCAGTTGGTTTGATCAGACAAACGAGATCCCGCCCTGCTTACTTGCCCTTCTCATCCTTCTTTTTCTCGTCCTTCTTCTCTTCGAAGGTATCGGTGTACTTGCCGTCCTTTTTCTTCTCGTCCTTCTTCTCGTCAGCGTACACGAGGACGTTGCCGCCCTTCTTCTCGTCCTTCTTCTCCGTCTTTTCGTCACCGGCGAAGGCCGGAGCGCTGAACGTCACCGCCACTGCCACTGCCATAATTGCCATTACCATGCTCTTCATAATGTGTACCCCTTATAATGTAAAAGTTGAGTTAACCTTCGCCCATTCAACTAGCGCAAACAGGTAGTGCGCTAGCGAATATCATTTCCCGCTGTCAACCGTTCATTCTTCGTCCTCTTCTGCGTCAAGAGAATTATCATGCACGGAGGTGGGTGATTTGATTTAGCATCGTAGCATTATCGCCAAAGAGAAAGCGCAACTTTCGATTGAGTCCGCTAGCTATACAGTCCATTATAAAATTCACATGCGGGAGCATAGGCGAATTCAGACTAAGTCTTTGTAAACACACCGGAGTTATACAGGTAGAGGGTTACCAGCCCGAGTAGAAGCAAGAGCATCATCGCGATAAAGATAAAAATCATATTCGCCGCCCCCCCCTCTAGTGCATGGCTGGCGTCCCTGGTCGTCTCCATGAGCAGACCAGAACGGCAGGCATGCAGCCGTTCGGAAACAACTGTGGTATCGGAGCAGTGGGGACTGGGGAATCGGTCACGCTAGAAAAGATTGGGAAGCGCAAGAGATGGGACAGTCAGCAAGCTTCATCCTCGCTCCATCACTCTGGGCGCAATGTGTGCGGGAGTCAAGCAATGCGCCTGCATTAAAAGGCTCGCTATTATGGGTGCGGAAGGTCCAGGATGAAGAATCATGCCAAGCCCCAGGTGCCCCACATGTCAGAGCCACGAGATCCGACGGGAAGCGCGCCAGCATAGCTACCACGATCACGCCCTCACCGACCCTTTCACGCTCATGTGGCAGTGTCTGAATCACGAGTGCAAACACATCTGGCTCGCCTAGCCCTCACAATCCAACAAGGCCATGGGGGAGAGATATGACGAAAGTGCAGGCGACGTACCTCCAAGCGACGTGGAACGAGCTAGGTTTCCCACTCTGCGAACATCTCAAGATCGATTTGGAGCGTAGCGAGGACGGCTTTATGACGGGCAACTATCGCTGCCTTGCCTGCGGTGATGCGGTTGCTCGCTAACGGTTTGTCAGCTATATCAGCGAGCCTCGACCAGCCCATCTTAGCTGCCTCTCGCGGTATCGGGAGTATCCTGTCCCGCATGAATGTCGCTACTGTTGAGAAGGAATTCTCCTTCCACCCGTGAGGTATTTTTATCATGGTACTGACCAGCAAGAGAGCGGAACTCTTAATCATCGCCCAATGGCGGATTTGGTCTCAAGAAGGCGACTCGTATAAAATCACCGATATGATGAAATTTCATTTTTCGTGGTTACCAAAGCATAGACCGGACTTGCTTGTCTTCGAATCCAACGCTGACAAATGGTGTGTGGTGCATGGGTGGCTCCAGGGATATGAAAACACCCAAGCGCCGCTTCGGAATCCCCCGGCCTAGCCTCGCAACATCCCCACCAATCCTTCCACAGTCAACGGCGCGTTGCCTTCCGCTCATATTTGTGGTCGAGCACACCACCAAATGACTGTATCTTCATTTTCTGTGGTGAATGTCTGGCCCCGCCTGCATAATATTTGTCATGGCACACTT
>DATNCR010000320.1:0-4689 GCA_035607135.1 Nitrospiraceae bacterium
TGGAAGATGCTGCTTAATGGCGTCATAGATCTTTCTCGAACGGACTTCGTCACCTGTAAGACCAACGCGAATCGTAATCCGGCACTTGGAATCCGACACCGACTCCATGTCTATCCATACATGCGGCCCATCGGAAAACGCTGATTCCATGTGGGCGGATATTTTATCGGCTCGATCCTCCGAGAGCTTCAATTCTAAATCCTTCATCCCGACAACTGCAGCGTCATGAACAATGGGCAACGGACGGTTGACCTCGTCCTGCAACTTACCCATGACATAAACTGCGCCGGCTGCTCCACCCGCTGCGCCGACCGCAAGGGCCAGGCAACCGGAACATAACGTGCTCAAACACATACAGAGCACCAAATCGGCAACCCCGATCATCCTCTTGATCCCAAGAGACTGACGGAATCTCACTGAAGACAGTCGCATATGGTCAATCATGTGCATCGGTCTCCTCCATTGCCTATTGTGGTCTCGGCTCGGAAGCTTGTTCAACTGAAAATTCAGTCAGCTCACTCGGGCCTACTCCAGCCAAAGTCGATTGTCAAAGGTGGACAGGTTTAGGCGTAGGAGCAGCGGTTTAGGAAACCGTTTCCACTACCCTACTCCAGCCTATTCAGGCTCACTCCGGCCTAGTCCAGCCAAGAGTTAGCGAAAAATCGACTTTGGCTAGAGTACGCCTGTGTGAGGTGGAGTTGAGCACAAAATGAGCATAATCGACTGGACGAGCTTCGCAACTCCTACTTAACGACACTGTGATAACTATCATCTATTCCTGGAAATAAGTACTATGGAGTAGCATCCGAAATGAACTGGAAAATTTTGTCTATGTGCGAAGCACCGATCTCATGCTCCTATTGCGATTGCCATTGATGGCTTCGTCACGAGGGATGAAGACGGTAAGAGTTCGCTTCAAAGATCACGGAACCGTGCTGGACGTGATCAAGCGGATTGCACTCGAATTAAATTGATAAAGCACGGAGACGCCCTTTTGTGATGCGGGGCGGCGCTTATTCCAAGTGCGTGATACGACGGCGATGATCCGAGCGTTGGATAGGCTAACCGCCTGCTATGCGGATCAACTTGAACTGGATGCCTTTGTGGTACTTCGGAAATCGCTTATGATCACACGGAGGAGGATCAGGCTGACCAGTATAAGGCCATCGATGTTGGCCCATTTCCAATATAAAAATGGAGAACACTATGATAATCCGACAAACGTGCGTCTATATAGTGATGGTGAGTGGGATTCTCTTATTCGCTGGCTGTGTTTTTCTGGGAAACGAATACGAACCACAAAGAGTTAAATTCGAGAGCAAGCCGGGGACAGCTCTCACTGAATCGTACAGTGACCTTGGATCGAACGGCTCCATCAAGCCACATCCCGAATCCTCGTACAAGATGAGCCAGGAGCCACATAGCCAACCGACGGTGCAATAATCCTAGGTAGACCAGCAGATATACCCGATTTGAGAACGCGTACTATCAAAAGGTCGACTGGAGGAACAACGCCTCGCTCCGGATCTGGCTCGAACAGGACTGGTTTATCTAGTGGAGCAAAATCGACTTCTAGGATCTTGAGTTGAAGAGAGGTTTTTGAATACTGTGTGTGGACAGGACTCGAATGAGATTTACGTAGTGGTTGTAAAACGATCGTATAGCAGGGCTATTTTCTTCTCACTTCCGCTCGCTCCATCTCACTCAACCAGCGGGGTCCACTGAATCGGGGGAAGACCAGAAGTCCACCTTGGCGGGAGTTGGAATCGTGGAATGAGATGGAGTTGAGTACAATCGGCTGTCAGGACATGCAGTGTCAAAACGGGTAATCCAGTCCTATAAATGCGTTGAATCCATCCCGTCCATAGGCAAAGTCGGCACGGCCGACGACATACGGCTTGGCCATCAACCGGAAGCCTGTGCCCGGATTCACCTGCCAGTCCTTGAGATCAAGCTTCTGCCATAGATTGACCCGTTCCACGCGCCCCAGATCGAGAAAGGGCGCGATTTCCATGGCGATATCATAGCCAAAAATCTCACGCTCGGTTACCAGGATGCGCTCTTCGAAGTTGAAGAGAAGGGCGGAATTGCTGATGAAGCGGTTCTGGCCGAATGCGCGGAGGGTCGTCTCGCCACCCAGCATCGGGCGTTCATAAAACGGAATGCCACGTTGCACTTCTTCGCCCTGATCCGTCGGCCGGGTTTCCAATTTCACACCGGCCACGCCATCCGCCAGAAATCGAGCCACGAAGATCATCCGGCCCTGGGCATGGGGAATCAACGTTCGGGCATCGATGGTATAGCGCCACCAGCGGTTGTCTTCGGCATGTTGGAGATTTTGGTTGAACTCCCCGCTCGCCGTGATAAAGGTGCCTTTCGTGGGGCTCAGTTGATGATCGCGAGTGTCATAGCGCAGGGTCACGCGATGTCCAATGACCTTCGCCCCTTCAACGCCCGCGACTTGCCCGAACCGTTGTTCGGTCGATGGCAGGGAATCTACAATGCCTGTTCCCACCTTCACATTTCGAAACCGCTCCGTGAAGAGCACGGCAAAGTCGGGAGTGAGTTTGATGCCTCCGGTGAGGGTGACCTTGACTTCCTCTGACATGTAATTGGTCTCCTGCAGTTCCTGGGCCCGGTTACCCAGGCCGAAAAACCGGTCCAATGGATTTTTAAACCATTGGGCTTGCCCCATAATGATATAGCGGCCGCCACCCGCTCCGACATCCTTGTACCGAAGATCTATATCGCGCGCAACGTGCTCAGAAAATGACCCTGTGATCTCATACTGAGTCGTGCTGGAGGGATAGCGGAAATAATTGCCGTTGATCGTTTGCCCAACCAAGCGGTTATAGAAATATTGCGGTACGATGAGTGTCCCGAGGTGCCCGCGCGCATCTTCTTTGAAGATCCACATCTGGCTACCAAGCCAGTATCCTTCGTTCCGGTTATAGGCGTAGGCCGGAACCGGGATAAACGTATAGTCGCCCTTCTTCAGAAATGACTCCAGTGGACCCGGTACCTGAGGTGGCGGGTTATCTGCTGGTGACACTGTTTGCTCCGCTGTCTGTCCGCTCTCATGAACTGCCTGAGCGCGAGCCATTTCTTGCAGCGGCATGGCGACCGTCAGCACGCAGACCAGTATGCAGAGAGATGTCCCGACAACGAGGGTATGCGTCAATCTGACCTGCGTGACAATAGGTTGAAGAAAGTGGGAACCGTTGTGATGACAGAGACGCGGTCTAGAAAGGGCCGGTTCACAATCGTCAGCATGCGGGCAGCGTTACGACAGCTTCATCACGATGTCTTTGAATTACCCATTGTGTCACACGCAACTGATTTTGGAACCTTCTACACTAGGAATCACTGGGCGCGAGCTTCAGCTTCCTTAAGAAGCGGCACGATCTCTGTATGGCCGAGTCCTTCCGCTATCCCCAAAGGGCTGCGAATATACCAGCTTCCTTTGCCTGGTATCGCGCCATGCTCCAATAGCAGGTTGACGATTTCAGGGTCACCTTTAAAGGCTGCTGCGTGTAAGGCAGTCCACCCTGTGAAGTCTTGAGCATTCACATCGGCCCCGGCATCGAGCAGCGCCCGCACGGTATCCCTGTTGCCATGTGATGCGGCCACCATGAGTGCGCGAGTCCCAACAATTGGAAACGAGGTATTGGCATCTGCGCCTTCTTTCAACAGAGCCACCACGGCTTGCGGATCATTGTCGGCTGCCTCATGGATCAGCAGGGCGCTACACCCTGGCATCAAGACTAACAGGGTAAGGCCCAAGAGCCATACCGCAGCACCACCTTGCAATTGACGTGTACGTTTCTTCACAAATCAACACCATTCGTTTTTTGAACCGTCGGAACCATACGCGAACTTCTAGTAAAAATCGAGGTGGGACTCACACATTGCGACAAGAGTTTTTGATCCCCTCTGCCCAAATTGAGGCAGAATGATCGCGCCCGATCTTGTTTGACCGGCTCGTCCCTTCCTCCGATTCCTTTGTAAGGGGAAAACGTAGCTAGTTCACTCATTCTACTTTTTTGAAACGAACATGACTTGTCCGAGAGTCTTATTTGCGCGCGTCGACCGATGATCTTGCAATTCTTTCTACCTCTCTTAAGGGGGAGTGGCCAAGGCCGCCCTCAACTGCGCGCGACATTCTCACCCGCCCAACCCCAAGCGCGCTGGGACGCGCTCTTGTCCCAGGCGACCACAGTTTCATCGTGCGCGTTCTGCGAGCAAGGAGGGCACCTGGCCGCTCCCTTCTCCCCCTTCCAAACTCGCTTGTTTCCCCGCTCCCTCTCAGGCTATACGCAGGTTCCCTGAGGAGCGTGGCCTGGTTGATCCTCGGTTGCGCGCGTCGAACGAGCACCTTCCGAGCGTGCGCGTTCCGCGAGCAGGAGGACAACCAGGCCACACTCCCCTCCCCCTCCAAGCTCGCTCCTATACTCTCCAGGAGGGAGGCGTGATTTGGTCTCTTACTGCGCGCATTGAGGGAGCACATTCTGATCGTGCGGCCTCAGCGAGCACAGGAGACCAATCAGGCCTCTCTTCTCTTCCTCAACCACTTCGGTGACCCTAACTCACCAATCCCCTCACCTTCACGCATCTAACCAACTGTTCTTCCTAACCATTCCAAGGCAGTCCCATGCCAAGAACTCTATCCATATATTATCCATATATATA
>DATNCR010000343.1:0-2999 GCA_035607135.1 Nitrospiraceae bacterium
CCAGCACCACGGTCAAACCACGTTCCTCGTTAAGCCGGCGCACAATCGTGCAGATTTCGATCTGATGCTGAAGATCGAGAAACGCGGTCGGTTCATCAAGTAAGAGGACTTGAGGCATTTGTGCCAAGGCCCTGGCAATCATGCAGCGCTGGCGCTCACCGCCCGAAAGATCCATCACCGAACGATTGGCCAGATTGATGAGATCCGTAGATTGCATCGCCTCTTCGGCAATCGACACATCTTCGGCGCTTTCCCAGCCGAATCCTGTACTCCATTTCGCACCACGATGATGTGGATATCGGCCCATCAGAACCGTTTCCATCACGGTAAAGGCAAAGACCTGCGGGCTCTCTTGAGGGACAAAGGCCACAGTCCTTGCGACTTCCACTTGCGGCATTGTCCCAAGATCCTGCGCGAATAGGGCGATGTCACCCGCGTTCGGCCGCAAGACTTTCGCCAACAGTTTGAGTAAGGAGGTCTTTCCCGACCCGTTCGGGCCTACGATGCCAAGAATTTCTCCAGCATCGACATCAAATGTCAGGCCGTCGAGAACCCAGTTGGCGGCCTCTCGATTGAGAGGATGGTAGTGAAACCGCAGCGCACGCACCTGGTAGGCCTTGTGTGGCGCATCGACACCAAGTCTTGGGGCTCGGTCGAACATCGAATGATCATGCTCTGGAGACAGATTCACGCGAACCGATCCTTCCGCCACGCGAGGAGATAGATGAAGAACGGTCCACCAGCCAGTGCCGTAACGATCCCCACGGGAATTTCTGACGGCGTGAGGAGCGTCCGTGCCAAGGTATCGGCAATCACCAAGAATATGCCTCCGACGCATGCCGATGCCGGCAAGAGTAGCCGGTGATCCGCTCCAAGAAGAAACCGGACGGCATGCGGGATGACCATCCCAATGAACCCGATCATTCCACTTACCGACACCACGGCGCCTGTGATCAGCGCCGAGAGCACATAGACCACTCGCTTGACGTGCTCTGTATCCACTCCCAAAGAGCGGGCAGATTCCTCGCCCAAGGTCAACACATTCAATCGCCGCGCCTGCTTGAGCAATAGGAATAGACCGCCCAGCAAATAGCACGCCAATATGGCCAGCGTGGGATACGACGGCGCAGTCAATGTTCCCATCAGCCAGGTCATCGTCCCGACGGAACGATTCGGTTCCATGATGGAGGTCACAAACATGATCAGCGCTGAAAAGATCGCATTGAGAATCACACCTGCCAACAAGAGTGCGTGAATGGGTAATCGTCCATACGACAGCGCCATGCGATACACCACCACGAGCGACAACAACCCTCCAGCAAATCCACAGAGCGGTAACACGGAGAAGGTCACGACCGTAGCACCTACCCCCAGTAGAATCGCCAGGGTGACGCCCAATGCTGCACCGCTCGACACCCCCAGCACATAGGGATCGGCTAAGGGATTCCGTAACAACGCCTGCAACACGACACCGACGGATGCCAAGCAGGCGCCCACGAGAAACCCCAGCAACACCCGAGGAAGTCTCACCTGCATGAGAATCACGCCGATTGTTCCGATGCGATCACTGTCAATCGTCCAGTCATGGAGAACCTGCCCCACGATGTCGAGGATCTGACCGAGCCCGATCCATTGCGTTCCGAACTGCAAACAGATCAAGAACAACGCGGCGGAGATCGCTACAAGCAACGCCATCACAGCACTCCATCGCCTGGCGGTAAGCACAGACCCCGCAGCCATCCGGGCCCTGCCTAGAGCAGGAGGTGTGCCGGAATCTGTCGCCCTATTCGTGTGTTCGGTTTGGACGGATGCATGCGGCGGATCGGTGGTGAGATTCATACGGCTCACGGTGCGATACTCGCAGTGAACGCTTCAGGGTGAATGACCCGCGCCAACGCCTCTAATCCCTCGACGATCCGAGGCCCTGGACGATTCAGCACATCGGCAGAGACTTGGTGCAGCCGCCCCTGCTTTACCGCCGACAACGAGGTCCATCGTAGCCATTCCTGTTGTTCAGCCGGTGAAATCCCTTCGGCATTTCCGATGGGGAAGATAATGATCTCAGGGTCTTCCTTGAGGACGGCTTCCATGTTGAGGTGCGGGTAGGGCACGGTTGTCTGCGAGGCGATGTTGGAACCGCCGGCTAAGCTGATCACTTGATGAATATAGCTACCGGGCCCGACGGTAATCAGCGGCTGGCTATTCAGGACGTAGAGGACACGAACCTGCGCCACAATGTCCAATTTCTTCCGGATCGCCGCAATGCGTTGCCGCATCGTCATGGCAACACCATCGGCGGAGGCGGATCGATTGAGGATGCGGCCGACGGTTTGGATGCGACTGGGAATTTCCTCGAAGGACTCCGGGTCGACGACGAAGGTGGGGATTTTCAATTGCTCCAGCTTGGCCAAGAGGTCAGCTCGGAGAAAGGCACGCGGGGCCAGTACCAAATCTGGCTGCAAGCTGATGATGACTTCAATATTCGGATGGGCATATCCGACTTTGGGCTTCTGTTTGGCCGCTGCCGGATAATCGCAGAACTCGCTGACGCCGACAATCTCGTCAGTTAACCCAATGGCATACAGTATTTCGGTAATGCTAGGCGCGAGAGAGACCACTCGTGTGGGTGCCTTAGCCAAAAAGATCTTGCGACCAAGATCGTCGACGAAGGTACGCGGAGTCACATTCGCCATGAAGGGCATACCGGTGAGAATGCCCTGCTGTCGACGTGCCATCTCCCCCTCATCGGCTTGTGCAAAAGAACCGGCACACCACACCCCAGAAGCAACGGCCACAAAGAGCGTAGCAGCCACGGCCCAACGGATAGGGTGACGACTTCGCGTGCTCAAAAAAAACCCCCAAGGCCTCGGCAGACCCTGAGGATTGCTCCCGCAACTCATCCTCGCCAATTCCCCAGCCCACGAGGGAACGTCGGTCAATTCTCCTGGCAGGTATTCTGGCTCATGGTTCGTCCTACTCCCCGCGCCTTCCCATCCGAA
>DATNCR010000351.1:0-6771 GCA_035607135.1 Nitrospiraceae bacterium
CCCGACGGTTGTGGCGGCGTAGATCTGCTCATGGTCTGTTGGGTCAAAAACAAATTGATTGATAAAGGATACGTGTTCTTTCAGTCCGACGTTGTGGGGCATCCAATGTTGCCCGCCATCCGGACTCTTGTAGACGGCGTCGGCCATCGTACCGGCATAGATCGTTGCGGGGAACTGAGGGTCGATCGCGAGGGTCGTCACGCGTCTGGCGCTGAAACTCGGAAATCGCTCCCACAGCCGGCCCTCGTCGCGTGACTTATAGACGGCATCGTTCGTGGCGACATAGAGAATGTTCGCGTTTGTCGGATGCAGGGCGATAGAGACGATCGCCTCGCTCTCATTTTGGCAACCGGCACAGAACAGCACCACCATCAGAGAGGCGAGCTGAGCGAGCCGAGAGGCGGATCGAATCTGCATGGATGTTATGGCTGGAGGCCTCATTATCGGATTCAGCACTACGCCAAGACGGTCACGTTCGGTTACAACTTATTTGGGATACGTTCGGCGTAGCCGGTCAGCTCCATATAGCCCTGTGCACGGGCGGCCCGTCCTTGAATGGAGCCAGTCGCCTCGATCGCGCCTTCCCAATAGGTGACTTGCGTACTCCGCATGGTGGAGAGTTCTTGGTCGGCCATGAGCGGAACAAGTTCGAACGAGAGTTGTTGTGCGGGAATGCTTAGACGCCAACGCTGAGGATACCGTGCGTGGCTGGTCTGGCTGGTCCAATAACTAATTGGCTCCAGGGTGAACTCACTGACCGTAAGATGGTGCCCATGTCCGTCTCGGTCAATGAGGGTGCCGCTTGAGGCCGGATCGGCCGATCCATCAGTCCGGCGGAGGTGATAGAGCATCAGTTCCCTTTGGTCGTCGAGTTGCAGACAGAACCAGTCCCATCCGACCAGATCCTTGCCCAGTTCGGCAGACCCAAACTCATGGTCCATCCAACTGTTCCCGGTGACGTCGAATCGCTCACCGCCGACTGAGAGTGTCCCGGTTGTGGCTAGTCTGGTGAAGGAATAGTAATGAGAGGCTGCGACCGAGCCTTTGCGGCTGATACCGCCGGTGCCATGCACGACGAGTGGTTTTTCCGGCGAGACCGTGAGTTGGATGCCAAGGTCGCCGTCCGCTGCATGGAGGGTCTGCGTGCCGGGAGCGGCCAATGGCGATTCCGCGCCCCAGCGATCGATCCAGACATTGAGCCGATCACTCGCCGCACCGGCTTTGCCCAAACCGGCCCGGCTCATTTTCTCCGCATAGTGAAAACGGCCCTGACGAAGATCGCTCACGGCGAAATGGGCCAGGTACAGGTGAGTGACGGCCCACTGTGACGGCAGGGTCTTCGTCTGCTCGCGCGGCATGCCACGGCGGAAGAAGGTCAGCTCATAGCCGAAGGGTCGGCCGTTTTTCGCCGTGAGCTGGCCGGTGTAGTACCACCACTCTGTGCGATACTCCTCATGCGCTCCGTGATCGCGCGGAAAGGCGTATCGATAGCCTTCTGTCGCGAGTCGGAATTCCTCTGGTGTATCGGCTGCGAGTCCTGGTACGACGCCCAGCAGACTGCTCAACAACAAGACAATATGTCGAAGTTGACGCCACAAATCAGACATGTCGGATGGACGCTCCGGACGGGATAGAAATCGTCGCGTGCGCTTATACCATGCTTTGGGAGACAGCACAAATCCCCTGTGTTGATGCGGGTTTTATTGAATTATGTCGGTGAAAGATGCGTGGTTCGCGCCGTTGACAACTTTGTCGGCCATCAGCTATCGTGGGCCATGCAGACCGATCACGGGCGAGAACCTCACGGACGCGACCCACGCGACACGGTGACGCCGTTTCCCATTCCCGCGCGGATTCCGGTATTTCCACTTCCGAACGTCGTGCTGTTCCCTAAGACCTATCTCCCGCTCCATATCTTTGAGCCGCGGTACCGCACCATGGTCTCGGATGCGGCCATAAACGGGCAGTGTATCGGTATGGCCCTGCTGAAGGATGGGTGGGAAGCGGACTATTATGGCCATCCGCCCGTGTTCCCCCTGGGTTGTGTCGGTCGATTGGCCAGCGTGCAGCCGCTCGCCGATGGTCGTTCCAACATTCTGCTGCAAGGGCTTGAACGGTTTGAAATAGAACAAGAATGGTACGACAAGGACTATCGCGAAGCCACAATTTCCATCGCTGTTCGGGGCACAGAGGTGTCGCTGGATCCCATGGTTCGCCGGCGCCTGTTCGGCTTCCTGGAATCGTATCTCCAGTCCCGCGCTGACGTGCCCACATGGCAAGAGATCTTTCGGGAAGAAGTGAGTGATGAGATCATCGTCAATACCCTGTCCACGTACTTGGAGTGTACGCCATTGGAAAAGCAGTTTCTGTTAGAGGCCGAGAGTCTCCATCAACAAGCTCGCCGTCTCAGCGATCTCATCGAATTCATGATGCACGATCAATCCGGTGCGAAGGGCTGGGGTTGATGGATCGCGCCGTCGCCATCCAGGTCTCTCACCTGACGAAATCCTATGATGGCCATACCGCCGTCTCCGATCTGTCCTTTCAGGTCTATGCCGGTGAGATCTTCGGTCTGCTGGGACCGAACGGGGCAGGGAAAAGTACCACACTCCGGACACTCATCACGTTGCTGACACCGACGTCGGGCACCGCGAGCGTCTTAGGCCACGATACGGTGCGCGAGGCAGATGCGGTTCGCAAACTCATCGGTTACGTCCCTCAAGAACGGGCCATTGATCGCTTTCTCACTGGTCGCGAACACCTTGAACTCCTCGGCGCCCTGTACCATTTGCCCAAAGCCGAAGCCACGAAACGGATCGCCGAATTGCTGAAGCTCGTGGAACTGGAAGAGCCTGCCGATCGCGCGGCAAAAACATACTCGGGGGGGATGAAGCGAAAGCTCGACATTGCATGCGGACTGTTGCCAGACCCCAAGATCTTGTTCCTCGACGAGCCGACGTTGGGCTTGGATGTGCAGAGCCGGCTCAGAATTTGGGAATACGTGCGGATGTTGAAAGCGCGAGGCATGACGATCGTGATGACGACGAATTATTTGGATGAGGCGGACCAGCTCTGCGATCGGTTGGCCATCATCGACGGGGGAAAGATCAAGACGCTCGGATCGCCTACTGAGTTGAAGGTTGGATTGGGGGGCGACATTGTGTCTTTGACCTTGAAGGACCAGAGTAAGATAGCCACGTTGGTGTCAGCGTTGACGAGACAACCAGCGATGCGAGCGGTCAAGGCCACGCCGACCGGCCTGGATATCCGGGTCGAATCGCCCGAGAAGGCCCTCCCTGCGATCCTGGAGGCCGCCAATCGATTGGATTGCCAACTGGAATTTATCGAATACCACCGGCCGAGACTGGATGACGTGTTCATTGCCCATACGGGCCGATCGATCAAAGACGATGTTCCTGTAGAGAAGGAGGGTACGTGATACGGTATACGTGATGCGAGAAGTCGAGGCGGCGCGATCCTCGCAGCTTCGATTAGGACGCTTCACGTGTGACGTGTCAGGCTTCAAGTCATGACAGAATACTGGCAAGAGATCAGTGCCTTAACGATGCGGTGGGTCCGGCGGCTGAGCCGAGAGAAATTCAGTATGTTGTTCACGCTGGTACAGCCGATGCTGTTCTGGCTGATCTTCTTCGGCAATCTGTTCCAGCGGGCGGCGGATATGCAAGTGACGCAGGCCCCGGACTACATCAGCTTCCTGACCGCCGGTGTGGTGGTGATGACGGTGCTCAACAATGGACTTGCCGGGGGCGTCGATCTGCTGTTTGACAAGGAAAATGGGTTTCTGGAGCGGTTGATGACCACGCCGATCCATCGGAGTTCCGTGATCCTGAGCCGCTTTATCTTCGTCATGACGATTACCTCGCTCCAAGTGCTGGTGATCATCGGAGTGGCCTTTCTGTTCGGTGTCCAGCCGGCGACCGGACTTCTTGGTATTGCCGCTATCTTGATGATCGGGATGTTGTTTGGCGTCGGCCTGACCGCGATCTCTATGGCGATGGCCTTTTCGGTGAAGAGCCACGGTGATTTCTTTTCGGTCCTGGGATTCCTTTCGCTCCCGATGATATTCCTGAGTTCGGCCTTGGTGCCCTTAGCGGGGATGCCTGCGTGGATGGGGTTCCTGGCGCGCTTCAATCCGATGACCTGGGCGATCGACGCGGTGCGGCCGTTAATCCTTTCCGGCTGGACTGAAGCACTGCCTCATGTCGGGATGGTGGTCGTTGTCATGGTAATTTTTGACGCGCTCTGTCTCTACGGGAGCGCCAAAGTATTCCGCCGCGCGATGGGCTGATGAGCGGGCGTTTCGGGAGTCCCCCCATGCTGATCAATGAGAGTCAAATTCGTGCCCTGATTCGATTGCTGGCCGATGAGGACGAAAAGATCGTCCGCACCATCAGCGGTAAGCTCATCGACATCGGCCCCACGGCAGTTCCGCTGCTTCAGGAAGCAGAGATCGAACAGCCAGAGATGGCTCACCGTCTTGTCTCGGTGCTCGAGGAAATTCGCGGTGGAGATCTCGAGGATGAACTGATGCAGCGGACGGCGCTGCCGGACGGCTCGATGGATCTTGAACACGGGGCCTTTCTGATCGCTCGGTACGCCTATCCTTCCCTGACGGTCACCTCGTATGCGCGACAGCTCGATGAGATGGCGCAGGAAGTGCAGGATCGGATTGGTCCGCGAGCGTCGGGAGAGGAAACGATCAAGACGTTGAACCGGTATCTCTTTACGGAGCAGGGCTTCAAAGGCAACACCAAGAATTACTATGAGGTGGAGAATAGTTACCTCAACTGCGTGATCGACCGACGAACGGGTATTCCGATCAGCTTATCGACGGTGTACCTCCTTGTCGGGAAGCGGCTGGGTCTTCCGGTGCATGGAATCGGGATGCCGGGTCATTTTCTCGTGAAGTACGAATCGGATCGCTACAAGGTATTCGTCGATTGCTTCAACGGAGGCGCGTTGCTGACTGAAAAGAATTGTCAGCGGTTCCTTACCGAAGCGGGATATGGATTTGATGAGAAATACCTTCAAGAAAGTCCGGTGCGCGCCATTCTTTCCCGCATGATCAAGAATCTATTGGCCATCTATGCCAAACTCGATGACCCCCTCAAGAAGGCCCGCCTGACGAAATTCATTGAGATCCTTGGGTGCGACAACAAGGAAGGCGGACTCTAGCGGTCGCAATTCAGTCTGTCTGGTCTATTCGGTCTATCTGGTGCGATGAACAAGAAAAGACAAGTTCCGGTCCGAGTTATCAGGTTTATCTGATCAGTCAAATCAATGAAACGACCAGACAGACCGAATAGACCAGACAGACTGGGCTCTTAGAGTTTGATCGCCATCAAGTCCTCTCCGACGAGAATGTGTCCTCCGAACGATTCCCCTGCCTGTTCCCGCACATTGTATCGTTCAGTAATCGGATAAAAGTGTGAGAGCACAAGCCGGCCGATTCCGGCCTCTCTTGCCACCTGCCCACATTGACCCGCATGCAGATGAACCGGGCTTGGCCGACTCGCCGGGAAGGAACAGTCCAGCACAGCTAGGTCGGCGTCTCCACAGAGGCGCACAAGGCTATCGCAATATTGGGAGTCGCCCGAATAGGCCAGAGCCTTCCCGCCATATTCGATTCGATATCCGAGGCAATGGAGGTTCTGCGTGTGGGTCACGGTTCGGGGGATTACTTTCGTGTTTCCGATTGCAAAGGCTCGATCGGACACCTCTTTGAAATGAACGGCGAAGGGTGCGCGCATGAAGCCAGGTAGAGTGGAGAAGAGGGTCCGAAAGAATTGCTTCGTACCGCGTGGGCCGATTACCGTGAGTGGTGGCCGCGTTCCTCCCTGGTATTTCGTGAAAATCATCGCATCGAAGAAGTAGGTGATGAAGTCGGAAAAGTGATCGGCGTGGTAATGGGAGAAGAGAATGTGGGTGATCCGATGCCGATTCATGCCGGTCTTCATGAGATTGGCCAATGTCCGTGGGCCAAAGTCCAACAATAATGTATGGTCGGTGCGGACGAGATAGCCCGAGGCCGCTCGTGTGGGGTGGATGTTTGTGCCGGAGCCGAGAATCGTGAGGCGCATAGTTCAACGAGACGCAGATCGAGGCAAAGGCCGAAAGCGTAGTTGTCTGTTACGTGTGATCATACTCTGAACCGTGCCCTAGACCTCGGCCTTCTGTTGGAAGCTATCCCGTAGACGAAGCAGCAGCGTCCTGGCTATGTCGACCTCTTTCTGGTTTAGCGCCCGCTCGAAGAATGGCTTGATGAAGGCGATATGTGCGGCAAACGTGTGGCGGAACATCGCCTTTCCCTTTTCAGTCAATCGGATTTTGATACAGCGGCGGTCGCCTTTCACGGAGTCCCGTCGAATGAGTCCTTTCGCCACGAGCCGATCGAGGACGCCTGTTAACGTGCCCTTGGTGACCAACGTGTAGGCCGAGAGTTCGGAGCAGGTGAATCCATCCGTGTCGCCCAGCGTCGCAATCACATCGAACTGTGAGGGGGTCAAACGCAAGGACTTGATATGGCGACTATCGATGAGCTCGAAGGCCAGATAGGCCTCCACGAGCGGTCGCAACACTTTGAGATAGGGATCATCCTTCAAATGCGGAAACTCCATGCGGAAGAATAGTCCTCACTAGAACGAATATTCAAGTGGGGGATGGAGCCTGTTGATCTCCCTTGCTCGCGCAACGCGCGGTCGAGGACTCCCCTCGTTGGACGCGCGCAGGGGGAGATCAATCAGCCCCCAT
>DATNCR010000002.1:0-7005 GCA_035607135.1 Nitrospiraceae bacterium
CTATTCGTTCCCACGCCTCTGTCACCGGCTGTTGACTCCCTATCAAGAGGTGATTCAACTGTACTACGAAGTGTTTCAGGGGAAGGAGACGTATCAGTCGTTCTACCGTCGGGCCAAGGGAGTGGTGAAATCCTCCACCCGTGAACTCTTACTCGAAGCCATGCAGTTGCGCTGATGAAAAAACCAGTCGTCAGCTAACAGCAATCAACGGTCAGCCCTCCGCTCAAGTATCGACAGTCCTGTCACACCCGTAGTGAACTCGAGCCGTACTTGTCGAGGTATTCGTAGTCAATAGGGGAACGCTATGCCTGGGACCCAACATTTGCTGACAGCCGAATGCTGATCGCTTTGATGCTGCTGGGAATCAACACCAGGCGCCGAGGCGGCAGCTGACAAATGATTGGCTCAAGGCCGTTGCGGAAGGAAGGCTGAACGATCTGGATGGGGTAGAGGGAATCAGTTCAGTGGGGAGACTCGATTGTTTCCCCGATCGAGATGTAGCCGGTGAACTAGGTGAACTAGAGGAGGGCACGGGTTCGGCCTTGAGGGCCAGCAGCGTTGAGGGTTGCTCCCCGCCAATTCTAGCGAGCAGACTCTTTCCGTCACTGGCATATTCACTGTTCGGATATTTTTCCGCCAGCAGCGTCAGATGTTGGCTGGCCCAATCATCCGCACCCAGGTCGTGGTAGCTGAGAGCCAGAAAGTACAGGGCATTGGGCGCGACCGACTTGTCGGGGTACAGTTTCAGGATTTGTTCGAAGCGATGTGCGGCGGCCAGATAGGACCCCCGCCGATAATAGAATTCCCCCACGAAGAGATGGGTCTGGGCCAAGAGGTCGTGGCATTCTTGGATCTTCTGGAGCGCCGTGCCGTCATACCGGCTTCCCTGAAAATCTTTCCGCAGTCGTTCAAAGGCTTCGAGCGCTTTCTGAACAGGGCTCGGATCCCGCTGAATTCCTTTGGCCAGCTTCATCTGGCTCTCTCCTATTCGGAATTGCGCATAGGAGGCGAGCATGTGAGCCCGATGGAGATCGAGGAAATGGTTATACTCGACAATGGCTTCCGTATACTCCTCTTTCTCGAAGAACGCCTCTCCTCGCTTCATGATGACGTTAGGGTCGTAGTTCTTTTTCATCGAATCGCCGAGGAAAATTTGTTCGTCAGTGCCGCTCAGGGCTTTCTTCGCGGTCTCCTGCTTTTTGGGTGTGCTGGAACAGGCCGTGATGAGGCAGAACACCGCGACACAGAGGCCAATGGCCGCTGCCAGTTGTTGGGCAGTAGAGAAGATGGGGGTAACCCGTGCCATTATTGCCGGGAAATGTAGCAGGAGCCCTTGCTGATTGCAAGGATTCGGCGCAAGTTGACCCCTGTGGCACCGAGACCTATAATCCCGCCGACTGTTCAACAAGCCGCCACACAGTATTCACACATGATGATACGGACCAGAATTATTGGGACAGGCTCGTATCTTCCTGAGCGGGTGGTGTCGAATCGAGAGGTCGGGGCTTCGTTGGGTGTCGAGCCTGAGGTCATCTTCCGCTTAACCGGGATTCAGGAGCGTCGCAGAGCGGCTGCGTCACAAGCATCTTCAGATCTAGCGGCTGAAGCCGCGAGGTCGGCGCTTGACGCTGCCGGACTCCCGGTGTCTGAGCTGGGAGCGGTTCTGCTCTCGACCACTTCTCCCGATACGGTCTTTCCCTCCACTGCCTGCCATGTTCAGCGAATGCTCGGTTGTGCCACGATACCGGCATTCGACGTGTCGGCGTCCTGTTCAGGCTTTCTCTATGGACTCTCGATGGCCGATGCGATGATTCGAAGCGGGCAGGTCATGACCTGTTTAGTGGTCGCTGCGGAAGTGAAGTCTCGTTCTGTCGATCCCGCCGACGGCGATACGGCTCTTTTATTCGGCGATGGGGCTGGGGCGGTTGTGGTGCGGGGCGAGCCAGAGGCAGGCCAGTTAAGCCGGGGGCTTTTGGGGATCCGTCTCCACGCGGACGGCTCCCAGCACGACTTGATTACGATTCCTGCAGGCGGATCGCGTCGGCCGACGACATCGGGGACAGTCGACGCGAAGAGTCATACGCTGCGGATGCAAGGGGCACCGCTCTTTCGTCTGGCGGTCAAGCGATTGGACCAGGCCATCCGCGAGATTGTGAAGGAGTTCGGCGTCGATAGACAGGATATCGCGCAGCTGGTCGTGCACCAAGCCAACGGGCGGATTCTCGAGCAGCTCACAAAGCGGCTTGGAATTTCGCCGGAACGGGTCTGTTCCGTGATCGAACACTACGGCAATACGTCGTCGGCGTCCTTGCCGATCGCGCTCGACCACGCAGTCCGTTCTGGAAGGATTCTGCCCCACGACATCGTCTTGCTGGGCAGTTTTGGCGGGGGCGTGACCTGGGCTGCAGGGCTGGTTCGCTGGTAGGGCATTGATAGGGGCGTGACTGGCGTGGCGATGGTGCCATCGAAGTGCCTGAGACAGGCTGATTGTTTCTGGACTGAGGAGCGTGGCAATGCTGTTTGGATTGATCCCTCAAGAAGAAGCCTTCTTTGAGCAGTTCAAGAAGGCCGCACATAACATGATTGAGGGAAGCCGTCTTTTGAAGGTGATGATGGAGGATTTTCGGTCTCCCATCGAACAAGCCCGGGCGATCAAAGACGTCGAGCATATTGGAGATGGTATTACGCACGACATCGCGCTTCGATTGAACCAGACGTTTATTACGCCAATCGATCGAGAAGACATTCATGATCTGGCCAGCGCTCTCGACGATATTCTGGATGTGACGGAGGAGATTGCCGACCGCTTCGTGTTATACAAGGTGAAAAAACCGACCGAGATGGCCATTAAGCTTGCAGACATTCTTCACCAGGCCTCTGTGGCCGTGGGGCGCGGTGTGGATCTCCTGGGGCTTCCGCATCCGGAAATGAAAAAATGCAGCGTGGAGGTGAATAGCCTGGAGAACGAGGCCGACCGAGTCTCCCGTGATGCGATCTCCGCCCTCTTTGAAACAGAAACCAATCCGATCGCGGTGATCATGTGGAAAGAAATTTACGAGCACTTCGAAGCGGGAACCGATCGGTGCGAAGACGTCGCGAACATCCTTGAGCGGATCACGCTCAAACACCACTGACAACTTGGAAGGCGTGAGGCGTGACACGTAAGGCGCAAGACATCCTCGCCATGCGAAGAGGCCGGTTCGTCATGTGTGCTTCCTTCTCGATTCTTTTCCTCTCACTCCTCACGAGTTCAAGATGCCTGATCTGACTGGAATGTTGCTCATCGTAGTGGTATTGGCGCTCCTGTTCGACTTTTCGAACGGGTGGCATGACAGTGCCAATGCCATTGCGACCGTCGTCTCGACAAGAGTCGTGAGCCCGTTGGTGGCGGTCATAGCGGCCGCGGTCCTGAATGTGGCTGGCGCTTTCATGTCTACCGCCGTGGCCAAGATGGTGGGATCGGGGATTGTCAATCCGGCAATCGTCACCCAAGAAATGGTTGCAGCGGCGTTGGCCGGTGCGATCTTGTGGAATCTCTTCACGCTATTGTTGGGCTTGCCGACCAGTTCCTCCCATGCCCTAATCGGTGGATTGGTCGGTGCTGCAGTGACCCACGGCGGGTGGGAGACGGTGAAGTGGTCCGGGCTTCGACCGGTGATGGAAGCCATGGTGCTTGCGCCGTTCTTTGGCTTCGCCATCGGGTTTTCGTTGATGGTGTTGATCAGCTGGGTCTGTTTTCGTGTGACCCGGAGCGTGGCCACTCGGCTATTCAAACGGCTGCAGCTGGTATCCGCCTGTTTCATGGCGTTCAGCCACGGCGCCAACGATGCGCAGAAGGCCATGGGCATCATTACATTGGCGTTGCTCGCTGCGGGGCAGATTCCTTCGAACGAGGTGCCGGGTTGGGTGATCGGTGCCTGTGCGGTGGCGATGGGATTGGGAACAGCCGCGGGCGGCTGGCGGATCGTCCGTACGCTGGGAATGGGCATCGTCAAGTTGGAGCCGGTGCATGGGTTTGCCGCAGAGACCGGCGCGGCGGCGGTGCTGCTCGTGACGGCGTATGTTGGTCTGCCGGTGAGCACGACTCAGACGATCACGACGTCGGTCATGGGGGTCGGGGCAATCAAGCGGCTTTCGGCGGTACGCTGGGGCGTCACCGCAAGAATTCTGTATGCCTGGATTTTCACCCTTCCTGGAGCCGCTCTTCTCGCATCGCTCATTTATCTTATCGGGACGAGAGGGGTGTAGCGGCTGAGAACACACTCATTAGGACTGTCTAGTTTTTCCGGTGTATCGCTTGCCCTGACCCAGCCAAATAGACGAGACAGACGAAATAGAACAGATGAACAAGATGAGCTGATGGAGTTTTCCAGCATCTTGTCAATCAGCTGATTGACGGATCTGTGGGACAGGGAGCCGGACAACAAATCGGCTCCCTGTCGGGGTGTTGGCTTCGACCCACACCCGCCCGCCTTGCCCCTCGACGATATGCCTGACAATTGCCAGCCCGAGCCCTGTTCCACCTAATTCGCGCGAGCGTGCCTTATCGACACGATAAAATCGTTCGAATACGCGTGGGCGGTCCTGCTCAGGGATTCCGATGCCGGTATCGGTGACGCTCAATTCCACAGCTGTGACCAACGCGGGCTGTTCGGCATCGTCCGAAACCGGGTGGGCCGCAACAGTGATGGTCCCTCTTTCGGGGGTATATTTGACAGCGTTATCGAGCAAGTTGGACATCACCTGTGTCAACCGGTCTTCATCGCCGAGTACGGCGGGCAGATCGTCTTCTACGAAGGAGGCGAGCCGGTGCCCTTTCTTGTCTGCTAAGGGTTTGATCATCGCCAGCGTTCGTTCGATGACCCTCCGGATATGAAGCGGTTCTCGTTTGAACAGGACCTGCCCGGATTCGATCTTTGACAGCTGGAGGAGGTCTTCCAGAATCAGATTCAGCCGGTCGCTTTGCTTCAGGATGATGTCGAGGAATCTTGCGCTGATGTCAGGATCGTCCTTGGCGCCATCGAGCAGAGCTTCGATATATCCCTTGATGGACGTGAGCGGAGTTCTCAGTTCGTGGGACACATTGGCGACGAAGTCTTTTCGGATATTTTCCAGGCGGCGTAACTCGGTCACGTCATGGAAGACAAGGACCGCGCAGGCTTCGTTCTCTCGGTCGCATGCCGTGACCGAGGCCTCGATATGAAGACAGCGGCCATTCGGGTGCAGAAGAATTTCATCTTCTTCGTTCAGACGTTTCGTCAGGACTGTTGAGACCAACGTATCCAGCTGCGGATGTCGGAAGACATCGGAGCAGGGGTGTCCCCGTGCTTCGATCCTGGTGACGTCGAACATGCGTTCCAAGGCTGGATTGACTTGCAACACGCGGCCTCGGCAGTCCAGCACCATCACGCCTTCGACCATCGAGGTCAACATGGCCAAGAGTTGGGCTCGATCTTCGGAGAGCTCATCGATCTTGGATTTGAGTTGGTCCGTCATGTGATTGAGCGTGTCGGCCAAAAGGCCGACTTCATCCCGTGAGCCGGTCCGAATGCGGACCGCATGGTCACCCTTCGCCAGCTGTTGCGCTGCGATCGCAATATTGGACAGGGGTTGTGTGATGCTGCGAGCGAGCCACACGCTCAGCGCGAGAGCAATTACAAATGCAATCCCGAAGGCAAGGGCCAGGTTCTGGTGCAACTTGTCCACTTCACGATCAAAGGTGGTCATCGGCAACCCCAGCCTCAAGAAACCGGCTGGCGTGGCCTGGTTTGCACTGTTCAGACCGATAGCCAAATACAACGTGCGCTCACCGGTGGTGTGACTCGTGCGGAGATCTGTTCCGCGCCCGGTGGCGATGGCCTGCTGTATTTCCGGTCGCGCCAGGTGGTTCTCAACCGTAGGGAGGTTACTATCCGAGACGGCGCTATCGGCCAACACCTGTCCGTCCGGAGCAATGACGGTCACGCGTGCCAGGGCCCGCGTGCTCAGATCGTGAACGGCTGCCCGCAATTGTGAGGTCGAGGATAGCGCTCCTGATGGGGTCAGAAACGGCTGCAGCCCGTAAGCGACGAGACTGGTTCGGGCCTCCAGTATCTGCCCCGATTGAACGATCTCCTGTTGTTCAAGGGAACGAATCGCCAACGTACGGGCGATGAGAAGCCCACAGACGAGGACCAGCAGGGTTCCGATCGTGACCTTCCATCGGATGGAGAGGGTCATGCCGGACGATCCAGCTCTTTGAGCTTATACCCCAGAGATTTGACCGACATAATCGCCTCGTTGAGCGAGGGAAGTTTTTGCTTGAGTCTACGGATATGGACGTCGACCGTCCGGGTCGTTCCGTAGTAATCATATCCCCAGACGGTATTGAGGAGGATGTCTCGTGTCAGGACTCTCCCGGGGTTGCGCAAGAGATGTTCGAGTAGGCCGAATTCTTTCGCTGTGAGGGGGACCTCTTTATTCTTCACCGTGACTTCATGTCGTGCGAGGTCCATGACGAGATCGCCATAGCGATAATGAGCCGGGCTGTCTTCCGGTTTCCGCTGAAGTCGCCGGAACAGAGCCTTGATGCGGGCCACCAAAGTTTTGGGGCTGAACGGTTTGGTGACATAGTCGTCTGCTCCCAGTTCCAGCCCAACGACGGTGTCCGACTCCTCCGCTTTGGCGGTCAACATGATGATGGGGAGCATGGCGGTCTCTGGAGCCGATCGAAGACGTTTGCAGACCTCGAGGCCGTCGATCTCAGGCAGCATGAGGTCGAGGACGACTAAATCGGGCTTCTCCTGTTTCACTTGCCGGAGGGCTTCAGTGCCGGTCATGGCCGATACGGTTCGAAAGCCCTCTTTCTCCACATATAGCTTGACCAGTTGGAGAATGTCGTGCTCATCTTCAACGATGAGGATTTTTTTGCTTACAGGGCTTGACATGGATGGTGGTGTGAGCCTACGGGGGAGTGGGCATTGTGTCAAGACGTAGGGCGGCTGGCGGGGCCATGAGCCGCCCCAT
>DATNCR010000003.1:0-10801 GCA_035607135.1 Nitrospiraceae bacterium
TGGGCGCCGGTGAGATACAGGATCGGTTTGCCCAGCTCGGTCGCGCGGCCGATGGCTTCATCCACCGCCGCGAGGCCGGGAATGCGCCGGAGGAAGATTTCCCGCTTTCTCGCTGTCCCGATGGCGTAGAACACGATGCCGCCAAACAGGAGCGCCAGTATCAGATTATTCATCTGATTCCAGTTGATCCAATTCGGTTGTGGCGTCGCCTGCACCGGCGTGGCGATTCCACGATCATCACCCAAGACCCTCGCCACAGTCACGAGGTAGGCGGTCCCGTCCTTGAGCTCGACCCCCTTCCCATTCCGCAGCGTAATCTGGTGCTGCTCTCCAGTCGTCGGCTTCGTCCACCAGGGCCACTTGGATTCACGCACATACCGTTGGTTCGCGGGAAACTCCGCCACCACCTTCATCGCAGCAGGGTCCGACACCGTAGTGCCTTCACTGAGTAAAATCTGATACTTGCTTGCGGCACTCTCGTCAGGAGCGGGCGACCAGAGCACAGTCAGACTGCTGCCTCCATCACTCGGGGTATCGAATACTCGAACATCTTGCGGGGGAGGGAGGATTTTTTTCGTCTCGTCGGTTTGCGCAAACACCGGCAACCACGACTGACTCAGAAGAACCACGAGCAGGAGCACCGATGCCAGCCAGGTCCGGCGTCTTCGACCTTTCACCTTTAACGTTTCACGTTTCACGCGCACTAGGCCCCTTCAATCAATTCAATATTGGCACGCGGAATCATGGTTGTGCTGCCGTCGGCAAAGCGGACTCCCATCACACGCACTTCACTCTCGGTCGGAATCTTCTGGAGATCGGACGGCAGACTCGCGACCTCGCCGAGTTTTCCAAACAACGGATCTCGAATGATGCGAACCTGGTCGCCGATCCGGATGCCTTCCCGCTCCGGAACGGCTGATGCGCCGGAAGCGATCGGTGCGCCTGTGCCTTTGGGAATGATGATCTCCGGTCGAATGACCCCGGCTCGAATTTGCGTGGCACCTGAAATCGAAGCCGGCTGTCCTGCGTGAGCAGAGAGGAGCGCAAAGGTTTTGCCGGCCATAGGAATGGAGCCGAACCCTTCAGTGAGGATCAACGTAAAGCCGACCTGTTCCGTACCCGTAATAGCCACGCCAAGGTCGTAGCCCAGCAGTGCGCGCAAATCCTTATCATGAATGCCGCCAATAACCACGCCGGCCACGCCCAGCTCTTTCGCGCGAGCCAGTGCCTCCGACGAGATGAAGGAGCCGCCCACGACGACCCTCCCTTTCATATCTGCGGTGAATAGGCGGGTCGAGAGCTCTTCGTCCGGCGACGTCACGGCCATGACAATCTCACCTCTGGTTTCACCGCCGATGCCAAAGATGCCCTGCACGAGACTGCAATTCGTTTCAACCACGACGCCTTGCTGCGGAATCACTTCGACAATGCGCCCGTCGACATAACCCAGTAATTCAAATACGCGCGGCGGCTCTCTCAACAACACCTGCCCTGTGACGGGGGAGACCGATTCCACAACACCGGTGACCGGCGAGAGGATTTCTGTCTTGAACCACTTCATGAGCGGCTTGTTTTCGGCCAGAATCTCGTCCTTCTGTATCGGGTCACCGACCTTCTTAATCAAATAGTCGTGGATTTCATCCGGCGCCACGCTCAGCTGATTGGCGAGATTCAAGGGATAGACCTTCCCCGGCAATTCCGCACGGGCCACAGCCTGATTCGCCCGTACGGTCTCGCCGCTCGTGACCAGTACGTTGCCAGGCAGCGACAACATCCGACGGCGGCGGACTACTGCCTGCTCGGTGACGGTTAAGCCGGGGGTGTAGGAATGAGCCATAATCTACATTGCGGTCAGTCAGGATACAGATCCACCGCCTGATACCATTTCGTCAGCGATGCGGCCCTGGCCGTGTGGTCGGTCGGCAATTGCAACGGACGCCCGCGGCCATCAAGTAAGAGCCCCACCACACCGCCATGCACCTCTCGTGTGACCGAGACTCCTGCCCCCGCCCCGAGGTTGACCTGTTTCGCCGGCTGGATCGTCATCGAGGCCTTCTGCCCGCTGGCCAATGGAATCAGCCGGAGATCACCGAACGAGAGTGGACCCTTGTCCACTCGGCCATCCGGAAAGGTGATGGCATAGTCCGCGCACCGTTCTCCGTCCTTCCCCTGTCCGATCGGCGCGACACAAGTCCCTAAGTAGACCATGCAATCACGGACGAAGACATCGGTCGCCGCCTTTTCATTGATCGTCGAGAGCACGCCGAGATGCGGCATCATGAAGATGCTGTCTACCGATAGCCTCGTCACCCCGAGCGGTTCATAGGCATCCACCATCATCAGCATCGATTGTACGCGGCGCGGCGCATGGGACAGAATTCCGCCGCTCCCGACGATGAGATCCAGCTTGAGCATGTCGATCAGCGTCTTGCCGGACTGCTGCTGCTCGAACACATCGGAAATCGTGCGTTCCTGCTGTACCCCCTTGAGGGCAGTCGCGAGGGATTTATGATGGATCAGGGCGAGCCGGAGCGCCTCCCGGGCAATCGCATGTTCGATCTGCAGTTCGTCCAGCGTCTGCGGAATCGTCGTCGGCCGGACCATTTTGTTCTTGATCCGGTTGCGGAGCGTCTGTTCGTCGATCGTGAAGGGTACCCAGCGCATGATATTGGCGAGCCCGGCTTCCGCCAGCACATTGGAAATACTGTACGACATTCCGAGGTTCGCGCTGACGGTCCGATTGAAGAGTCCTTCGAAGACTGAGAACACGTCTGTGGTTGCGCCGCCAATGTCCACCCCGATCACGTTCACATGTTCCCGCTTGGCGATCGTTTCCATGATCACGCCGACCGCCGCCGGCGTCGGCATGATCGGCGCGCCGGCCATGTCGATCAGTTTCTTATAGCCTGGCGCTTGCTGCATCACATGTTCGAGGAACAGGTCATGAATCTTGTTCCGCGCCGGTGCGAGATTTTCCCGTTCCAACACCGGACGAATGTTATCGGTTAGCACCAGTGCGGTCTTCTCGCCTAGGATCTTCTTCACTTGCGGCTGCGCGTCTGTGTTTCCGGCGTAAATTAACGGGAGCTTGAAGGTCACCCCGAATCGGGGGCGTGGCTCCGCCGCCGAAATGTACTCCGCCATCTCTACCACGTGGTTGACCGCGCCGCCGTCCGTTCCACCGGACATCAAAATCATGTCCGGTCGCATCGTACGAATGCGTTCGATCTTTTCATGCGGCAATCGGCCGTCGTTCGACGCAAGCACATCAATGACGATCGCGCCTGCGCCCAACGCCGCACGTTGCGCGCTTTCCCCCGTCATATTCTGCACCACCCCGGTCACCATCATTTGCAACCCACCGCCCGCACTACTGGTCGAAATATAGATATCTACGCCTGTCTTCGCATCGCGACAGGGTGTGATGATTCTGTCTCCTTCCAGGATTTTCCGGCCGGAGAGTTCTTCAATCTCTGCAATCGCGTTCAACACTCCCCGCGTCACATCTTCGAACGGCGCTTCCACCGTGGTCGGTGCTTCGCCTCGGTAAGTCTGCCGATATTCGTCGCCGACTTTCTCGATTAAAATGGCTTTAGTCGTGGTGCTGCCACAATCGGTGGCGACAATGACGTTGAGGGGATGGGTGGTCACCGGCTTGACGGGTGCTGGACTCGGCACGCTCATTGAGAGGAGGCTCCTGGAGGAGCCTGGGGAGTAGACTTCGCGTCAATCATCGTAATGAGACGGGAGATCGTGTCGCGTCGCTCAAGCAACCGAGCTGCGTGCTCGATTTCCTTCGCGTCCAACGCCCATTCAACGATGGGAGCCAGAAAATACAGCGCCTGGCTGCCGAGAAAGTTCATGGGACCGAGCGATTCCAGAAAGATCGTGGCAGGAGCCGTCATGCCCCGTTTCACCACCGCATCGGCGACCCGTTCAAGCAGGGCAAGGTCTTCAACCGTGAAGGCCTCGGCCTCGGATTTGGTTGAAAACGCATGGGAGAGTTCTTCACGAACCCTGCCCCATTTTCCTGTCAACGATGTCTTGGAGAAAGAAGCCATAACTGTGTGGAAAGGCAGTCAAACCCTACTGTCGAGCGGCATTATATGGAGGGGGTCAAGAGGAGTCAATGAACCGCGCAGTCAAAGACAGTCTGTCATGCTCACTGGCGCTTGGGCTTCGCGCGTGTCTCTTTGAGGATCTCCCGCTCGGCCTGAAGCCAGTCATCAAGGGCGCCCTGGCGGATGCGTTGCTCATAGATCTCGCGGGCTCTCGTCGTGATCTGTGCGTGGAGACCTTCCGATACGGACGGTGCAGGAGAATCGTGTTGCGTGCGGCGTGGTGGTTTCTGACCCGGCGATTTCGATGTGGTCGACTTCTTCAGTTTCAGAGGCTCCATTCGATGTCCTCCTTGTTGAATCAAGTCCGTGACGAAAGGCTACGCTGTCTGCAGGAAAGAGTCAAAGCCGCATTAATGTTTCGTCTCGATGGAGGCGGTAGTCACATGCCGATCGCCTTCTCCCAGTTTGCGGATGAACAGTTCCAGCGCCATGTCGTAACAGATCCGAGCCACAGCCGGATCGTAACGGGGGCCCTCGTCGCGAAGAAAGGCATGCGCGGCATTGAACTCATGCCATTGGAAGTGCCGGCCGGCATCGCTCAGCGCGCTGTAAATTAAGGCCCGTCCCTCGCGAGGAATGTGCGGGTCCTGCCTGCCCCAGATCATCAAGAGCTCGCCCGTGATCTCAGCGATTCGGTCCAGACTGTTGTCGTGCATGCCCTCGCCCAGACTGCGTTTGTGGATGTCGGTCGCGTAGAAGCAGGCAGTGGCCAGCACATCAGGCTGCATCGCCGCACGAAACGCCAAATGTCCCCCAATGCAGATCCCCATGACACCCAGCTTGCCCGTGCAGTGCGGTAAGGACATCAGATGGTCAAGCGCCGCGCGCGCGTCGCTATCGTAGCTCGCCAGTGTCTTGGTAATCTTGTGCTGGTTGCCCCGCTCTGCGCCGGCACCGTCGTAAGCCAACACGGTGCCGGCCGGCTCCAGTTCGTGGTAAATCTCCGGAACCGCCACCACAAATCCGTGGCCCGCCAACATCGCGGCGGTACGCCGGATAGGTCCCGTGACCTGGAAGATTTCCGAAAACAATACCAGGCCAGGATACCGCCCTTCAGCCGTTGGCCTAAAGAAATACGTGCGCATGAGCCCAGTGGGAGTGTAGATATCGGCTGATTCGGTATCGTGGATGATCATCCTGCTCTCCGATTTGGTGGATAGAAAGGAGCCCTTGATCGCCCGCACATGGACGAGAGAATCGCGTGTCAACAGCCTGCTCGCCAGGCGTCTTCATGAATATCCTGACGAGCTATTCGAAACCAGAGGCCAACATAGAGGCTTAGGCAGTCTGTCGTGGAGGCGAAACGAGAAATGCCCCATCTGACGTGAAGAGTGGATGGCCTAGTAGAACGGTCCCTGTCACACCGGCTCCTAATACCCCCGCCCAGTGCTGCCACCCCGTCCCATCCGATCCAGGGGGAGTGCGTCATATCGTTGTTTCAGATCCGGATGTTCGTTGAGATAGCCCTTAACCGCCGCATCATCGGCGAAGACTTCCGGACTGCGCTTTCGATACTCCTCGACCGTCAGATCATACTTTGCCAATAGCTTGCCGAGTTTCGAATGGATGTCCGCGCCCATGTCCTTCATCTGTTCAGGCGACGGTCGTTGTCCTTCCCCGGATTTCCCTCCGCCCTGAAAGTAGTTCATCATCATCTCGCCGATCTCAATGCGAGCCTGTACAAACTTTTCTACATCAGCTGGTTCGGCTGCAACACCGGCACTTGCGAACAGCAGAGCCCCGAACGATATGCCGATGATGCTGCGCGTCAGAGTCATGACCATGATTCCCTCATTAAAATTATGGATAAGACGTTCGATCTGTGGGACAGAATGCATCATAGCATCCCTGGCGAACAAAAGAGGAGGGGATGGAGCCTGATGATCTTCTGTGCTCGCGCAACGCGCGGCCTCGGAAGGCCCTCGTTGGACGCGCGCAGTGAAGGGCAGCCTCGGCCACCATCATCACCCGACAGACCGAACAGCCTACATGAACAAAGCAAGCTGGTGGGCGTTTTCAGCGTTCCAATAGGACTTCTTGTGGCCATATCTGTTAGGATGATGGCCGGTACTTGGATAGCCCTGCGACTTCGATAGAAAGGACCTTTATGATGAATACAACAAAACTCATGGCAGCAACGATTGTGATCGCACTGATCGGAGTTCCGACTGTATCATTTGCGAAAGCGAGAGGTGGAGGATTTGGTGGAGGATACTCCGGCGGTTCCAGGGGCTATAGCGGCTCCGAGAGCATGGGTAGCCGTGGATCACGCACCTACGACCAGAACGGCGCCAAGCCGATTGAACAGTCGACCACACCACGACCTTCCGCAACCCCACCGCCATCAGCAGCCGGTGGTCCAACTGCCCAACCGGCTCCTGCCATGCAGCCCTCGTTTATGCAACGCAATCCCCTATTGGCTGGTCTCGCAGCTGGAGTGATGGGGTCATATATCGGCCATATGCTGTTCGGGGCAACAGAAAGCAGCGCCCGTACCACTGATGCCGGTGAAGCCGTCGCCGAAACGAACAAGCCCGCCGAGGGTTTCGGTTCTACCGGAATACTCCTCATTCTTATGCTCTTGGGGGCCGGAGCGTTTTATTATTTCCTGAAAGTGCGGCGGTCACCCACTCCTGATTTTTCAGGGATCACCCGGAGCAGCACGTTCAGCGGCAGTCTGGCAGCAGAACCTTCCGCCACGACCCTGAGCACAGCGACGGTTGACGATAAGGTGACCTCGGCCGACAAGGCAGCCTTTCAGCAACTGCTGATCGAGGTTCAAACGGCCTGGAGTAAACAAGACCTGGCCGCATTGCGGCGGTTCGTCACACCGGAAATGCTGTCGTATTTCAGTACCGCGTTGGCCGAGCAGACCAGCCTTGACATCGCAAATCATGTGGAAGATGTGGTGCTTCTACGTGCAGAGGTCAAAGAAACATGGACCGAAGACGCGATACGTTACGCCACAATAGGGCTTCACTGGAATGCCCGTGATTACACCGTATCCTTGACGAAACAACGAGGAGAGCCAGGCTATCTGATCGAGGGCAACGAGGAGACACCGACCGAGGCCGGCGAAGTCTGGACTTTCATGCGCTACCAGAATGGGAAATGGTTGCTCTCCGCGATCCAGCAACTATAGGAGAGGAAGGAATAGCCAGGTGCCCTCCTTGCTCGCAGAACCCGCACCGTAACGCTGTACTGGCCCGGTTAACCAGACAGGTTGTCTGGATAATCGGGCCAGCTATGCTGACAGATAGGTCTTGTCAGACTGGTCGATCTGGTTTTTTTCGTTCCTTGAACAAGGCAACCCACGCAATCCTAAGCACCACAACTGCCAAAGAGACCAGACACACAAGCCCAACCAAATACACCACATCGATCAACTGATCACTGTTCGCAGTCGTTTCCATCGCCTTGCTAGGAAAAGATCGATTGCCAGAAGGCGATGACCCATCCCTTGATCATGGACAGCCAGTCATCTTCGGCCGGTTCGGACGTCTGCTTGTTCGCCGATTGCGGTTGCGGCTTCGGGTTGACCGCAGTCGGATCTGCGGGTGCTGCCGGTGGCGTGACAGTCGGATTGGGAACTGGAGTTGGTTGCCCTGCAACCTGTGATGGTGGAGCAAGAGCTGTCCCGGCCTGTTCATTGGTCGGTGCGATTGGTGTCGGTGAGAGTGGCCCTCTGGATCCGTCTGCCTCACCCAGTTTGGACTTAAATCCCTCAACCATTGATTGCAGCGCCGGTCGCTCTTCGTTCGCACGTTGGAGCGCATAGAGCAGCCTGCGCTGTTGAACGTTCAGCTGACTGATTGCCCGGGTGAGTCTGTTCAGCCTGGCTTGCGAGGCAGTCTGCTCGGCTTGCAACGAGTGCTGAGCTTGCTGGACTGCCAACGAGATCTCCTCCTTTTGTCTTGCGAGTTCGACCTTGAGTTGTTGAAGCTCGTTGACTTGTTCGGTGAGCACCTTTGATTGGCCTCTCGTGCTGTCGATTTCAGCTTTCGTGGCATCGAGATCGGCGACAGCTTCGTGATATGTGCTCGACATGACACAGGCGCTGGTGGTGAAGGCGAGGAAACATAGCATCCCGGCTGTGGCTGTGCGGATCTTCATGATTTGTCTTGTTGTGTACTGCATCACGCGACTGCCGAGAGGGCTGTGACTTCTGCAACTGATACGTATCATTACCACAAAGAATACCCTTTTCACGAGGGGAAATCACCCAGGTTTATTTGGAGAGAGCAGGAGATCGCCGACGACGGGCGACAAAGATAGTCCCATCTGGGTTTTCAGGTTGCTTCGATGTATTACGCTATACCCAATCCTCAAGCCAGAGAAACCAAAGAAATCAGAGAGCCCATATGGACAAGAAAGAACAAAATAGACGAACAGAGATGACACACTCTATGTTGGCAGGCAAGGATCCGACTGGCCGAGGAATTCGTGGCATGATTCGCTATGGCAGATCTGTGTGTGGTAGAGTACTGGGTACTTGCTGAACCATGGGTAGGATCCTATCCGTCTTGTCTCCTTCCGCGCAGACGACGGCCCCAGGGGATCGGTTCTGTTGTCTCCGCGTTCCTTCGTCAACGACGTGCCGACTCATTTCGTACTCGATCTGAGGCCTTTTCGAGGAAAGTTGCATCGACAACTCCCCACGATGGGGTTTGCGATGGAAAGCCGACAATGATTCTACACTCCATATCGGATTACAGGGAGAGACCATGACCATGAATACCGGCAAACCTGTGCCTCCACGAACAACCACGGCCTGGGTACGCATTCCTGATGGGACAAAGGTCAAGCACCGGCACGAGGGACATATTGGATTTATCGACGGGCTCACCGAGATTGTCAGCGGGCCCAATCGAAACCCCGACGGGAAGACGCAATATCGCATGAATATCGGGGCACCGGATCGGCAGCTCGTGACCGAGAGCGATTTATCTATCCTGATCGACGATGAAGAGCTCGTCATCATGCTGCGACAGAAGGCACCCTATCGTCGCGCGGTCACACAATCACTCCACAGCGTGCTGGCGCCTGATCGCTTTGTCAAGACGACCTAGCCACGTGATACTCACATAGACCGTAAACCCATCGCTATCTCGCTGGGCCTGCTCGGCGCATGCATGAAGGCTGGAGGACTTTATCAACTTCGTGATCTAGCCAGAGGCGCGCATGACAGAAACTTGCTACACCAAGGGCCAGAAAGTGATCTTGATCACCAGTCAGACCAAGAGTGGTAAATGGTTGTGTAAGTTTTCAATCCCGGGGTTTAACCATCTTGACGGTGATCGGTCAAACCAGGATTCATCTATCGTCTATAAAACCGAATGGGAGGCGAGAACCAACGCGTTTCGACGCGCCAAGTTGCTGCTGGATGGACCGCAGAACATTACGCCGGGGCTTGCGTCCGAGGAAATCTAGCAGGTTGTTGACACACTATATGATCACGCCGAAACCACGAGCACATGAATACCCACAGACTCTTTCAGATTTTTTCATAGGCTGTTCAGAAAGGCCGTCCAGCAAGGCCGCAGCGAGTGAAGACCGGAGACGTACCCTCTGGGGCGCACGGTGCGACGAATAAGGAACACCACGTCTGTGCGCGCCGCCGAGTGGTGAGGCGGCCGGGTCCCCGTTGAGGATCTGAACGATGCGAGAACGCCGCTGGCGGACTTTATCAACAGCCTATTACGCCCAGGTCCGGTGAACTTCGCTCACGTGCTCTCTCCCACCCACGGCGCTAATTTCCCACCGGACATCGTCCGGGATCGTGACCACACGCAACTCTGCACCATGGCCATTGGCCGCCCCACCGAGTTCTTCCACAACTTGGGCGAGCTTTAAGTCATCCCGCGGGATCAGCATTCCGCACTGATTAAGGCTTGGTTCTTCAGGCGTCGCAGCCTCAGGCCAATAGGCGCCAAGATCTGTTTCCTTGAGTGCATCCTGCTGGCCCAATTCACGCAATCGTAGAAATGCTTGATGGCTCACGCAAAACTGGTTGTAGCTCTTATTGATCACAATCTTTTTCATAGATCGATCCTTTCCTCTCCTTCGTCAAGACTCCCAATATCGCCCACTTCATGCATGATTGGAGCTCTGTTTCAGGCACCTTCTCCTGTGCAATCAGGCCACGCGAATTGTCAGGACGCCTTCACCGGGTCCAGATACGCACTCGTGTAGTTCCCGGACCAATGAGAATAGCGTCGATTGGCCCAGGTATTGACTTCGCTATTCTGGGTCGTGCCATAGCGTTTCGCCAGCACCGCTGTGAAGGTGGCCAGGTTTCCCTCTATCTCCAAGAGATCCGAATCCGTGATCTTCTCCCACTTCGCTTTGAGTGGCGCCTTCAGTTGAGTCCAAAACGCTTTGAATTGTTCTTGATTCATCTGGTACTCCTTTATGACATGGTGGAAGAACAGGCCGTGCCCGCCACGACGGCGCTCGTCAGAGACAGCGGTCGTGGGCCACAGAAACTGTGGCCACCAATGGGCACTCTGGCGTAGAAGCGGCGAAGACCGGAGAATCACACGCACGGAAACGTGGGAGGGAGTGCTGTGCGAGAGATGGGACAGTCGGCGTGGCTCAATACGTCGTCCCTCACTTTACATGGTACACGGGGAGAGAGTCAATTCGAGAGCGCCTGAAGCCAACTCCTGCCACTTTTAGCC
>DATNCR010000015.1:0-16448 GCA_035607135.1 Nitrospiraceae bacterium
AGGAACAGTTGGCGCTTATCGCCGAATGTGTCATAGAGGGAGCCGCGATTGAGGTCCATCGCCTTCAGCAAATCTTCCATAGATGTGGCTTCGTAGCCCTTGTGCCAGAAGACCTGCATCGCTTTGTCGAGCGCGTCGTCCGGATTGAACGTTTTCGGGCGTGGCATGAGAGCTCTCCAGTACTCCTGACTCGGGCACCAAGGTAGCACATATTGGAACGATCGATCAATAATAGGCCCCAGCATCCCTCCTGCCGGATGGCGCCCTCATATAAGTATGGATGGGAAATAGCGAACGTAATTTTTATCGTTCGAGAGATCGCTCCTCGCTTCTATACCATGAGAGTGACGCTGTATAATAACGCGTCAACAGTCGGGGGAACGACAAAGGTTCGCGTGACGGCGGAGAACAGTCAAAGAAACAGATCGTGGAAGAGATACGGTCATACATCAAAACGTTGCTGCGGAAAATGGGACTCCAGATTGCGGAGCACTCTCAAGATGACATTGTGCTGCAGCGCAGAAAGCATCATCAATCTGAACGTCGGCGCGAGACACGAAGGCCGAGGATCAGCCCCTGCACCTATGGCTTGATGCGCTCGACCGATCACAATGGCGCGATTCGCGAAGAGGGGTATGGTACGGCAGTGAATGATAGTCCAACCGGAATGCGGCTCCTGCTCGGCGTCGCGCCGACCAAAGGTCAATTTTTGGAAATTCAAACCGGCGATCGGACGCTCGACCATCCGGTCTGTCTCGTAGAAGTCTGTTGGACGAAACCTCTGCGAGAAAATCCGCAAGAGCAAACGCAGGAAGATGCGCAAGAGGCATTGTACCTCGTAGGCTGTCGCCAAAGCTCAGGCAGCACGCACGATGAGGCTATCTAAGCGTGACCGGCATTCTGCGTAGGACCCACCTGTGATCAGATTTCTTTCCGACCCGCCCATGAGGAAGCCTGTGTCCGCCCAGCCGTTTGACCACTGGTAAGCGTTCAGTCAATTGACCAAATGTACAATGGGGGATAATATTCCCCGGCGTCATTAACCACACTCATAGGGGGAAGTATGGCCGAAGCCACTGATGTCTATGCCGACCAATTTCAACTCAATCTTGGCCCGCTCGGATGCACGCTGAATTTTCAAGTCTCCGGAGCAAATCCGGTGGCTCCTGGGACGATGCCGCCGATTGAACGTGTGGCCACGATTCGGTTGAGCCTTCAGCATCTCAAAGCGATGTCTTTTATATTTCACAAGCAGATCGTGGCCTATGAAACCCAAACTCAGCTGAACATAGGTCTGCCTGTCGATGTGCTGCGAGCCATGCAAATCCGGCAGGAGGATTGGGAGGCCTTCTGGCGGCCTTAGGAGTCTGTGCGAGTCATGCCATTCTATTGCGGCATACGATCCACAGGTATCTGTGTCGTTTTCAGTCCCAAACATTCCTCAACGTGTTTTAGCTCACCTATGGCTTCTGCGATGCACGAGCAGAGGCCGAATATCTGAAAATCATCGGGTGTGGAGTGAGTGACTAGGCAAGGAGTGATTCAATGCGCAACGGTCGAGTGACTTCGGCGAAGATCATGCAACTCGGTACGGGGTTCTGGGGGTCGAAGACGCTCCTCAGCGCCATCGAGCTCGGACTCTTTACTGAGCTCGCCAAAGGTCCGCTCGATGGCAAGACGCTTGGCGAACGGCTTGCCCTCCACCCTCGTAGCGCGCGGGATTTTTTCGACGCGTTGGTCGCGCTGGGCATGTTGAAACGCAACGGGATGCGCTATTCCAATACCATGGAGACGGGACGGTTTCTCGATCGGGCCAAGCCTTCGTATGTCGGCGGCATTTTTGAAATGTTGAATGCGCGGCTCTATCGATTCTGGGGCTCGCTGACCGAAGCGTTGCGCACAGGCCAATCGCAGAATGAAGCCAAGACCGGTGAGGACTTTTTCGGCACGTTGTATGCCGATCCACAACGGTTGGAACACTTTCTGAAAGCCATGACCGGCCTGAGTATCGGCTCCGCGCAGCTCATTGCCAAGAAGTTTCCTTGGAAGAAGTACCATACGTTTACGGACGTGGGCTGCGCGCAAGGCGGGGTGGCGGTCGAAATCGCCCTTGCGCATACGCATCTGACCGGAGGCGGTATGGATCTGCCTATGGTCCAACCGATCTTTGAGGCCTACGCGAAGACTCGAGGTATTGCGAAGCGGCTGAACTTTCACAGGGGAGATTTCTTCAAAGACCCGCTGCCGAAGTCCGACGTGATTATCATGGGCCATATTCTCCACGACTGGAATCTGGACGAAAAGATGATACTCCTTCGCAAGGCCTACGACGCCCTGCCCCCTGGCGGAGCGGTCATTGTCCACGAGGCCCTTATCGACGACGCACGCAAGCATAATGCATTTGGGTTACTCATGAGCCTCAATATGCTCATCGAAACCCATGGCGGATTCGACTTCACCGGCGCGGACTGCCGGAAGTGGATGAAAGATGTCGGGTTCACGCGCACGCGCGTCGAGCGACTGGCCGGACCGGACGGTATGGTGGTGGGGTTCAAGTAAAGAGCATTTGGCCAATAGCGTCCAGCCAGGCTGGCAGATCTTTTAAGCATCCTGCTAGAATCTTCCGCCATGCCGATCGAGAGATTTACCGCACAGGTTGAAATGATCAAAGATCTGACGCATGACGTGCGTCAGCTCGATCTTCGGCTGATCGAACCGAAGACCATTGTTTTCAAGCCAGGCCAGTTCATTTCGTTCGAGATGCCGCACCCACGGACCGGCCACCTCGTGACCCGGGCCTATTCCATTGCCTCACAACCCAGCCGCTCGGACGTGATTACCCTGCTCTTCAACCTGGTGCCGGGCGGACCTGGCTCCGGGTTACTGTTCCATCTCAATGCAGGGGAGAAGACACACTTCAAAGGGCCGGCTGGAAATTTTTATCTACGAGAGGATCTAGGACGCGAATTGCTGTTCATCGCCAGCGGCACCGGCATCGCGCCGATCCGGTCCATGTTGCGGGCGAACGCGGAACGTCCCGATCCGAGACCGGCAACCTTGTTCTGGGGGCTGCGTAGCCAGCGGGATTTGTATTATCAGGAGGAGATGGCCGATTTGATCGGGCGGACTCCGACCCTCACGGCCATCACCACACTCTCCCGCCCAGAGCCAGGCTGGTCAGGCGAATCCGGACGTGTGCTGCGGCTGATCGAAGACCGGATCGCCTCGGTCAAAAATCTCTCCGTCTATCTCTGCGGAAATAGCGCCATGATCGCCGACGCCACGGCCTTACTCCAGAAGAAAGGCCTCTGTCCCATCTATCGCGAAAAATACTACGACGACACAGGCTCCCCGGATGATTAGGGGTAGGGGAGGGAGTGACTAGGTGCCCTTATTGCTCGCGGAACGCGCACGAGGAGAGGATGGAGCCTGATGATCTTCTGTGCTCGCGCAACGCGCGCCCTGAGAAGGGCCTCGTTGGACGCGCGCAGTAGAAGATCAATCAGCCCCCATCCTTGAGAGGAAACGAGCAAGCTTGGAAGGATCATTCAGAATGTCACAGCTGCTCGATGCGCGCAGTCAAGGATAGTCTGGCTGTTCCCCTTTGAGACCAATGGGCACCCGCTAAGACAAGGAACAAGCGAGCTTGGAAGGAGCGTTTGTTCCATTTATGAGGTGAACATATGAACCGGCTCAAAGATAAAGTTGCGATTGTGACGGGGAGCAGCAGCGGCATAGGTAAGGCCATTGCGCTGCGGTTCGGAGCCGAAGGGGCAAGGGTCGTCGTCACAGCCAGGCGGATGGCGCTGTGTGAGGAGACCGCCGCGCAGATCAAGAAGAAAGGCGGGGAGGCCTGGGCGATTCACACCGACGTGGCCGATGAGCGCCAGGTGGAGCGGCTGATCGAGGAGACGGTGAAGCGGTATGGACGCCTGGACATTCTCGTGAACAACGCGGGAGTCGCTGCGGGTGGGCGTCTGGCAGAGACGACCACAAAGTCCTTCGACGAGGTGATGAACGTGAATTTGCGCGGCACCTTTTTCTGTTGCCGGGCCGGTTTCAGACAGATGAAAGAACAGGGTGGCGGGACCATCATCAACATGTCGAGCGTTGCCGGCGTGCAGGCCTGGGCAGGAACCGGAACCTACAGCGCGTCAAAGCATGGGATCATGGCGCTCACGAAATCGCTAGCCGATGAAGGCCGTGCGCATCACATTAAAGTGAGCGCCATCTGTCCCGGCGGCGTCGCCGACGAACTCGTCGATGCATCGCCGGAGGAGATTCGCCGGAGCGAGAAGATCGACCCCTTCGACGTGGCTGAAACGGCAATCTATCTGGCCGCACTGGGCAAGTATTCCGTGGTGCATCAGATCGTCATCGATCGCCTGGGGGCGGAGTGGTGACGGGATGGAGCCTGATGATCTCTTGCTCGCTCAACGCGCGGCCTCCGAAGGATGGGAAGGGTAGCCTGGTCGTCCTCCTGCTCGCGGAACGCGCACGAGGAGAGGATAGAGCCTGATGATCTTCTGTGCTCGCGCAACGCGCGCCCTGAGAAGGGCCTCGTTGGACGCGCGCAGTAGAAGATCAATCAGCCCCCATCCTTGAAGAAATAACGAGCGAGCTTGGGAGGGGCATGAACAGATGGGCTCGCCGCCCCACACCATCGGTCTTCGTGGAGCCACCTCACAGCATCTAGTTTCACAAACAACCACGGACAATCGAAGTGATGTTATGGCGTTCTCACTGTTGGCGAAGGCTTGAGCCTCTACGGTAGTGTATAGGTCAAGTTTGGCCAATGTGCACTTCCGTAAATCTCTCCCTCTTTCTCTTCTTGAATATAGATACCAGCGACGAATGGTGTCGTCCCCGAGATACCCTTGAATCCTCCTTTTCCCCAGACCCAGGTCATGTCGCCTTTGCATTCGCCAGTCTTGCCAGCACATCGGATCTCGACGTACGCGAGATCCTTGCCTTCATGGGCTCTCAACATGCAGAGGATTGTCTTTCGTTCCTCTACAGTCTTGTTAATATAGAGGATCGCCTGACAATCCATTTTTGTTTTATGGATCTGCGCCGGCTCCGAGCCATCGGGAAGATGCTTCACGAGGATAAACCCGGTAAGAGTACCGCTAAAGACTCGGTCCCCATCTCCCAGATCATCGATCACGCCTTTTCCCTTCCAGCTCACGGTCGCATGGCCCGCTTCGATGGTTGTTGCCTCGGCTGCGCTGAAGAAACCGAGGCTCATGATGAATAGGATGACTGCTGGTGTGATCAATTGTCTGAACTGCATGACGACTCCCTTCATAGTACGGCGTCATCACTCCCAGGTGAGAGAGAGCGCGCGCCGGTGAGTGAATGTGTATTCGTTGGACCATAGCCGTTGCATAGCGGAGTGTCTCTGTTCGTGCACCCCGTTCTTGAGCAGAACTTGCGCGGATGTCGGTATTGATCGGCCAGGTTCGTCAATCGCGGCCTGCGTTCAGGGCATAGACTTCGCAACCGGCAAAAACATCACGATCGCATAGTACCTCGTTGCCCATGAGAAATCACGAAGACCTTCGAAGGCACAAAGTTAAAAGTACCAATCTCTTGGTCTTCGATAGGGGGCCAAGGCTAGGCTGTCCGTTGCGAGGTGTCAAGGTCCAGGGCGGTGAGATGTAATTCCAGATCCTGACCGTTCTGTGAGGCGGGGAGTAGCAATCGTTGCCGGTATCCTAAGTCACAGAGTCACCGGCTCTCGAACATCCTGTTTTTACCGTGAATGACTAACGACCGCGATGTCCTCCGCCCCCACCGAAGCGGCCTCCGCCCCCACCACTATGCCCTCCCGATCCGCCAAAGTGCTGCGGACCCATCTGTGAGCCAGAGTGAGGGGCATAAAACGGTGCGCGAAGCACAGGAGGGTTCGGTTGTGAAAAGTTGGGAGGATGGACTTGCTGCAATGTCGGGGGCAGAGGATTTGAGAAATGTTGGGGAGGCATTGATGCCGAAGGATTCGCATCACGCATAAAAGGAGCAGGAGAACCAGATCCCGGCTGGTGACGCTGAAACGGCGAAGGAACAAACTGCTGCGAGGCGGGCGGAGAAACCAGCAAGGAGGCATGCGGCAGTACCGGCGATGAGGATCCGGACGGCGGCGGTAGAGCGCCGGTCTGAGCGGTCACGGCCTGTTGCACGATCTGAAGATGACGATTTCCCGGATTGAGTTGTCGTGCTTGGAGTAACAGTCCATGGACCTGCTGCACGCCGATCCAGGGATAGGGGTAGATGATCGGGGTCACATAGACCCAGTCGGTCCAGGCTTGGGAGACGAGGGCATTCGCTTGCAGTTGGTTGAGCGTATCCTGGCGTTGCTGGGTGAGAGTCTGAATCTGCTCGGGCGACGTGGCGGTGGCCAATGCCTGATTGGCAGCATCGAGCTGCTGGTGTAATTGGTCCGTCTCGGCTCGGAGCGACACCAGCTCGGTTTTGGCGCTCTCGTTTTCTCTCAGAGTCTCGATGGCCTGAGCGACTTCTTTTGGGTCCACCTGTGCGGTCAGGTCGGCATGGATAATCACCGTGTCTCCGTCAAGCCTTGTGCTGATCTTCTGATCCAACACCATGACGATGCCAGCGGTATAGGTCCGGATGTCATCCCTCGTGATGTCCGTATTCTTCACCTCGGTCACACTCTCCAGGTAGGTCGCGACCTGTTCAAGCGCCTGTCTTTTTGCGGCTTCGACGGCCAAGCGCACCGCATCGGCTCTGGTGTCGTGATCTCCCATTTGGTATTCGCCGCTGGCGGTCACGACACGGACGTTCGCTGGCGGCTGGTATGGTTCGGCAGGAGTATCAGTCGAAGGTGTTTCGGAATCGAGGGGGACGACCCGGCTGCGATATTTCTCCGGGATCATGTCCAACTCCGTGGTGTAGTTCGGTGTACCGGAGTCGTCTTTGTAGGTGTAGATCGTCGATATCGCGGAGGTGACAGATACGATGGAAGTGGGCACCAAGAGCCACAGAAAGAACAGAATCGAGAACGCGAGTCTCTTGTGGAGGTTCGACATCGGGACCCCTCTGATACCTTGCTACCTTCAGCGTACCATATTAATGCCCATCCGCTCGCCGTGTTCAGGAATCCCTCCCGGGTATCAGAATCGGTAGACGAGGACTGCTGGGCCGCTGGTGAGTCAGGTCTAAGGTCGCTCTAATGCCCGATTAATAGTGACTGGTTATGCTCTAAACGAATGGAGGAGCGTCACCATGACACACATCGGTATGCGGGTCTATTGGACGGCGATCGGCATGTTTTTCTATTCGCTCCTTGCCAGTGCGTCTCGAGATAAAGCACGGCGCAAGGACACTTCTGAATTCAAACCCTGATGGCGGTATTCAGTAATTTGATGGCTGACAACTATTCGAGAATACGAGAGCACACCAGTAGGATGCTCAAAAAGTCCGCTAGCAAGGCCGCAGGTGAGCAAGAACCGGAGGTGTGTCCTCTGGGGCGCACGGTGCGACGAATAAGGAGCACCACGTCTGTGCGCGCCGCCGAGTCGGTGAGGCGGCTGGGTCCCCATTGAGGATTGTTGCGAGCTGAGAACGCCGCTAGCGGGCTTTTTCAGCATCCTACCTTACGGTACTTGGCGAAGCAGATAAGATCGAGGTGGTCGTAGTGGTCGGGAAGAATCGATTCCGCTTTGTAGCCGAGGCTCATGAACAGGTGAATGTTCCGGGCGGTGTTCAGCATGGTGCAGGCAAAGAATTTATGAGCATCAGTCGCAGCCCGTTCGATTTCCCGTATCAGCAATTTTGCGACCCCTTGGCTCTGATGGGTGGGGCTCACGGATAACAGTCGCATCACGCACACACCAGCCACATTCCAGAAACGCACCGATCCAATCACCACGCCATCCGCCTCCGCCACGAAGATGTGTTTCTCCTTCGCATCATCCCTCAGGCTGTCGAGCGTTTCCGTCGTCCATCCGCTGACTTTATAGACGGCGGCATATTCCCCGAACGCGTCCTGCTGAACTTGCAGTAAGGCTGGGAAGTCAGCTTCGGTGGCGGGACGGATCTGAATCATGAATGGTCCTTGTGCAGAATGCTGAAAAATCCCGCCAGCGGCGTTCTCAGTTCGCAACAATCCTCAATGTACCCCAGAGGACATACCTCCGGTTCTTGCTCACCTGCGTCCTTGCTGGACAGAATTTTTGAGCATCCTGCTAATTGGATAGCTTTACCTCGTGACGCTCAAAATATCAAAGCCCGGTGGACGAGTGGTTGGCTAGCTGGAGGAGGCCATTCGGGCAAACTGTCGTTTCATCCCATTGACCTTCGCGAGATAACGGTTCACGTCGTGGTTGCCGCAGCGCTGGTGGGCGGTCAGCCGGAAGCCGTTTCGTGCATAGGCCTGGCCCGCCCCGGTGCCGCACAAATGAATCACTGCGGCCAGGTCCTGTTTCCGTTGAAGCGTAGCAGTGGCAATCTTGCGTTGTCCGATCGCACTCCCGACGGCGCGATCCAACTGTGCAGCCGTCAATTCGATCGCGTGGCTCGGCGCGACACGTGTATAGAGGCTGTTGAACCAACACGAATTTACATCGTTCCAAGGACCGTCTTCGACCACCTTGTGATCGTGGATGCAATAGCGTTTGGCTTCGCGGAACGTGGAGTCGGTGATCTGATACATACCGGCCGCGCTCGACGCAGGCCGGTACAGCTCCAGAGGATTCCACGTCCGGCTCCACCGCCAGTATGTCCGTGCCACCGGGTTGCCTCCGCCTTCGACCTGGGCGAGCGCGGCGAGCAGATCGGGCGTGATGACAGAGGTCGAATGTTTGTGGAAAAGCGATCCGTACTGTTGCCACGTCTCAGTCGGGCTCTTGGCGAGCGATGTGTCCAACGGAAAGAACACCTCGGACGGCTTGTTGATCGCGTGATAGGTCCAGTTCACGCTAGCCCACGTCAACAGAACGAGGACCACGCCGACGAGAATCCGGACCATCGGTGGCGAAGCCGCTAATGCTTTCCTCATCATCTGGAACTCGCGCCACCTCGACCGTGCGAGACGCCTGATTGTGGCAAGTCTGAACTGTCGGCTGCGCCTCCTTCGGGGAGCAGCTCTGTTCGCTCGCGCATAGGATGCGGAAGCCATGGTCCACTATTATAACCGCTAGAGGGAAACGAGCAAGGTTGGAACCTCAGCTTATTTTATGCCGAAGACTTTCCCTGAACCCCTTTAAGGTTAACAGGTTAGATGATTTTCCAGGGTCTGCTATTCTTTAATGGTAGATCAGTGGATTTCCTCTCAGCAGCTTCCACCTCTCATGGCGAAGGGGTTCATCATGGCGATACGCCTCATCGGCTGCATGGTAGCGGTTATTCTACTAGGTAGTATAGAGGTTCAGGCTCAGGGGTATCTCGATGGCCTCATGGATCGAGCCACCGAAAGCGCCAAACGCAAAGCGCAGGAGCGCGTAAACCAGAACGTCGAACAATCAATCGACAAGGCCATCAAGAAGACTGAAGAGACGGTCAAGTGTGTTGCGACAGACCGGGAATGCCTCAGGCGCGCGAAGGAGGAAGGGAAGCAGGTCGAAATGGCTGAACCGCCGGCTGCCAAAGACAGCATAAAATGTCTGGTGACCGATACCGGCTGTATGAAGGAGGCGAAGGCCCAACGTAAGAAGGTCGAAATTGTCGAAGAAAGTGAACTCGACGTGCTCCGTTGTGCAGCAACGGATGCCGGCTGCCTCAGGCGTGCACAAACGCTGGGGAAGAAGGTCGAGATCATCGACTGAGCAGAGGTGGACACTCCGAGTATCCTCAGACTCCGCAAGTCAAACTTGCCAACCAGACTGTGAAGATTCAGATTCTTAGCCTGATGGACTGAGTCAACCATTCCAACGTGCGGAGCCGCAAGACCTCCCCCCGTTCCCTCCATTTCGTATCGCTCTCATCAGCTCAGCGACGCGGATAGTGGGTCAGTGTAGAATCAGGCCGCTCTAACCGACCTGTGTTGTCGGCACCCTAAACGGAGAAAGTTGCTGGGCTGTGGAATGAATACGAATCTGCGCAAAGTTGTCATCATCGTTGCGGTCCTGAACCTGGCCTACTTTGGAGTCGAGTTTGCGGTGGCCGTCTCCATTGGCTCGGTTTCGCTCTTTGCGGACAGCGTCGATTTTTTAGAGGACGCCTCGGTAAATTTTCTGATCGCGATCGCCATCGGTTGGAGTGTCACCAACCGGGCCCGTGTGGGCATGGCCCTCGCCGGGATCCTGCTCATTCCTGGCCTAGCTACGCTCTGGACAGCGTGGGAAAAGTTCATGGCTCCTCTCCCTCCGGCCTTTCTCCCCCTGTCGCTGGCCGGTGCCGGTGCCCTCGTGATCAATCTGTTGTGCGCGTTCATGCTGGTGCGGTTCCGGACACAGAGCGGTAGTCTGACACGGGCGGCGTTCCTGTCGGCGCGAAATGATGCCCTGGCGAACGTCGCCATCATCGCGGCGGGGTTCATGACGGCCTACACCCTTTCCGGATGGCCCGATCTGATCGTGGGTCTTGGTATTGCGGCGATGAATGCCGACGCCGCGCGGGAAGTCTGGAGCGCAGCACGTGAAGAACATAGAGCAGCTGACTCGACGTCAACGGGTTCATCCAGGCGAAGTGAAGAAGGCCAAGCCGAACCTCCAAAGTCTATTTGACTTCAAATCCGCAGCTTTTCCTCAGCTCTCCATCGATGTAGGGATCATGTCTCATCAGGAAACTACTTTCGCCGCGTCAGGTGCCATACTGGACCGGTCCTAAAGCTGCGACTGACCTAGTACTCGAGCTTTGGTAATCAGCGGTGGACCTGTATGAAGGTGCCCACACACCTTCACCTACGAAAGAGGGATTGCACGACAGCGATACATAATTGGAATCTTTACAAAACAGGATTCAATGAGCGTGCGCTTAACTATAGACCATTGTTTTCTCACGCTTTTGTAAACGGCATTGATGACACCGAGGGCTCTACATGAGAGCAGGACAGGTCGTTTTGGATGACACGAACGGAATAGTATGAAATTTGCTCACACTACAAAGTTTAGCCTGCTCCAGAGATTGGAGCCGGCTCTCTTATTGGATCGCCACCTGAAAGTCCGATTGCTGATGTGGTCAACTCTTTTGAGATCAACCGGGGGTGAAGCATGAAGCTCAAGAATCATTATATGTCGCTCACGTGGTTGATGGGATTCCTGCTGACCGTTTTTATCGCCGGATGCGGCAGTGATGGTGGCGGGAGTACGCAACCCGGAACGGTGGGCGTGTCGATGACCGATGCACCGGCCTGCGGCTATGATGAAGTGAATGTCACCGTCAGCAAGGTGCGGGTGCATCAGAGCGGCTCCGCAGACGACAAAGCTGCCGGCTGGACCGATATTACGCTAGACCCACCGCGGACAATCAATCTGCTCAATCTCAATGATCCGACGAAACTCAATTTTGCACTAGAGAGCCTTGGCGAGACATCGCTAGGGGCAGGCCATTACACACAATTGCGGTTGGTGTTGGAAGACAACAATGGCAATCAGCCATCTGCCAATTGGATTGTTTTGACGGGGCAGAATCCTACTAATAAAATTCCGCTCGAGACGCCCAGTGCAATACGATCCGGAGTCAAACTGATCCACCAATTCACCGTCAATTCAGGTCAACGTGTCGATCTGTTGCTGGACTTCGATGCCTGTAAATCTATTGTGCGGACCGGAAGCGGTAAGTATATCCTCAAGCCGGTGATCAAGGTTATTCCCTTCGCGCTGAACGGCATTGAAGGCTTTGTCGATAAACAAAGCTTTGTGAATCAATCCCTGCTCGGGAAAAATATCATGGCATCGGCCCAATTTAACGGTGAAATCGTTCGTGCGACGGTCGTGAATACGGATACCGGAAAATTCTTTCTTGCCCATCTGGATCCAGGGAACGATTATGACGTCGTGATCACCGCTGACGATCATGCGACAGCCGTCATAGTCGGAGTGCCGGTCTCGCCCGCCCCGAGCATCACCACCATCAGCACCAGCGTCGCACCGTTTCCTTTGCAGACCTCCACATTCCAAGCTATCGACGGCACGGTGACGTTGAAACCGGATGACCCGGCTAACGATGATGGCACCGTTATCGTCTCAGCGAAGCAAACGTTGAACTCTGGTCCAACTGTAACCGTGAAATCGCAGGTCGCCACTGTCAAGACCGATACCCAAGCAACAATCGGCGATTACGGCTATGCCCTGACGCTGCCCATTGGCGCGCCATCGCGTGGCCTGTATGGCGCTTTGCCCATTACACTTAGCGCTACCGTGCCTGACCAATCTGCAGTCGCAAAAATGTATACGGTCAAGGGCTCCGGCCAGGTCGGCACAACGGTTTTCGCTACCCAGGCACCATTGCCTTCGTCCGTGGATATTACTGTCGTTTCAACGCAGGATTTCACCTTGACGCAGTAAGGCAGCTACGCACGGGACAAAAAGGACTTCTAAGTTGTAAAGATAGAACGGCGACGGCCTACTCTCCAAAATCGTCTGGTGGAGAGGAGCCTGCGAGAAGTTGTCACGTGGTACCAGAAATATGTGCCGGGACATGCGGTGCTGGAAGGGCGGAGAGCAAAGTACGATGGTGGAGGAAAATCTTATGGGCTGATCTTTAGCCAGTGCCGCCGTGGGAATGATGGAAACGGATTCCCACTCAATAGATGCTCTTGCTCACTTCATTCGAAAATCCACTCTCAAGGCCACTGGTGTTATATTCCGTCACAGCAAAGTAGTAGGTGCTCCCGATTCCAAGATTAGAAATCGTATAGGAGGTCACGTTTCCGACCGTGATGGGAGAACTATAGACTCCTGAGGCGGTCCCCTTATAGACCTTGTAGCCTGCCAGATTCGTCGCGGTACTGGGATCCCAGCTGAGCGTCACTGTGCCAACACTGCCCGATGTGCTCGTCGCCGTCGGGCCGGTGGGGGATCCGGACGTCACCCTAAACGTTACGGGAACTGAGATGCTCCCTCCTTGGTTGGCGGTGACTGTGACGGTCGCCGCATAGGTACCCGCCGCCAGTCCAGCGGGATTGACACTCACCGATATTTGCGCTGAGTTTGTGATGCTTCCAGTTGTAGGAGACACGATCAACCACGTGGCGTTGTCCTTGCTACTCCAACTCACTGTGTGGTTATTGTTCTTGAGGACGTTCAGGATTTGGCTGGACGGACTGGCGCCACCCTGCACGGCTTGGAAGCTCAACGTGGTTGGAATGGCTTGCAGCGCCCATGCGTTAGGCAATGCAGACAAGCTGATAGCGAGAATTACCCCGATGCACAACAGCCCGCCAGACCGTCTCCTGGCTTGGAACTGCAAATATCGCGTCAGTCCAGTGATGTGCTCCTTCCATCTGTGATACGAGCCACTGTGAGCCATTGTTTCTTCCCCTCCGAATCCTCAACGTTCGGTGCCGTTGTGCCTCAGAGCCGTTCCCTTGATTCATAGTCGGAGATGCAATCTCTACGCCATACAGACGAGACGGGAGAACCAATTGAATTGATAGGTGTTTGATACGGCGACAATGAAAACATTGCGCGGCGCTCTAAGCTGGATAGGCTCGGAGGTGTAGGGTGGGAACAACAGAAATGGCCGAAATTGTTTAGCAGGCTGCAGAAAAACTATTTTGACAGGCTAAAGCTTCGACGGTCCATACGCGTGGTGCGACAGAAAAACCTGTCGCAGGAGGCTCAACAGGCCGTTCAGCAAAGCCGCAGCACGTCAAGAAGCATGGACAGGTGCCGTGAAACGCGAATGTGACTGGTTTCTCCGGGAAATCATAAGTCAAAATCTTGAAATAACCTGTCCAAACTTACGTGGGACAGTGCATGACTGCTTGGACAATCCATCGGCGGCTTGACCGGAACATGGTCGACTCCTTGGCGAAACACGAAGCTGTGCCGCAGGCTCAGAATGGCCGCTTCCGACAAACACCAACCGAGTGCGAATGTCACGGAGTTCCTCGATCGCCGCCTCAACGGACCGAATGAGCACCGCCTGGTAGCCGTGAGACACAAGCCAATTGGCAAGTTTGATCCCGATGTTCACATCCGGTTCCGCAGGCCTAATGTCGGAGCGGGAACGGACGACGCAGAAACGGTTACTGACACTTGGGTGTCGGCGGTTGGGGCAGATCCTGCACGGTGCCAGGTTTGTAGTGTATGTCTCCTCCATGTCCTGAATGGTCCCCCTTGTGTACCATCTTGAAGTCGCCGACTGCCACATGCTTCAGCCAATAGCCTTCCTCGCCTTTCGGACCGTGCATTGATGTATCTCCAGTAGCAGGAGTATGGCTGCGATGAAAATGGCTAAAGCCTGTCTTGCCCCGATCTGGCTGAGATTCAGCACAAAATCGGCCTTTGATTCCTTCACCGACGAACTGCAGTACAGCAGTGGGGTCGCTCACCGGCTTATCGAACATCATAAACTGGACCCGGCCGTTGCCTTCGTCAAGCCACAGATGGTCGGGGGGAATAGGGTGAATAGGCTCAAACGTGTAGGCTTTTGCGAGGACCAGACCTATGTTCGTGAGCGCTTCTGGCGCAGGAACCTTTCCTTCTCCGGCATAACTGCTGCTGAACCACGCGCTGCCGAGACCCAACATGACAATCATGACCCAGTGCTTGGTAGACATGACAAACCTCCTCAGAAAGAATTCAATAGCCAAACGGATCAGAAATCCGCGTCCAGCACAATGCGGTAACGGGCCTTGCCTGATTCAAGTCGGGCGAAGGCCTCGTGGATTTGGCTCATCGGGAAGTGCTCCGTCTGCGGCACAATATTGTGCCGTGACGCAAAGTCGAGCATCGTCTCGATCGCCACCGGCGAGCCTGTCGGCGAACCCGAGACGCTACGCTGCCCGAAGATGAGCGAGAATGCCGAGACCGGGATCGGTTCGGGCACGGCACCGACGACATGCAGCCGGCCGTTCGGTGCAAGCGTGCCGATCATCGTGTCCCAATCGAGCTTTGCATTGACGGTACTGATCAGGAGATCGAAGTTGCCACCGAGCTTCTTGATCGCAGCCGGGTCTGTGCTCGAGAAGACGTGGTTCGCGCCGAAGCCCTTCGCCTCATCGAACTTACTTTCGCTTGACGTGAAGGCTGTCACGTCGCAGCCGTACGCAGCGGCGAACTTCACAGCCATGTGGCCCAGCCCGCCGATGCCGACGATACCCACCCGGTCGGTTGGCTTGGCGAACATGGTCAGCGGCGAGAAGACGGTGATGCCCCCGCACAGGAGCGGCCCGGCTTCGGTGAAGTTCAGCGTGTCCGGCAGCGGGATGGCCCAAGCCCAATGCGCGCGGATGTGGGTCGCGAACCCGCCGCGATGACCGATGATAGTCGGTTGCACGTGCGGGCATAGATGATGGCTTCCCGACATGCACTGGTGGCAGTGCATGCAGCTACCCAAGTTCCAGCCGACGCCGACACGCTGCCCAACTGTGAGTCCCTTGGCATTCGGACCGACGGCCGTGACCCGACCAATGACCTCGTGGCCAAGAATCGCGGGGTACTGCGATATGCCCCACTCATTGTTCAAGACGGAGAGATCGGAATGGCACAAACCACAATGTTCGACAGCGACTTGAACATCCTCGGTCCCGAGCGGTCCGAGATCAACGGTTTCAAGCACCATCGTCTGTTTCGCCGCCTTCGCCATCCATGCCTTGTATGGCATCGCGACTCCTGTTCTGAAACCTGGGCCGGATTGGACGGCGGAAGTAGCAGCCGACCGGTTCTCCTTCAATACGCTGGCTGGCTTGGCACTGGTACGGGTTGATGTGGACATGGGTATTCCTTTCTGCAATGGGGATGAAGGGGACTCCTGATTGACTGGTTTGATTGTCCTGAGGAGATATTGAGGGGGAGTGCCATCGCCAATGTGAAATCTGTTCGTTGCGCGCCAGTGCTTATAGCCGAATCGTGGGCGAAGCGCTATCGCCAAAATTGTAATTTCCTTGTCGAATCGATTCAACCAGCACTGTCGTGGATCGTTCGACAGATGAGCGGCCAGACCCTACCATTCAGGTCTGACCCGGTTAAGGAGGGCTGGTCAAAAACGCATGTGACCCAAACCCTAGGCCACAATTAAATAACGTGAGGGGAGGACTCGTATCTCAAGTGGCGGGCGATCTACTTTTCAGGTTTTGGGTCACTGTTCGGCATGAGGCAGGCGGAACACATCTCGACGGAGGGTGACAGCCAAAGGGCAGGGAGCTCTTGTGAACTCCCTGCCCTTTGTTGAATCGATGGCGTACTGATCCTTACAGCCAGGTGACGCGTTCGGCGGGCCGAATGTAGATCGGCTCTTCCACCTGAATGCGCGCCACTTCCTTCCCCGACTTGTTGAACCCCAGCACCGTATCGTTGTACATCTCAAACCGCTTCCCGTGG
>DATNCR010000016.1:0-12683 GCA_035607135.1 Nitrospiraceae bacterium
CGGATCGAAACCGGGACGGCTGGCCATGGCCAGCACATCGCCTGTCCTCGGATCAAGCGCGACAATTGCGCCTGTTTCCTCTCCCAACAGGTGTTCGGCCGCTTTTTGCAGCCGCGCATCGATCGTCAGATACAAGTTGTCTCCCGCATGGGGCTGTTCCACGACCACGGTTCGTTTCTCGTGACCAACCGCATCGACTTCTATGCTTTTTTGCCCAGCCTGACCGCGCATCAGTTGATCGAAGAATTTCTCCACACCATATTGTCCAACAATGCTGCCCTGGTGCAGGTCGGCAAATTCAGGTTTCTCTAATTGCTCGGGCGACACTTCCCCCACATAACCCAACAGATGCGAGGCCATCACTCCGCCAGGATAGTTCCGTTGCGATTCGACTTGGACCATGACTCCGGGCAAGTCCAGGCGGTGAGACTCGATCAACGTGGCTTCCCGAAGGGTTAGGCGACCCTTGACCTTGCGCGGCAATTGTTTGCTGCCCCGAGCCGTGAGCTTGGTCCTGACGAGCGCGGCATCGAGCCCTAAGAGAGTGCTGAGCTGATCGATGAGCAGGTCCCGATCTTTGACGTCCTCAAGTGAGACATAAAGCGTGAAGCTCGGAACATTATTCGCCAACAGCACTCCGTGGCGATCGTAGATGAGTCCTCGAGCCGGCTCCATGACGACAGACCGCGTCCGATTGTTCTCGGAGAGATCGCGATAGTAGGGCCCTTCTCGAATCTGCAAGTGCCAAAGCCGCAACCCCAGCAATGCCACGACGAGCAGCAAGCCGACGCGGAGAATGACCAATCGGCGTTGAAGCTCTCCAAGCTCAGAATCGTGGAGTCCAGCTGTATCCATGCGTCACAACCAATATTTCGCCACACCCCTCACAGACCTGCTATTCGGTCCTCAGGCGGGCGACGTCAAACCGCTGAGAGAGCAACCAATAGAGCCCCGCCGTCACTACTCCATCAAAACACGCTTGTGGAAAGACGATCGACTCGATCATCCACCACATCTGAGACGCATCGAGATGTGGGAAGTTCATCGCGGCAAATATCCCGCTCACCAAAGACACCAGCAGCAGTCCTATCCCCACGGTGACCGGCGTCATCTGCGATACCTGACGCCCCAGGAAGCCCGCCAAGACCCCGACCCCCCCGTTCGTGAGGAGACTGATCCACAGCTCGCCGGCTGAGAACATATTCAGGACCCATCCGATCGCAAGCCCCACGAGAAGGCCTTCCAGTTCGCCGGCAAATATCCCGACGAACGCGGCGGCTACAAGCCCCAAATCCGGTTTGATGTTCCACACACTCAGATGTGGCAGTAGCGTCGTCTGCAGGGGGACCAGCACCAGCACGAGCATCAGATAGATAAGGAATTTCATGGTGCCGGCTTCCCCAGCAGATCCGCTCCTGCCCCGGCCTTTGTCGGCTGTCCATACGACGTCTGAATCACCAACACCTCCTCCACACGGCTGACATCAACTTCCGGCATGAGTTCCGCAGACTGGAAGAGGGCACCTTCTTCTTTATCGATGCGTGTAATCGTGCCGATCACAAGTCCTCGGGGGAACCCTCCGACAAGGCCCGAGGTCACGACCCGATCACCGTCTCGAAGGGTCGACAGCAACGGAATATACTTGAGCCGAGCCAGCCCTTCTTGAGTCCCTTCCACAACACCTTCGTCTCTCGTCCGCTGAATGAGACCAGCAATGGCGTTGTTCGGATCGGTCACCAAGAGCACCACCGAAGACGCGCCCGTCGTTTTTACGACGCGCCCGACAACCCCAGCGGGCGTGACCACTCCCATATCCGGCTTGATCCCATCACTCTCACCCTTATTGAGAATGATGGCACGATAGCGGTTCGTCGCATCACGTCCGATAACTTGAGCGGCGACCATTGTCGGAAGCGCCTGTTCCTTAAAGCTCAGCAAACCCGTCAGTCGCTCTGTCGCAGCAGCAGACTCACGCAACTGGTTATGTTGCCCGCGCAACCACTCTATTTCTTTCCGGAGTTGTTGGTTTTCCTCCCGTACCCCTTGCAACGCGACATACTGTGCCCATCGATCAGCCACGCCGGCATCGATGGACGCAATGGCTTCGAGCGGAACACGCACGACGTGTCCAACCGGTCCATCCAGATACTGCAGGAGTCCTTGGATTTGATTGGGAAGCAGGAAAAGAGCCACCACCAGGAGGGCGAAACAGGCAAGTGCCAGCCTTCTGGCACCATAGGGAGTACGAGAGTGAGCCATCCACATAAAAGGAGTTAGGGATGGAACCTTATCGGTAGGTATTGGCCTGGGACATCACCGACACTTTGGCGAGCAGATCCAACTCATCGAGGATTTTCCCGACCCCCAGGACGACGGACGTCAGGGGATCATCCACGGTGATGATCGGCAGATTTGTCTCCTCCCGAAAGCGCGTATCCATGCCCTTCAGCAAAGACCCCCCGCCCGTGAGTACGACGCCACGATCGATAATATCACCCGCCAATTCAGGCGGGGTATTTTCCAGTGCCACTTTAATCGCGTTGACGATTGTCCCGATCGGTTCCTGCAGCGCTTCACGGATTTCTGCGTCATCCACCACCAACGTACGGGGAATGCCGGAAATCAAGTCGCGCCCCTTGATCATCATGGTCTTGCGTTCCTCAAAGGGGTAGGCGGACCCGATTTCAAATTTGATCCGTTCCGCCATATGTTCACCGATGAGAAGGTTATACTTTTTCTTAATATAGTTCATGATCGCATCATCCATACGATCTCCCGCGACCTTCACGGACTCGCTATAGACGATTCCGCCAAGTGAGATGACCGCGATATCGGTCGTGCCACCGCCGATATCGACCACCATGTTGCCGGAGGGTTCGGTGATCGGAAGACCGGCGCCAATGGCTGCGGCCACTGGTTCTTCGATCAGATACACTTCGCGGGCACCAGCCAATTCGGCCGAGTCTCGGACGGCCCGCTGCTCCACCTGCGTAATGCGGGACGGCACACCGATGATGATACGCGGACGCACGAACGCGCTACGGTTGTGCGCTTTCTGAATGAACCGTTTCAACATCTGCTCTGCCATTTCGAAGTCGGCGATGACGCCTTCTTTCATGGGCCGCACCGCAATGATGTTGCCCGGCGTGCGCCCCAACATCTTCTTGGCTTCCGTGCCGACCGCGAGCACTCGTCCGGACCTTTTCTCAACCGCCACAACCGAGGGTTCGTTGAGTACGATCCCTTTCCCATGAACATATACAAGGGTCGACGCGGTCCCCAGGTCAATGGCCAGATCGTTTGAGAACCATCCGAAGATATCGCTCCCAAAGCCCACGGTTGCTCTCCCTTCTCCTTAGACGCTGATGGCGCCTCAGTCGGGCAACGCTAGTCGACCCGCATCCAACACCTGGGTGCCGGCCACCTCATCACCGAGGCGCCGTCCCTGTTCGTTCCCAATAATCAATACCGCTTCGAACACAATGATTGCGACCGACACAAGCCACCCCACATAGGGGACAGCAAAGGCTAACTGAGCGACCGCAAAGGGTAGATTGCGGATAATGGATTCCCGAAACCCTGCTGCCGTGCGTCGGTCCGGAAGCACAGTCTGGAGACCGATCAACCGCTTCCCAATACTGCGTCCACCGGCAAATCCATCAGCAATCAGTATATACGCCAATCCTCCAAGAAAACCTACCGGCACGATCATTTGACCTGCTGCCGCGACAATGAACAGATCGATCAGTTTGGCAATACCACGGTTCAGGATCTGCGCTTTGGGGTAGATCCCGGCACCGATTGAACGAACACCGCCGACCTCCTCCGCCAAGGGATCTCCTTACAATTAGTGGCAAAGTATAACAAATCAGACTACCTAGCACAAACAAAGACCATTCTCCGGCAGATCACGTTTTTGCATAATATTTTCCGTCGGCACGAAACAGACAACTCTACTCAGCCGTGAAGTCGCAGCGTGGAGAGACTGGTGTCTCTTGCCTTTGCAGAAATCCCTGAGTAGAATCGGCCCATACGAATTTCCCCGAGGAGTGGTCATGCTCAAATTGATGCGCGAAGCCTCGCACAGCTATCCGTGGCTCCTCAAGTCCATCATGGGGGTGATCGCCCTCACCTTCGTCATCACCATGGGCTGGTGGGGATTCGGCGAACAGACCGGCACTGTCGTCGCCTCAGTCGGAGATCTCACCGTGTCCCATGATGAATTCAGACGTGCCTATGAGAATACCTATCGTTTCTATAAGGACAAAGTCCCTGGAGAATTCAAAGACGAAACGATCAAGCAACTTGTGGTGGATCAACTCATCGACAATCGGACCTGGCTCATTGCGGCAAAGAACATGGGCCTCACGGTGTCGAACGACGACCTGCGCGAAGTGATTATGCAGATCCCTGACTTCCAAAAAAACGGCACGTTCGATCCGGAGATCTACAAACGGCTCTTGGCTGCGAATCATCTGACGCCCGCGATCTTCGAAGCGATGGAAGCGAAGGAAGTGCTGAGCAACAAAGCTCGAATGATCATCCGAGACTCCGTGGCCCTTACCCCTGCCGAGCTTGCTGAGGCACAAGCCCTCACACTCCGGCAAACGGAATCAGATCCCGCGAAGGCAGCAGCAGCAAAGGACCGCGCTATGCAGGACGTCCTCTTTCAAAAGCAGCAACGCGCGTTGATGGCATACACCCAATCGCTCAAAACTAGCATCCCCATCAAGATCCACCGCGAGTTGTTGTAACCCCCATTCGGCGAATATCCTCGTCGGGTCGTGAGACCTGACAGGCCTCGGTGAGGAACTTTGGGGCACGCCGGAATTTCATTTGCCTGTACATCTGGGACAACGGGAGCATCCTGCTAGAGAATTAACATCGCATCACCGTAGCTGTAAAAGCGGTAACGTTCGCGAACCGCTTCCGCATAGGCTCGTCGAAGAAATTCGGTCCCGGCCAATGCGGCGACCAGCATCAGCAACGTGGTACGTGGCATGTGAAAATTCGTGAGGAGGGCGTCGACCACCTTGAACGAAGACCCTGGTGTCATAAACATGTCTGTCTCTCCCCGATAGGATCGGATCCGGCCCTCCGCACGAGCCGCAGTTTCGAGGGCGCGCACAACCGTGGTCCCGACAGCAACAATGCGTCCTCCCTTCGCCCGCACCTGCTCAATGGCACGAACCGCCTCTGTTCCGACCTCAAGCCACTCCGCGCCCATCTGATGGTCTTCGATGTGATCGACCGTCACAGGCTTGAAGGTTCCGACACCGACATGGAGCGTCACGGTCGCGAGACCGACCCCTCGCCGTTGCAGGCGTGTCAGCAGTTCCTGAGTAAAATGGAGCCCTGCGGTCGGCGCCGCAATGGCACCCTCATGTTCTGCAAACAGGGTTTGGTACCATTGTCGATCTTGCTCGGTCGGTGCCCGTTTCACATAGGGAGGAAGCGGCATTCGACCATGTTGTCGCAACCATTCAGACCACGGAATTGGACTCTCAATCCGAACCGTCGTTCGTCGTGCTCCACGCTCGACCACTAGAGCAGATACACCTGCCCCCATCTCAATCATCTGTCCAGGCCGAAACGTTCCCTTGATCAGCACCTCCCAGATCGCATCGCCAAGATCTTTTACAAAAAGGATCTCGACCTCTGTACCAGAAGGACACTTCCGTCCAACCACGCGCGCCGCCAACACCTTCGTATTGTTGACCACGAGGAGATCGCCTGGTTGAAGAAGATCAGGCAACTCGTCGATGCGACGATGGGTCAACGAACCATCAAGGGCCTGTAAAACAAGCAGCCTGGCGTGATCGCGCGGGAAGCATGGTTGAAGGGCAATTAGCGAGGGATCGAACGGAAAATCGAATTCGGAGAGCTGCATCAGGAAGACGGCGGAGTCGGAGGTTTGGTCAGCGTCAAATTTTGGAGTTCGGTACCAGGATAGTAATACTGAAGAATCGTCGAGAAGGGGTAGCCCAACTCAGCCAGTTCTTTGGCCCCCCACTGGCACATGCCGACAGCATGACCCGCACCAAACCCCGACAACACCACATCTTGACCGATCGATTCGATGGCAAACTGCGTGCTGGGGATGATGGTATAGCCGACCGCTTTCCGTAACTCTTCTCCACGAAGAACCAATTCTCCGCCAGAGTGGAGCACACGCAGCTTCGCGACTCGCCCCCCGCGGCTAAATGCCAGGGGCGTGATCGTCGCGATCGTACCCACGGGAAATCCCTGTTGCCGCAAATTCTGTTCGAGCGTGTCGATTTTGAAGGAAGATTTCCATTGATAGTAGGGCGACGCAAGGTCGAAAGGACACTCCACGCCCTTGAGATACGGATACTCTTTCGACCACACATTCATGGCATCTTCCGTCAGCCCAGCGGCCGTCGATGAAAAGGCTGCGTAGATCGGCGCACCCAGATAGGTGACGACCAACCCGCGGGTCTCTTCGACCGCACGCAGGATCCCCACATCAATCCCCTGCTTTCCGCGATAGACTTGGTCTTGCACCGTTGCCGCCACGTCGTACTCCCGCGTGGCGCTCAACATCTGCTGGTAGAGCGCATACGTCCGTGCAGCGACCGCCTGAGCTTTCAGCATTTCCGGGTGCCAGGTCGAACTGACCTCTGAGGGAACGACCCCTTTGACGTACTCTTCAAGGTCCACCCGATTCATGACCGAAAACCCCTTCCCTCTTCGCACAAATTGGACCAGGCCGCTCACTGAGACCTCCGTGCCGGAGTCGCCCGATGACACCGCCGCCCCGTTGGACTTCCGAACTGGTCGTGGAAACGTGAGCGTGAGACCTTGTTCCCCGCCTTGCAGCGTCACCTGTTCAGTCTGCATGCGGACACCATTCATCAGAAACCCCGCTTCAGCCGCCGTCACCTGGACCGGCGTGCGAAGAGCCTGGCCACGACCTTTTGCATCCATCACCCATAGCGGACCATCGGTACGGATCTCAAGCCGTAGCACGTCGGCCGACAGTAGAACTCTGATCGGCTCCGCCGCCTCTGCCCCAAAGGTCAGGCTGAATAGACACACTCCTGCCATAGCGGCTCGATACATGTTCGCTCTCATTGCTTCACCGGCGAAATATCCACGTGATGAAATAGAGTATCAAGCTCAGGACCACACTGAGAAGCAGGCTGGTTACGAGGGGAAACGAGAAGCTGAAGTTATCTCGTCGAATAGAAATGTCGCCAGGGAGCTTGCCGAACCATCCCAGAAGATTCCCAATTCCCGGAACGCGGTCTGCGATCAGGATCAACAACCCAACCAGCGCCACGCATACCCCGACTCCGATGAAGACCTTGCCAAGATTTCCCCATTCAGCCATTATCCTTGAGCCAAATGTTCTGCGATTTGCACCGCATTGAGCGCGGCCCCTTTGCGGAGATTATCCGCCACCACCCACAGATTGAGACCATTGGCAATTGACTCATCTTCACGAACACGACCGACATACACCTCATCCGTCCCGGCAACCTCCAATGGCATGGGATAGATCTTGTGTGCCGGATCGTCATAGAGCAGCACGCCGGGTGCGGTGGAGAGAATGGCGCGGGCGTCGTTGGCCGATAACTTCCGCTCGGTTTCAATGTTGACGGCTTCCGAATGTCCGACATACACCGGCACCCGCACCGTCGTCGCCGTCACATGAATCGACTGGTCACCCATGATCTTTCGAGTCTCATGCACCATCTTCATCTCTTCCTTCGTATATCCTGACGGCAAAAAATCGTCGATCTGAGGCAGGCAATTGAAGGCGATCTGATAGGGATAGACCTTGGGACTCGCCGATTTGAAGCTCAGCAGGTCTTGGCATTCCGTCATCAACTCATCCATGGCGTCTTTCCCCGTGCCAGAGACTGATTGAAAGGTCGTGACGACAATCCGCTTGATCCTGACCTCATCATGCAGGGGTTTCAGCGCCACGACCATTTGGATCGTGGAGCAGTTCGGATTGGCAATGATGCCCTTGTGCCATTGAATGTCGTGGGCGTTCACCTCCGGCACCACGAGCGGCACTTCAGGCGTCATCCTCCAGGCGGCACTATTATCGATCACCACCGCACCGGCCTTTACGGCGATGGGAGCAAACTCTCGACTCAGATCCGCCCCGGCAGAAAAGAGGGCAATGTCTACGCCGACAAACGAATCCTTCGTCAACACCTCAATGGGTACCTCGTTCCCCTCAAATGTCACCGTGCCACCGGCTGAACGAGCCGATGCGAGCGGGACTAAACGTGCGACGGGAAACTTTCGCTCCTCGAGCACCGCGATCATTTCTGTGCCGACGGCCCCCGTGGCACCGACAACCGCCACCACATATCCTGACTTCTTTTTCAACATGAGCCTCAATCCTGCCTACAGTGCAATTTCACGAATGCGATGATTGAATGTATCGGCCACGAGTACATACCCCGCACGGTCCACCACAATGCCAAACGGGTAGCTCAAACCTGCGTCGAGGGCCGATGCCTCGTCGCCTCCGTCGCGTGCAACACCAACCCCGGCAACACGCTCAATACGCCCGGTACTTCGATCCCATCGCCGCACCAGATGGTTGTCCGAATCCGTGACGTACAGATTTCCCTCTTCATCCAACGCGATTCCCGATGGCCGCGAGAGGCTGGTACCAGGTGGCTCATCCAGCCCCTGGAACCGATACTCACCGCCGTCGCCCACCACAGTGCGTATGATACCAGTGACGGGATTAACAGCACGAACCCTTCCGTTAAAACTATCGGCGATAAATAATGTGCCGTCTGAAGCAAGCGCCAATCCGCTTGGACCGGCCAGACCGGTTTCCGTTGCAGCCACACCATCTCCATTATACGCAGCCGTTCCTGTCCCTGCGACTGTACAAATCACTCCGGTGGACACATCCACCACCCTCACGCGGTTGTTGTTCTGATCGGCAATATAGAGGACGCCCTCATCACTCATCGCCAAGGCAGCCGGTTCATTTAACCCGGCTTCAATGGCCAACCCCCCGTCACCTGAGCACCGAGGTTGGCCCAGACCTGCGACTGTCGTGATGATCCCTGTCACCGCATCCACACGCCGCACCCGATGGTTCAGCGTGTCCGCAATGTAGAGATGCCCTACCCGATCGACGACAACCGCAGTCGGAAAATTCAGCAGCGCTTGATTCGCAGGACCACCGTCGCCGCTGAAACGTTTGGCCGGTGTCGTACCGGTCACAACATAACGCACGGTTCCGCTCAGGTCAGTCTGTTGGCTAAAGGCATGCGGATGGACCGTGCCGCTTTCGGCAAAAGGATCGTCATCCCCTCGCTGATCCACCGGAACGGGCGAAACGGGTGTCGCCCCTGATTCAGCACTCTGAATGCGGCCCGCTACCGTCCTGATCCTTCCGGTCTTCTTGTCAATCTTCCGAACGATGTGGTTCTCAGAGTCGGCAATGAACAGGTTCCCCTCTGTATCAAGAGTGAGACCCTTCGGCTCATTCAGACAAGCAGCGAGGGCCTCAGCCCCGTCACTGGTCCACCCGGATTCTCCGGTACCGGCAACAGTCTTGATCAATCCAGATTTGAGATCTGTCCTCATCCGTTTCAACAATCCTGGCTAGTTCAGATTTCTCAGGATGGCCTCACCCATTTCTGTCGTCGTGACAAGGCGAGTACCGGGACTATGAATATCTTTCGTGCGAAAGCCGAGATCGAGGGTTTTCACAATCGCCTGCTCAATAGCGGCTGCTTCTTTATCCAACTTGAACGCATAGGACAGCATCATGGCCGCCGAGGCAATCGTCGCAATAGGATTCGCCACATTCTTCCCGGCAATGTCCGGCGCGCTGCCGTGAATCGGTTCGAACAGTCCAACTTGCGCGCCAATACTGGCCGAGGGTAACATGCCGATGGATCCGGTCAACATGGCCGCTTCGTCGCTCAGAATGTCACCGAAGATATTGTTGCAGAGCATCACATCGAACTGTCGCGGGTTGCGCACCAGTTGCATCGCCGCATTGTCGACATAGATATGGCTCAACTCCACATCCCGGTAACCCTTGTGAACATCGGTGACGACACGACGCCAGAGTTCGGATGACTCCAATACGTTCGCTTTGTCAACGGACATCACTTTTTTTCGGCGTTTTCTTGCCGCTTCGAATGCCACTTTCGCAATGCGCTGGATTTCTTCCGTGGTATAGACCTCGGTGTTGACACCTCGTTCACTCCCATTCGGCAGCTTCTCGATCCCTTTTGGCTTTCCGAAATAGATCCCGCCAGTCAGTTCTCGAATGACGAGGATGTCGATCCCCTCGATCACTTCTCGTTTCAGTGTTGAGGCATCGGCCAGCATCGGATACAACCTCGCCGGCCTTAAATTCGCATAGAGACCCAGATGCTCGCGCAATCCCAACAGCGCGCGTTCCGGACGTAGACTATATTCCAGCCCCTCCCACTTAGGACCGCCTACTGCGCCAAGCAACACGGCATGGCTCTGTTTGGCCAGGGTCAGCGTCTCCTGAGGGAGCGGCACACCCACTTTATCAATGGCCTGTCCCCCGACGTCACCGGAGAGAAACTCGAAGGTATGCTGGAACTTCTCGGCCACAGCCTTCAGCACCTTCACAGCCTCAGGGACGATCTCCCGACCCACCCCATCACCGGCTAGTACGGCAATCTTCGCCTTCACAAACCATTCTCCTTCTTTGAGTTAGGATCGCACAAACCTCTATTCCAGGACTAGCTCATCCTCTGGCCGCCATGCGGGATCGACTAAGCAGAGGAACTCGATGGCGGTGGGTCCACTATTTTCTAACGACTGCTTTCCCCCCGGAGGTACATAGACAACGGAGCCTGGTTCCACCGCCACAACCGAGTCGTCTACGGTCAATCGTCCCCGACCGGCGACAATATAATAGACCTCTGAGGACGCCAGCCTGTGCCATTTCGACCGAGCGCCGGGAGCCAATATTCCATGCGCCATGCTATACCCAAGGGCGACCGGTTGTTTCGCCGGATGCAGAAGCTCTCGCAGAACAGTATGATCGCCGGCCAAAAACTCCGGTCGATCTGCCAGGATGACATGAACCACAACCCACCTCACAGCCAGTAATACCGTCCCACTTCCAGACCGAAGCCGCTGACTCTACCGTGGTCACTTTCTTTAAATCAAGCGTACATTATGCTCGCCCTGCGCTTGTTTTCCAGCCAGGTACGACAACTTGTTCAATGCGTTGAGATAGGCCCGAGCCGAAGCCGTGATGATATCCGTATCTGCTCCATGACCTGAGACGGTGCGGCCCTCTTCTTGAACCCGAACCGAGACTTCGCCCTGGGCGTCAGTCCCACCGGTAATGGCCTTCACGACATACATGAGGAGAGTGCTCTTCGTCTCCGTAATTGCGGCAATCGTTCTATAGACCGCATCGACTGGTCCATCGCCCGTCCCGGTCTGCGTGATTGTGCGCCCGTCGATCTCAAGCTCGACCGTAGCGGTTGGCACCTGAGCCGTCCCGCTAGCGACATGGAACGACTTCAGAGTGATCCGATCGGCCATCTTGGCTAATTCTTCCGAGACAATGACTTCGAGATCCTCTTCGTAAATCTCCTTCTTCTGATCGGCCAATTTCTTAAACCGCTCGAACGCATGGTTCACTTCCTCATCCGAGAGTGTATACCCCAACTCCACCAGCCTCTGCCGAAATGCATGCCGGCCTGAAAGCTTTCCCATGACCATCTTACTTTCGATCAACCCAATTGTCTCCGGCCGTATGATTTCATAGGTCGTCTTATCCTTCAACAGCCCGTCTTGGTGAATCCCAGACGTATGGGCAAAGGCATTCGCCCCGACGATCGCCTTGTTCGGCTGCACGACCATACCGGTGATCTTGCTGACCAATCGGCTGGTCTTTGAGATCTCTTCGGTCCGAATCTTTGTGTCGGCCTGATAGAAGTCTTTCCTGGTTCGAAGGCCCATGACAATTTCCTCCAGCGCCGTATTCCCCGCCCGCTCACCGATCCCATTGATCGTACATTCGACTTGGCCGGCACCTTCGAACACTGCCGCCAAGCTGTTCCCTACGGCAAGGCCGAGATCGTTGTGGCAATGGACGGAGATCACGGCCTTCCCACTGTTTGGCACCTGCTCACAAATGTGACGGATGAGCTTCCCGAATTCCTGTGGAATTGCGTAACCGACCGTATCGGGAATATTGATCGTCCCGGCCCCTGCGGCAATCACCGCCTCGATCACCTCATAGAGATAGGTGGGATCGGAGCGACTGGCGTCCATAGGTGAAAACTCCACATCGTCCACATAGCCTCTCGCCAGCTGCACCATCTCGACTGCGCGTTTCTTCGCCTCGTCGCGTGTCATTCTAAACTGATGCTTCAAGTGGATATCCGAGGTTGAGAGAAACGTATGGATACGGACCTTTGGGGCCCCTTTCAAGGCCTCCCAGGCTCGTTCGATATCCTCCGGACGCGCCCGTGCCAAGCTGCAAATCGTTGGTCCCTCGACTTCCTGCGCGATCCGCTGCACCGCAGTAAAATCTCCCGGCGAACTATAGGCAAATCCAGCCTCGATGATATCGACCCCTAAGCGTGCCAGCTGCTTCGCCACCATGATTTTCTCTTCCACATTCATGCTGGCGCCGGGCGACTGTTCGCCGTCCCGCAACGTCGTATCGA
>DATNCR010000044.1:0-28027 GCA_035607135.1 Nitrospiraceae bacterium
ACTGTCGAAACGTCCGACCGGACGCACCATGTACATTTTGGATGAACCGACGACCGGGCTTCATTTCGCCGATGTACAGCGGCTGCTGGACGTGTTGGATCGGCTTGTCGAAGCCGGCAACACCGTCGTCGTGATCGAGCACAATCTCGATGTCATCAAGAATGCAGATTGGGTCATTGACCTGGGCCCTGAAGGTGGCGATCGAGGCGGTGAGATTGTCGCAGAGGGGCCGCCAAAAGAGATTGCGAAGTCGAAGCGGTCGTATACGGGACACGTGCTTAAAGAGGCGAGGGTGGGATAAGTACATGCAGTTCGGGATCGCTCGGCCGCAATGGAATCTCTCCGGTTCTTCGCCAGAATGTCGATGACCTGCCCTTCTTGATCAACGGCACACCATCGGGATTGGAACTGACCGTTGATGTTCAGATACACCTCACCCAGGTGCCAGGTATCTCCAACTAACCCGCGTTACCGACACAGTCGTGATGGGGAACCGTGGCGGAGGTAGCGGAGGTTAGAAAGCGTCGGTTTATTGCAACACAGCTACGTTCACGTGACAATGCCGTCGTGCGTGCCTCGCTGCTGATCCAGCGATCATGCCCACTGGAAGTCCGGATGCAGGTCAGTGCGGGCACGGCGTTGCGCGTTTGGTCGCACGTAAGGATCGTGTATCCGAGCGAGGTACGCATGGTCGTTGGCATCGAACCCATGACGTCGAGGGAACACCGTGAATACTGAGTTGGTCACGCGCATTGCGAACAATCCGAACTATCAGGCGCTGAAAGCCCAGCGAACCCGCTTCGGCTGGTGGCTGACCTTGGCGATGATGATCGCCTACTACGGCTTCATTCTGCTGGTGGCGTTCAACAAGAGCTTTCTGTCACAGAAACTTGGCGCTGGCGTGATGACCGTGGGCATTCCGATTGGCTTCGGCGTTATTGTGTTCACGATCGTAATCACCGCGTACTACGTGAATCGCGCCAATCGCGAGTTCGATGCGTTGTCCGACGCCATTGCCAAAGAGGTGCTGAAGTGATCGGCTTGCATCGCACGTATCCCCATGCAACACGCTTCGGGCTGACCGTGGCTGCGCTGTGTGCTGTTGCCGGATCGGTGTATGCCGCCGGCCCGGATGTCGGCCAGGCACAGCAGCAGGCGATTAATTGGACGGCGATCGGCATGTTCTCTGTTTTTGTATTGCTCACGCTGTTCATCACGAAATGGGCGGCGGCCCAAACCAAGTCGGCCGCTGTTTTTTATACAGCGGGTGGGGGCATTACGGGTTTCCAAAACGGTCTGGCAATTGCCGGTGACTTCATGTCTGCGGCATCGTTCCTGGGTATTTCGGCCGCGGTGATGGCCAGTGGCTACGACGGCCTCATCTACTCGATCGGCTTTTTGGTCGGCTGGCCGGTACTCACGTTCCTGATGGCCGAGCGCCTGCGCAACCTCGGCAAGTTCACCTTCGCCGATGTCGCCGCGTTCCGGTTCAAGCAGGCGCCGATCCGCATCTTCGCTGCCTCTGGCACGCTGGTGGTGGTGGCGTTCTACCTGATCGCGCAGATGGTGGGCGCCGGCCAGTTGATCAGGCTCCTGTTCGGTCTCGAATACTGGATGGCGGTGGTCATCGTCGGCGCGCTCATGATGGTCTACGTGTTGTTCGGCGGCATGACGGCAACCACCTGGGTGCAGATCATCAAGGCCTGCATGCTACTGGGCGGCGCAACCTTCATGGCGTTCATGGTGCTGCTGAATTTCGGCTTCAGCCTGGAGGCGATGTTTGCCAACGCGGTCGAGATCAAAGCCGGCCTGGCCACAGCCGCGGGCAAGACGTCGGCGGAAGCAGCGGCTGCCGGTCAGTCGATTATGGGACCGGGCAACTTCGTCAAGGACCCGATCTCGGCGATCTCGTTCGGCATGGCGCTGATGTTCGGCACGGCCGGCCTGCCGCACATCCTGATGCGCTTTTTCACGGTACCGAGCGCCAAGGAAGCGCGCAAGTCGGTGATGTGGGCGACCGGATGGATCGGCTATTTCTACCTGCTGACCTTCATCATCGGTTTCGGCGCCATCACCTTCGTGCTGACTAACCCGGAGTTCCTCGATGCCCACGGTGCGCTCAAGGGTGGCAGCAACATGGCGGCGGTGCATCTGGCCAGCGCGGTGGGTGGCAATGTGTTTCTCGGCTTCATCTCGGCCGTGGCGTTCGCAACCATTCTGGCGGTCGTTGCTGGTCTCACACTGTCGGGTGCGTCAGCCGTGTCGCATGACCTGTACGCAACGGTCGTCAAAGCTGGCAAAGCCGACGGCGCTTCCGAGTTGCGAGTGTCGCGCATGACCACGGTGGCGCTGGGAATCCTGGCCGTGTTGCTGGGTATCGTGTTCGAGAAACAGAATGTGGCGTTCATGGTGTCCCTGGCGTTCGCGATCGCGGCATCCGCCAACTTCCCGGTGTTGTTCATGTCAGTGTTGTGGAAAGATTGCACGACCCGCGGCGCGGTCATCGGCGGTTTTCTCGGGCTGATTTCATCGGTGCTGCTCACGGTCGTGTCGCCGTCGGTCTGGGAAGCGATCTTGGGCTATCCAAAAGGCAGTGCGTTATTCCCGTACGCCTCGCCGGCGCTTTTCTCGATCACGATCGGATTCGTGGGCATCTGGTTGTTCTCGATTCTTGACCGAAGCAGCCAGGCGGCGAAGGATCGTGGCGGCTTTTTGGCCCAGCAGGTACGGTCGGAGACCGGCATCGGCGCCACGACCGCTTCCGGGCACTGAACCCAGACTCCAGGGAACCGGGCACGACGACAGGCGAATGGTGGGCGACGGGCTCGATCAGCTTGCCGAAGCGGTCGTATACTGGACATTGCTTTCGTCGAGTATCGCTTTCAAGCACCGGCAAATCGCATCGGACCCTACCCATTTCAACGCCGCACAATTGAAAACCATCCCAAAAGTGATTACCCTAGTCGAGTGCTGCGTCTTTTCGGTGCCGCACCTCAACAAGCGTTCGAGTGAAATGAGCTGGTCAGATTCAGTCTGATGATCGGTGCGGTCTTCCTCATCGCCCAGGAATGGTGAGTCATGTCCGCTAAGAAAAAAGATACGGTAAAGGCGAAGGAATCGGCCAAGGCGGCAGTTCCTTCAGCTGGCGCAGGTACGGCTGAAGACTTCGAAAAGCTCGGCGTCTTTTACCTGGGACGACCCTACGACTTGGTGGCCAAGCAGCCGAAGCCCGGGTGGTTGCTGTACGACTCGAAGGATTTGGTTACCCACGCGGTCTGCGTCGGCATGACCGGCAGCGGCAAGACCGGTCTCTGCATCTCACTTCTTGAAGAAGCGGCGATCGACAATATTCCCGCCATCATCATCGATCCTAAGGGCGACCTCGGGAATTTGATGTTGACCTTTCCAAGTCTGAAGGGCGAGGATTTTCAGCCCTGGATCAATGAAGACGATGCGCGCAAGAAAGGATTGTCACCAGCCGACTTTGCAAAGACACAGGCCGAGCTCTGGGCGGAGGGATTGGGAGGCTGGCAGCAGGACGGGGCGCGCATCCAGCGTTTCCGAGACGCGGCCGAGGTCGCCATTTACACGCCGGGCAGCAACGCGGGCGTACCCGTCTCCATTTTGAAATCGTTTGCCGCGCCGGCCGCTGACGTACGCGAGGATGGGGAACTGTTTCGCGAGCGCATCAGCACCACCGTGACCGGCCTGCTCGGATTGCTCGGCATCGAAGCCGATCCGATCCAGAGCCGAGAGCATATCCTGCTTTCGACGATTTTCGATCACATCTGGAGGAAAGAGGAAGACCTCGACCTCGCCATACTCATTCAAGCGATCCAATCGCCGCCGGTCTCGAAGATCGGTGTGATGGATGTCGATTCGTTCTTCCCCTCGAAAGATCGGTTTGCGTTGGCGATGAAATTAAATAATCTGCTTGCAGCGCCCGGGTTCCAGGCCTGGCTGGAGGGAGAAGCGCTCGATATTCAGTCAATCCTCTATACCCCGACAGGCAAGCCGCGCCTGGCCATCTTTTCCATCTCGCATCTGAACGACGCCGAACGCATGTTCTTCGTGACCCTCCTGCTCAGCCAGATGGTGGGCTGGATGCGGGCACAATCGGGCACAACGAGCCTGCGTGCCCTCCTCTATATGGATGAAATCTTTGGTTACTTCCCTCCGGTGGCGAACCCGCCATCGAAATTGCCCCTGATGACTTTGCTCAAACAGGCGCGCGCATTTGGTCTGGGCGTCGTACTCGCGACGCAGAATCCGGTCGATCTCGACTACAAAGGACTGGCCAATACCGGCACCTGGTTCATTGGACGATTGCAGACGGAGCGTGACAAGGCCCGGGTGCTCGAGGGATTGGAGGGGGCTTCATCCAGCGCCGGGAAGAAGTTCGACAAAGGCCGGATGGAACAGACTCTGGCAGGGCTTGGTGCCAGAATTTTCTTGATGAACAACGTGCACGAAGATGAGCCGGTCGTATTCGAAACCCGCTGGTGCCTGTCCTACTTGCGCGGACCTCTCACGAGGACCCATATCAAAGGTTTGATGGACCAGGCAAAAGCCAGTATGGGGTTAGGGATGAAGGGTAAGGAGGCGGACTCTGTGACTGGCTCCCCTCGTTCCTCATCTCTCACCACCCACCGGCAGCGGCCGATTGTGCCACCGGATGTGCCACAGCACTTTGTGCCCCTGCGTGGCTCCAAGCCAGATGGAAACGAACTGGTGTATGTACCGATGTTGTTGGGATCGTCCCAGATCCGCTTTACCGAGACAAAGAGCGGCATCGATGCCACGCAGGATGTGACGATACTCACGCCCATGACCGATGGCGCGGTGGCCGTCGATTGGAATCATGCAACGATCGCGGACCTCTCCCTATCGGATCTGGAGCAGGGGCCTGAGGACGATGCCCAGTTTCTTCCACTTCCCGCCATCGCGGGCAAGGCCAAGAGCTATGCCGATTGGAACAAGGATTTCGGAGGCTGGTTGTTCCGGACACAGAAAGTTGATCTCATGAAGAGTCCCGCCACGAAGGAGGTCTCCACGCCCGATGAATCGGAACGAGACTTCCGCGTCAGGCTCCAGCAATCCGGACGAGAGCAACGAGATAAGGGAGCTGAGTCGTTACGCCAGAAGTATGCGCCGAAGATTGCCACCCTCCAAGATCGCATCAGGCGCGCGGAGCAGATGAAGGAGCGGCAGCAGGCGGAATCTCGCTCCAGCCAAGTGCAAGCAGCCATTTCAGTCGGTGCGTCGATCCTTGGCGCCTTTTTGGGTCGCAAGACAATCAGCGCCACAAACATCGGCCGGGCTACCACCGCGATTCGAGGGGCCGGTCGGGCTGTCAAGGAATCCCAAGACGTCGGCCGAGCTGAAGAGAATGTCGAGGCGCTTCAGCAACAGCTGGCAGTCCTCGAAGCTCAATTCAAATCCGAAAGCGAATCGCTCGCGGCTGCCACTGATCCCTTGAATGAAAAGTTCGAATCGATTGCGATCAGACCCACCAAATCCAATATCGCTATAAAGCTGGTCACCCTTGCCTGGACCCCATATTGGCGGGATGGTAGAGGTGCACTCACACAGGCTTGGCACTAGGCAGGAAACAGCTGGTCTCGCATAGGTGTGCCTGTCGAAGACCGACGTGTCGCAGGATCCTGAAAACGTCCGTCAGCGTCGTTTTCGCTATGCGTAGAAACTTCAGCTTGGGCAGGAGACGACCTCCTTCACCTACACGGTCGTCTGGTATGGGGCTTTCTGTTTACGACATACTTCTTGACTATGATTCTCTCGACGGTCCCGCCCATGGTTACCTAGCATTCGGTTCATTCTGGTCATGCGCGGCGATCGTAACCTGGAAATAGCAGAACCCCTCGTGCTCGACGAACTTCTTCGCAATGACCCCAGCGGCGGTCTCAAGTGAAGCCGCCAGCGTTTCATTCTGCGTGCCAAAGACACTTCCACCACGAACCGCTCTCCCCACAAGGGATGTCACGGCGGCTTCGGCGCGCAAGGCGTCGCGGGTCACTCGGGCTAAGACCTCCAATGGGATCACGGGATGGCTCGCATCGAATTCGGGGTAGGACGATTCCTGAGAGTTCGGTCGCACTCGTAATGCGGTTGCGCCATGAACGGCCGGTACTCGATAGGCTGCGTCAAAGAAGGCTTCCAGAAAAATGCGTGTCAAATCGGCACTGACACGTTGGGAGTTGACCGTGCTGGTCGACATTCGAACTGACCGGGCAGGGCTTTCCTCTATTTCTGGCGAGATCCCCGGGAAGAGCAGGGTATTGCCGCTTCGATCGACGAATCCTTTAGAAGTCACGTTGATGACCCCGCGATGGTCGATTCCCGAGGCGTCCGATCGTGCGGTGAAGCGAAGATCTCCAAAATATGCTTTGTTGTATGTCAGCAGCAGCCGAGCGAAGCGAGAGGAATCCTGTTCAAGTTTGTCCTCATCCAGACCGAAGTGCCCATGCCATCGCCCGGCCGTTTCTACGACCCGTGCGAGTTTTGTCAGATCGATGCGCGGAGTCACGTCATCGGCCACATCTTCAAGGACGTCTGCGAGGATGGAGAGAGACGCGCCCTTCTCATGATGCCTGCGGCGAATCGTTTCGATGACGGCTGCCAGGGGACGGATACCCATCGCTTGTCCTGGAGGGGTGTGCGGCGGCAGCAGTTCGGGTGGGGTACGGGTATCACGGCGCTCGCTCAATGGTTCGTCGTGGGCTTGCCCGATACAAACCAGGAACTTAGTCTCGAGCGCCTTCCTGTCGACCAACTTCTCGCGGAACTCTCCGTGATGAAGATCCAGTTGCTCCCGAAGTTGCAGGACCGAAGAACTGCAGCCTGCTTGCATGAGTATGACGACCAGCAAGGCCAACAGGGAATATGGTACTCGCTTCATCGCGACCTCTCGGTGATCATGGTCGTTGAGCCGAGATAGAGATAATTGAGCGAACCTGTAGTGATACGCAACAGCCATACCGAAAGGAGGCAGCTTCGGCGGGCAATGCATTTTGAATTTATCTATATATTAGAACGACCCGGCGTATGGCATTCGCACGTTGGGTATTGGATCAGATACTTCTGTATCTGATCCAATATCGTCGACCTTGCATCAGTGCTTGCGTTCTTTCTGCATAATCTTATCGGTCCATGCGAGGAGGATGGCAGACCCGAGGAAGGTCATGTGGATAAAGATCTTCCACTTGATGTGTTCTGGATCTTCATGCTCGATGTCCACGAACGATTTGAGAAGATGAATGCTGGAGATACCGATCAGCGAGGCTGCAAGTTTAATCTTAATAGTGCCGGGGTCGATGTGGGTCAGCCAGTCCGGTCGATCGGGATGGCCCTCCAAATCCAATTTGCTCACGAAGGTGGCATAGCCGCCGATAATTACCATCGTGAGCAAATTCGCCACCATGGTCACGTCGATCAATCCCAGGACCCCCAGCATGAAGACGGTTTCTTGTTGCTGATTGATGTGGCTGATCATCTCCCACAGTTCAACGAGAAACTTGTACGCGTAGAGCAGCTCAGCCACGATGAGACCGCCATAGAGGGGGGCTTGAATCCAACGACTCGCGAACACGACGGTTTCAAACAGGTGCTCAATACGGCTACCGGCAGAGTGGGTATGTGTCACTGCGGTGGGTTCTGAAGGATCGGAATGGCTCACGGCGCGTTATCCTAGTCGGCGAAGGAGCGACCTGTCAATTCGAATAGACTGCGGAGAAGCTTTCTTGGCGCGTCTAAATTTCACGGATCTGCTCGTCTAGAACAACGGGAATACGCCTTACAGGATGCTCAAAAAGGCTGTCCAGCAAGGCCGCAGCGAGCAAAGAGGCGAGGCGACGCTTCGGTACGTTGAGCCTCTGAGCGACGCGAGAACGCCGCTGGCGGACTTTTTCAGCATCCTGTTAATAACGGCGCTGAGTTCATGAGAGAGGTGGCGGCGATTACGGAAGAGCGGTGTTCAATCATCGCGCGTGGCAATGGGAGAGTCAAACTCTGCAAGCTGGCTATGAGGTGCACAAAGAAGGCGAACGGTATGGATCATCTTGTGATCCTCCGCGCCCTTGTCAAAAAGGAAATCGGCCCCGGCGAGAGAACAGTCATTCTTATTGTCATGCGAGAGGTCGTCCGTGACGACGATAATGGTCGGCGGGACCATCAATCGCTTGATGTGTCGGAGAACTTCGGCGCCGCAGCCATCCCGGAGCGAGGAGTTCAGGATTGCGATATCCGGTTTGCGGTTCAGAATCATCGCGGTAGTTTCTTCCAAGTCCGACGATTCTCCCACGACGTTCACGCCGGTAATTTTCTCAAGACGCTTCTTGAGCCTCTGGCGAAAGTGGGGATCTGCGTCGGCGAGGACGATGGTCATCAGATGGTTTCCCCAGGGTTGACAGGCTTTCGAGTCGTACATAGTCTTAGAATCGATCAAAACAAAAAACAATCAGCCGAACAGACACGCACTGTAAGCGGAGTCCGACGCCGGACTAATCCTCACATAGAGACAATTGGTTCCCACCGACGTCTATTCTTTCGCTACCCTACAGGCTATTCATGCATGAGTGACTCATCATCATGGCGCTATTCAACCAAATGATGGTCCAGCGCATAACGGATCAATTCTGCAGTCGTCGAGAGTTGCAGCTTGTCCAAAAGACGGGCTCGATAGGTACTGACGGTCTTGATGCTGAGCGTGAGAGACTGTGCAATGTGTTTGACGGATTGGCCCCTGGCTAACAAGACAAGGACTTCGAATTCTCGCTCAGACAATGTGTGATGTTCCGGGCCAGTGGGATTCTTGCTGAGGCTGCCAGCCATCTGCTCTGCGAGGGAGGTGGTCACATACATCCGGCCGTTCAGGACCTGCTTGACGGCTTTGGCCAGCTCTTCTGGCGCAGTGTGTTTGGTGAGATAGGCCATCACGCCGGCACGGAATGCACGAATGGCATATTGCTCCTCGGGGTGCAGGCTCAACACGACGAGAGGGAGTTGGGGCGCTGTGCTGTGTAACTCACACAAAAGTTCCAACCCATTCTGATCGGGAAGACTGATATCCACGATGGCCAGATCCCAAGGCTCCTGCCGCACTGCGGCAATCCCCTTCTGAGCGGTATCGGCTTCCCCGACCTCGACGTACAGGAAATTCTCTTCAAGAATCTGTTTCACGCCTCGACGCACAACCTCGTGATCGTCGATGACAAGAATTTTGACCAACTGTGTTTCAATCATCGGACGAAGCACTCTGCAACCGGCACCGAGGTGCAGGCCGTGGTCCCGACCCCGGACGTTCCAACGATATGAAAGTGGCCGCCCAGAAGGGAGACTCGTTCCTGAATTCCTCGAAGCCCAAAGGAAGCAGGTGTGATCATCCTCTCGCGGTCGATACCCTTCCCGTTGTCGGTCACTTCTAACCTCACGCTGCCGTCGCCCTCGTATAGCCGTATGCATACCTGAGACGCGCCAGCGTGACGCATCACATTCGTCAGCAATTCCTGCGCGATTCGGAATAATGCGGTAGATGTTTCCGGGGGCAGTGCGATGGATGACAACGCCGTCGCCACATCTAACGTGCAGCTCGAGTCCGTGCGAAGCCGGAACGTCGTCGCGAGACATTCCAACGCCGGGACCAGTCCGAGATCGTCCAGTACTGCAGGACGCAGAGATGCCGCGGTCGCCCGGACCGATTCCAGGAGTGCGTCGACTGAACCCGACATGGCCTGGACCTTACTCAGCAGATCCCTGCATCCGCTTGGAGCAGATGATTGCCTCAGCTTCATGCCAAACCATGCCAAATCGAACTTTAAGCCGGTCAAGGCCTGCCCGAATTCGTCGTGTAATTCCCGTGCAATTCTGCGCCGCTCCTCTTCTGCGGCGCTCTGTGCTCGACGAGCCTCGCTACGTATTCGAGCATGGGCCAGCCGGAGTTCCTCCTCTGCCTGAGTAGCCGAGAGGACCGCGGTACCGATAGCCATGAGTCCCGTCAGCTCCCCATGAGTCCCCAGGACTCGGGAGATATTCCAGGAGAAGAGCGTCTGTAGGCCCGTACGTGTCAGGAGGGGACTTTCGAACCCCCTTACGTCCATTCCTTCAATGACCTGCGCGAGTTTGGTCAGGAACGACTCACGCACCTCCACCTGGAGACAGAACTCCATACAATTGCGACCCAGCGCTTCGTTGGCCTTCCAGCCAGATGCGACTTCGGCCGCGCGGTTCCATCCCATAATGATGAAATCTGCTGAGAGAAGTAAAATCGAACTGCTCGAAGTCTCCAATACTGCGCGATAGCAATGCTCCATCGGGTCAACCAGGCGGGTGGCCGGATTCGAAAGGCCTGTGGCCTCGGTCTTGTTGCTCCTGCGCACCCTGCGGCCGGACGCATTCGAGGATGAGGCTGGGACAAGATGATTGCGAGGATGTTTCATATCTTTGTAAGCACCGGTTCAAGATACACGTCGGCAGTGATGCATGTGCCTCGACCTACCGTTGATTGGATGTTCAGACGGCCACCGATCTTCCGAATACGCCCTTCCATCTGCGCAAGTCCAAGGCCTTTCGGCTTGCCTTGCCCGACTTCGAAGCCTGTTCCGTTGTCACAAATGCGCAATCGAACTCGTGAGCCGATGTGCCGAAGGGCGATGATGATCTGTGAGGCGCGGGCGTGACGGACGCAATTACTTAAGGCCTCCCGAGCAATCGCGACGAGTTCACGTGCTTCTTCGCCGGTGAGAATCTCCTCTGCCTCAGGGGCAACCGCCACACGAACCCGCAATCCGCTCACCTCTTCACAGGTGTGCGCGAGGGCTTGTAACTCGCAGACCAGTCTAAAGGGATCAATGTTGTCGGATTCCACACTCAGGATCATCCGTCGGATGTCTTGGATCAGCTTATTGAGCTGATCGGTCGCATACCCGTGGGCACTCGGCAGAGAAGGTGGCGCATCCCTGCGCAATTCAGGGGATTGCACAAGGCTAAGCGCGATGGCATAGAGCGCTTGCAGCACAGAGTCGTGCAGTTCCCGTCCGATGCGGCTGCGGTCGTGCAGCAGCGCGCTTAATCGTTGCTCGGACGCCTTGAGCGCAGAGACAAGTGTGCTTCCAACCTGTTCACAGAGCAGGAAGGGTATCGACTCAGTGGTGTCGTAGGAAATCCCTTGCGCGAGGGACGCACGCGGTCGCGTCGGCTTGCCAGGGAATTGCCGAAACCCGTCGAGAATCTGAAACCCCCGCCGATCTTTCATCATGTGGAGTACCCTTTCCAATGAACGTGACGCGAAGCGTCAATGGAGTCTTCTCTCCCAGGGATGCCATAGCTTGAAAGAACACTACTCTAGTACCCGACTAGGGCGTCTGGCGTCACCTGGCGGTTCCGCCAGGTGACACAATACGTAGGTTATGAAAAACCAATGACCGACAAGACGGTACATTTTTCATGTGCTCTATGAAGGGAGATCGCCGATGCGTAGGGTAAAAGATGTCGAGTTCAGCGAGAATGGCTTTGTCGTAAAGACGTTGCATGGTGAACAGCTTGCTCAATCTTATCGACTTCGTCATAAAGTGTTTGCCGAGTCACTGAAGTGGGTTCCTGAAACGGAGGATAGACAAGAGATAGATTTATACGATTTGTGGGCGACAACCGTTGGACTGGTTAGAGATGATGGTGCGGTGGTCGGGGTCGCGCGACTCCTTCCCTCTTCCAGCCAGTTCATGCTTGAAAAAGAGTTCGGGGCCTTGCTCCCGTCTGGCTACCAAATCAGAAAGGGTCCAGATACAGCGGAGATCACCAGGCTTGCGGTTGATCCTGAAATCCGAGATAGAGGACTCTCATCGAGGATGATGCTGGCATTATTGAAAGGCGTCTACCAATGGGCGGTTGAGAACGACATTCGGTACTACTATCTTGAGGTCGAGCATCGGTTCTTTCGAGCGCTTCGAGCACTAGGGTTTCCTTGTGAAATGATAGGAGAACCAGTAGTGCTTCCTCCAGCTGGCGCCAGTTCCGTAGCAGCGCTGTACGACATGGTTCGATTTGACGAGGAGAATGCAATCAAGAAGCCACAGTTCCTGAACTGGATCTCCTCTATTGAGACGCTGCAGGGCGAGGTGATTGTGGGACGAACCTCTTCATATGCTAACTCTGAGAGGTTGGGATTGGTCGGTGCAGAGGCGTGATGGTATACCGGCGGAGATCACTCCTACCGAGTGCAATTACACCACATTCGGTAGGCCGTGTTCGATGGCGGTCGCAACCGCATGCGATCGTGAGGTAACGTCAAGCTTCGAGAAGATACTTTCCACATGGAACCGTATCGTTCGCTCAGATAGGCCGATGATCTTGGCGATCTCCCAGTTCGTTTTGCCGTTTTTCACCCAGTTGAGGATGGTCATCTCTCGTAGCGTGAGTTCTCTGACGCAGGGAGCGACTGCTTGCGAACTCTTTGGGGCGGTCCGCAAAAGAGCAAGATGGATGTGGTACCCAAAGTACTCAACCAGCGGTACATACCGCTTTGCGTCTACGCGTTCGGCAGAGGCAAATGAACAAAAAGTCGCGATTCCGCATGCTGAATCTGCTGACCCTGTTGTGATCCCATCCCCTAGACCGAACTCCTTCGCCGCTGCCATAAATTCGCTCTGTTTGTCCGAGCATGCGGTTTTGTAGGTACTTTCCCAATGCTGGGTACCTGGTTTCCGTAAGGCTGTCTGGAGAACCGGGTCGACTTCAAAATACCCGTTCTGCCAGTAGAGGCGGATCCATTCTTCCGGATAGCTGACATTCAGCACATTGGTAAAACCCTCAAATGCACCCGTGCGACCGAGTTTTGCAAGTCCACCAATCACCCGGTTAAAGGGGAAAAGCGCCTGAAACCTGGTGAGGACACCTTTGACATCTTCGACACACACGGACTCAGCGGCAAAGTGCAGTACTTCAATAAAGTTTTCACAGTCGGCTTTGGTCAGCTGGGTAAAGAGTGCTTTGGGGAAGGGGCGTTTTTTCCCTACCATATGGGACATGATATGTCTCTTATATATAGGTGTGGGCCATAAGGCTACCATACCACAAATCCATTTTGCGAGGGTTATTTTGGCCCTAGCGATATTGCAGTCGATCAGCTATACACGCAAGGTTTCGCGGGGGTTTCCATCGCCACGGGAAAAACCTATTCTCTTGGCTGTCAGTTACAAACTGACAATATATAGGAGTACGGCATGAGTATTGTACGGTGCCTTTTGGCTTTGGCACTGCTTTTGGTTCTATGTCCTCCTTTAGGACATGCGCAGGGAGTGCGGTTTCAGCCACAGAGTGCGACTGCGGCCGGGCAAGGAAATGCCTTCAGTGCCCAGGCTGACGACCCTTCAGCCATTCATTATAACCCTGCAGGACTGACCCAAGTGGATGGAATCCAGGTACTTAGCGGAACAACTCTGGTTGGGGGTTCGGTCAAGTTCACAAGCCCGACCGGGATAGACAGTCGAGGGGACTTTGGAGGCAGTATCGCGATTCCCCCACCGAGCTATAGCTACGTGAGTGCAAACCTGGGAGCGTTTGGATGGAATGGCTTGTCGAACGTGACGGTCGGACTCGGTCTCACCTCCCCGTTTGGACTGAACACCCGTTATGCAGTGGATGGCCCCTTCAATACGGCCGTCACTTCTGCAGCACTTCCGCTTATTGATATCAAGCCAACCGTGGCCTATAAGCTGAATGATCAATTGGCCATCGGGGTAGGCGCAGACATCTATACTTTCGCCAGTTTTCTTGGACAGGGACATATCGAACAGAAACGAGTGGGCGCCGGGGGATCAACTGTCGAACTCAACGGCAAGGGGACAGGAGCCGGCGCAAACTTTAGCCTGCTCTATACCCCCCTGAGAAACAGCGATGGCAAACCGATCGCCTCTATTGGCCTGGTCTATCGTACCCAGACTGTGTTGCCATTGAGTGGATCGTTGTTGGTCAACGGGACCAATGTCGCCGATGCGTCAACCAATCTCGTCCTTCCGCAGGTGTTTACCGGTGCCATTGCAATCTGGCCTGTTCGTACGAGTGCGCGGGAATGGAAACTGGAGCTCGACGTGGAATATGTCGGGTGGAAATCGAATCGTGATCTCGACGTCCATCTCTCCTCGGGCGGAGTCATCCCGCAGCCACAACAATGGAAGACGGTGCCGCTTGTTGCCATCGGCACTGAATATAAATGGCTCGATCCTGCCTGGTTTCCCCGTTGGGATGTGGCGGTTCGTTCCGGGTACACACGTACAGAGGATCCGGTTCCCGACAGGACCTACAATCCAGCAGTCGCCTCACTTCCAGCCCACACCATTTCGATCGGGGCAGGATTCTTATGTAAAGAAGGTGGGCGCTTTTTAGGCATGATGATGTGCGGGGGCCAGCAAGGTTCAATGCCCTGGCCGAAGGCCATCGGTTTCGACGTCGCCTTTCAGGAATGGCTCTATGAACCTCGCACGGTTGTCGGCAACCTCAATCCGACCGTCAACGGGAACTACCATGCCCATATCCACTTAGGAACCTTCAGTTTCAAATTCATGTTTTGAAGCGAGAGACAGGTGTCCGACCTGAACTGCGCCACGAATTCTCGGCGAGGGGCCCACTCCCGAACCTAGACCGTCTCCACTATACACCCCACTCGATGCGGATCTACACGATGCCCTGTTAGTGTGCAGGATTCTGCGTGCAAGGAACGATCTCTTTCAACTGCGAGACGGAGTCGGTTTCGCAAGCGCCTTCCGTATCTCCGCGACGGTCTTGGCATCGAGGCCGGCTACGGTTAATTCACTGTCCGTAGCTGCGACAATGTTCGCCAGGCTGCCATATTGTTTGAGTAGGCGGGCCCGTGTGATCTCACCGATACCGATCACCTGATCCAATTGCGAGGCCATCAGGGCCTTGCCGCGCAGTTTGCGATGGAATGTGATCGCAAATCGATGGGCTTCATCGCGAATGCGTTGGACAAGGTGGGTGGCCGGGGAATTCGCCCGCAGCACAATAGGGTTTTTTCGACCAGGCAGGAATATCCGCTCGTCTTTCTCGCCGCGTGCCTTGGCCAATCCGATAATGGCCAGGTCTTGATGGCCGACCTGTTTCAGCCCTTCCATGGCCGCAGCGAGTTGGCCTAACCCTCCATCGATCAGGATGAGGTCAGGGCGTGCAAGATCCTCGCTCGCTCCATACCGGCGCGTGACGACTTCCTGCATGCTGGCAAAATCGTTGGCGCCGATGACCGTTTGGATTTTGAATCTGCGGTAGTCGGCCTTCTTCATCTGACCGTCTTCCCATACAACCATAGAGGCGACGGATTGGTTGCCCATGGTGTTCGAAATATCGAATCCTTCGATGCGCCGAGGCGCGATGTCCAGTCGTAGGAGTCGCTTCAGTTCTTCAACCGCTTGCCGTCCGACTTCCTCGTCTCGCAGATGATTGGCAGCGGCGGCGGCGGCGTTTTCTTCTGCCAGGAGAAGCAACTGATGTTTCACGCCCCGTTCAGGTGCGACAATACGGACGGCGTTTCCGCGTTTGCCTGAGAGCCACTCTTCGATCACCGTCACATCGTCCAGGTCGGTGGGGATGAGCAACTCTTTGGGCGGTTGACCGTCTTTGTTGTAGAACTGTTCAATGGCGGATCGAACGAGTTCCTCGTCACCTGCGTCGGCAGAATGGGGCCAAAAGAAGTCTTTGCGTCCGATCAGGAGGCCGCCGCGCACGAAGAGAATCTGGAGATCGACCGCCGAACCTTGCCGCGCCAGACCGATCACATCTTGATCGGTGGTCGTCGTTTGGGTAATGCGCTGCTTCTCCAGCGTGCGTTCGATGTTGAAGAGACGGTCGCGCAAGCGCGCCGCCTGCTCGAACTCCTCACGCTCCGCCGCCATTTCCATCTGGGTACGCAAGTCATCCAGTAATTCATGGTCACGCCCTTCGAGGAACTGACGCACCTGTTCGACGATACGGCGATAGTCCTCTTTCGATTGATTGCCGGTGCAGGGCGCCATGCACCGCTTGATTTCGAATTCGATACAGGCTCGCTCCGCTTTGCCGTCAATCTCGATCGTACAGGTGGCCAAGGGGAAGGCTTTTTTGATGACTCGCAGTGTCTCTCGCAAGGCGCCTGCGGGTGTGTAGGGGCCATAGTAGAGTGCGCCGTCTTGTTGTACGCGACGGACGATGGAGAGGCGTGGGAAGTCCTCTTTGATCGGCAGGCGAAGGTAGGGATATTGCTTGTCGTCCCGTAAGACCACATTGAACCGGGGCCGATGCTGTTTGATCAGATTGCTTTCAAGAATGAGCGCTTCGAGTTCCGAGCGGGTGACGATCGTTTCGAGGTCTGCAATGTGGCTCACCAGGACGGTCTGTTTCGGAGAGTGGTCGGTCCCCTTCTGAAAGTAAGACCGCACGCGGTGAGACAGGACTGCGGCCTTCCCGATGTAGAGTAATTCACCCTGCTTGTCGCGAAACAGATAGACCCCCGGCTGGTCTGGCAGGTGGTCGAGTTTCGATTGGAATTCGGTAGAACGTTGCATACGCTGTCAGCCTCAGCATACCGCCATGAGTGCCTCAACATTCTACGGTCTGAAAGGTGAACGGGCAACCTGGGGCCAGGCATACAAACTGATTGGTGACGGCTGACAGCTCGCTCAGCGCAGACTACGTACGAAAGATGGGCTGAGGCTTCCACGCGCGACTTCAGCGACCGGACCCTTCATGGTGAGACTGAAATTCTTGGCGACCTCGATGTTGAGCTGACCCCCTGGCATCTTCACCGTCACAGGGCTCTTCACCAACCCGAGCCGGACAGCCGCACTCGCAGCGGCGCAAGAAGAGGATCCGGAGGCCTGGGTTTCGCCGGCCCCACGTTCCCAGATCATAATAAAGAGCTCTTTAGGACCTGTCGGCACGGCGAGTTGAACGTTCGTTCGCCTCGGGAAGAGCGCATGGTTCTCCAGTGCCGGCCCGAGTTTCAAGAGATCCTCTCTCGACCAGGACTGCCCGACCGGCTTGAAGACAACACAGTGGGGATTCCCCACACTCACGCCGGTAAAGATGAGGGATTGGCCCGCGGCGTCGATGGGCTGTTCGATCAGTTCGTTGATCATGAGGGTGCAGGGGAGCGCCCCTGGCTGGAACGTGGCCCGGCCCATTTCGACTGTGACGGCGCTGGCATCCCCATACCGGTCCACATGCAGCACAATGGTCACCAGCCCGCCTTTGGTCTCGACGGTGAAGTGCTGTTTTTTCGTTTTGCCGGTGGCGTGAAGATAGCGGGCAAAGATACGCAGGCCGTTACCGGATTTTTCGGCTTCGCTGCCGTCAGGGTTGAAGATGCGCAGGCCGAAGTCCGCTTTCTTTGAAGGGACCAACGCAAGGATCCCATCGCTTCCGAGGCCCCAGTTACGATCACAGATGGCTTTGATCCGTGACGGGGTGAGCGAGAACGACAGTTCTTTGGGGTCCATTACAATATAGTCATTGCCCAGCCCATGCCCGCGAAAGAACCCGTTTTTCATGCGCAGTTCCTTGAATAGAGGGAGACAGGGAGAGATACCTAGCATGAACGGTGTGGGGAGGGAAAGAGGGATGTGAAGGGATCTTACACGATCTTGACGCCGGCCGGGCGTTCGATGAGTTCGACTTCATAACCGTCCGGGGCATCGATAAAAATGAAGCGGCTGCCGGAGGATGTTTGCGTGGGTCCGTCTGTGACCTTGACTCCCTTCGCGTTAAGCGACGCGATGGTGGCGTCGAGGCTCTCTACCTGAAAGGCGAGATGGACGAGGTCTTCCTGGACTCTCACTGGCCCGCTCGGAGGAAAACTGGTCAGCTCAATCAGCTCCTCGCTGTTGGGCACCTTGAGAAAGGCCAAGTGCGAGCCGCGCGGCGAGACCTTTCGTTCCAGCACCTCCAATCCAAGAACGTTGGTGTAGAAAGCAACCGTCTGTTCCATGTCGCTGACGCGCATACGAGTGTGGAGGAATTTCTTGACTCGCATAGGTTCCTGCTAAGGAAAGAGTTCAAAGGGAAACGGCAACAGCAGTATACAAGAAACTGCCACTTTTACTTACCCCTCGCTGGGCCGCTGGTCTTGCGCAGCAGGATTTCGGCACTGCCAGGGATCAGAAAATTCGGCATGGGGCCGATCTCCAGATAGCCATGCTTCTTGTAAAAGTGCCGAGCGTGGTCGTTGAAATCCGATACGCAGGCGAAGAGGTTCTTCGCCCTTGCGAAGACCACCGCTTCGACATGGGCGAGCAACAACCTTCCTAGCCCCTTGTCCCTTGCCCAGTCCGCCACCCCAATCAATTCTACATAGTCGCCGAGCAGGAATTTCTGGCGAACGACCGCGATGGCGGTAGCTTTGCCGTTCTGGTCGACGACGTAACTATCACGCCCCTGTGGGAGGGGTGTGAAATAGCCGTCCCAGTCACTGGCTCTGTAACCCAGTCGCTTCCACGGATCGGAATCGGTAAGTAACTCGATCACGGCGGTTCGATCCTCCACCGTCATGGGCCGAACAATCGGATTGGTCATGGGGCTGCCTGGCCATTACAGATTAAGAGATCGCTCATGGTCATAGGAGTGAGATTCCGCCGGGGCAGGAGCTGCTGATGCAGGTCTTGCACGACCTCCTGTGTATGTCTGCCTTTCCCATTGGCATGCATCACAATGACGCTGCCCTTCCTGATCAACCGTTTGAGCCGGTCTTCGATCCGGATGGCGGTGAGCGTTGGATCTGGATCACCGGACACGACATCCCAGAGAATGAACTGGAGGCCGAGGGCTCGGGCCACGTTGACCGTGTCGTCGTTGAATTCCCCATAGGGAGGGCGAAACAACGTCGCGTCATGACCGTACTTGGCTTTGAGCAGACGAACCGGCCCGAGAATTTCTTGCTTCTGCTCATCGGCTGAATGGAGCGGAAGATGGGCGTGGACCTCCCCATGGGTGCCGACTTCGAAAAACGGGACCTGGAGCAGAGCCCGGACTTGCTGATCGTGTTTCGTGATCCATTTCCCGGACATAAAGAAGGTGGCGGGAATTTTCTGCTCGATTAGATAGTCGATCAGCGCCTGATCGTAGCCCGCTCCGTTGCGCACCGGACAAAGGTCGAATGTCAACGCGACTCCGGGACAGGAAGACGGGCCTGACTTGATGACCTGCGCCTGTGTGAAGGTATGGATCGCTGGGACCAGCAGCATCGTCAGGACGAGGCCCAGCATCCCTGGCAAGTAGTGAGATCGCATGGTGATGAGTATACCCGATCCGAAGGCTTCGCAAAAACGGATTGTGGTATGCCAGCCGCTCGATACCCTATGTGTTTTGGGCAGGGAAGCGATAACTCGCAGGCTGCTCAAAAAGTTCGTCCAGCAAGGCCGCAGCGGGTGAAGACCGGAGGCGTACCCTCTGGGGTACGTTGAGGATCTGAACGATGCGAGAACGATGCTGGCGGACGTTTTCAGCAGCCTGCTAGGAGGCAAAGCCGAGTTGACGCTTCAATTCCCGCACTGTTACGGTGGATCTATGTCTTTACCCAATTGGAGAATCGGTCGTGCACTCGGCATCCCGATTCATGTGCATGCCTCTTGGTTTGTCGTGTTCTTCTTTGTGACCTGGTCATTGGCGGTGGGGTATTTGCCGGGAACATTGCCCGATCTGTCGGTTCCACGCTATTGGGGTATGGGTGGCGTTGCCGCCATCTTGTTGTTTCTCTCCGTCCTGCTCCATGAGTTGGGGCATTCCTATGTGGCACTGCGCTACCACATCCCGATCCGGCAGATTACATTGTTTATTTTCGGAGGGGTGGCACATATGGAAAAGGAACCACCCAGCCCACGAGCCGAATTTTTGATTGCGATGGCAGGACCGCTCGTGAGTTTGATCCTCGGGGCTGCTTGTCTCGGCGGAGCCCTAGCAGTGGAATATGTTTTCGCGCAACCCGGGTTTCAAGGACTCGTCGTCCTCGCGAGTTTGCTCGGCATGGTGAATGTACAGCTCGGGCTTTTCAATTTGATCCCCGGGTTCCCGTTAGATGGCGGACGTGTGTTACGGGCTGGGCTCTGGGCCTGGAACAAGGATTTCAATCGAGCGACAAGTCAAGCCGCGCTCGCTGGACTGGGATTTGGTGTGGGTCTAGGGTTGATCGGCGCAGTCTTGATGGTGGGGGCCTGGTCCGGTGCGCCAGGAGAATCTATCGCGACGAACGGAGGCTGGCTCATCTTTATCGGTGCATTCCTCTTTTCGGCAGCTCTGTCAAGCAGACGGCTGGCAGCCCAGCGGACTTCGTTGACGTCGGTGACCGTCCGCCAGGTCATGGTCCACCGCGTCGTGACATTGCCTCCGGATATGAGCGTGCAGGACGCGGTCGATCAGTACTTTGTCGTGCATGGATTCGGTGGATTTCCAATATGCAGCGAAGGGCAGGTTCTCGGAGTGCTCACGGTGCAAGACGTTCAAGCACTTCCTACAGGACTCTGGCCGTGGCGTCTCGTTCGCGAGGTCATGCGCCCAACGTCGCCAGCCTTCTGTATCCATCCGGACTGGTCCATCATGCAGGCGATGGAACTCATGGCCCAGGGTGAGTGGGATCGTCTCGTGGTGCTGGAGAATGGAGAAATCGTAGGGCTCATCACCCGATCGGCTATCGCTCGCTTCCTACAGTTACGCGAAGCATGAGACCTGAGGCCTCAAGAGATTGAAAGGGGATATTTTTTCACCCCCTGCGTCCCACCGTTCATGTCTTACGCTCACTCGTTTGCGCGCGCGACGGAAATGTTTTGGGCAATGGAGATACGTACGAGGTGGACCACGAGCAGGAATCCATAGACGACGCAGAAGAACTTGAAGGTGGCACGGTAAAAGTCTGTCAAAAGAACGGGGAGACAGAGGGCAAAAACCAAGCTGACGATCAGGGTCATGAAGGTCAGTCGCTTGCAGAACTCATGGGAGGCTTCCCGTCCGATTTGTTTCAGTGCGCGGGCATAGCGGTCGGCTCGTTGAAGTCTAGCTGTCTGCAACGCGGCCTCACCTGTTCCCCAGTACCGTAAGTAGACATAGCCACCCCCAATAAACAGCCAGGGCAATGCCCACAGAGGCCAATAGGCGGCGCCTCCATAGGTGTCGTTGCTGAGCAAGGCGGCGAAGGGGAGGGCATAAAGCAATCCCAATACCAGCGGCAGGATGCGTTCATCAGTTGGACGTTCGCTCGCCGGTCCTCCATGAATCAGCTCCCGTTCAAACAGAGGATAGCCATACTTGAGGACCACGAGCGCGATGGCCGCGCTCATGGTTTTGTCAGGAATGTAGCGAATCCAGTTCTGGAACCAATTCACCATCCACCAACTCACACTTTCCCCCCAGGTAAACCCGAAAAGGGATTCGAGGTAGAGATGCACCGTCTGTTCCCATTGGAGCACCCGTAGGCTCACTGTTTCGGCGACGGCGGGGTTTAAGGCAAAGGTCGTTTGCTCATTGAGTGCCGCCTGGATAAAGGTTCCCGGCAGACTCATGACGATCGCGCTGCCGACGCCAAAGATATAGAGGAACCAGGCATGGGACAGGGCGGAACTGCGTCCTGTGCGGAGATACTTTTGAAAGCCTGCTTGCCGGGCCATCCAGCCCCAATAACAGGCGCCGGTCATACTCACCAGGGACCAAGGGAAAATCACCACGTCCGCTCCGGTCTCCGGGTACAGTAACCAGTTCACCACAGAATTCGAGAGGAGGGCGGCGATGGCTCCCCACCAGGGGCCAAGAAGGAACGCAACCAGGGCTGTTCCCGTCATATCGAGAAAGAGAATGCTCTCCAGATGACGACTGAGTGTGAGTCCAATGTAATTGAGAATCAGGCCTGCTGCGATGATGACGCCGGTTTCATACAAGAGGAGATAGGAGACGCCGCGGAAGGGTTTCGACGAAAAGAAATCGATTGCAGGAGCGGGTGCTGGGTCGGAGAACGGACGTTCGCTTGGGGAAGGCGATTTTCTTTCCTTCTTCGGTGCCATCCGGTTTCGGAAGTCCAGCAGTTTCTCGATGACAGACAACATGGCCGCGATGAAGCCAATCACCGTGCCGCCGAGCATGAGTATGTCTTTCCCGAAGTCTTCGAACATGAGACGGTCCCCTCCTGATGTCAGGTGCCATTCTAGCCACGAAGGGCTATCCTCGCCAGTAAAAGTCCAGAAGCCGACAGCCTGATTCGCTCTTTCCGGTTGATCTGGTGTGTTTGGTGTATGTGATTGGAATTCGTTCAACGGAATGAACACAATATACGAGATGAACCTCTTTTTATGCCGCCGGACCATTCGGTATGGCCGGATCTGATCGAGCAGGTCTTGTCGCTGTGGCGGATGGCACTTGTGCCTGTTGTTGAAGATGGTGGGCGACCTCGGCACCGATCAATAAGAGTGCGGCGGAATAGTAGACCCATAAGAGCAGCAGAATGACTTCCAAGAGGGATCCGTAGAGATCGCCGTACACATTCGAATAGGTGCTAAAGGTCACGAACAGGAGTTTGGCTGCGACCCACAGCAAACTAAACGTGAGTGCACCGATCATCGCCTCACGCCATTGCGGCCGCCGCCGTGGGACGAGCCGATAGAGTCCCGTGACCATGAGGAACGCCAGCGCAAAGGGGAGCGTATAGGTGAGAAACAGATCGTGGGCTGCAAGGGCCAAGAGGTCGAGGCCCCAAAGCCTTGGCGCATAGCCCGTTAAGAAGTTGACAGTTTGAGTCGCGATATAGGAGAGAATCAGGACAAATCCGGTCATGCCGAGCGAGGCCACTGCGATCGCGGTTGAGATAAGTGGATGGCGTCGCCACGTGCTCTCGAATACGACATTTAACGCATAGTCGAGTTCATAGAACACCAACGTACCGAACCAGGCAAACGTCAGAAAAACGGCCCACCTGACGGTTTCCAAGGCACTCACCCGATGTAATTCTGCTGCGACATGTTCCCCGAGCGCTGGGAGAAACCCCTTGAGGAAATTGAGGAGGACCTGCTCCCCTATCACGTCATGACTGACGATAAAGCTCAGGCCGTAGAGTAGGAGAAAGACGAGGGGGAAGAGGGAGAGCAACGAGAAGAAGGCAAGAGAGGCAGCCAGACTGGCGCATCCATGGCGCAGAAATGATCGTACGAGATCTCGGAGAACACGAAAGGGTTGCATAGAGCACGATGGGTGAAGGGCTTGTCACCAAAGTAACACGAGTCGCCTTCTCGTGCACCTGTTCAGCGCCTTACCCGTACAAAGACTATTTGAGAGTCAATACGGATTGAAGTGCGAAGCTGACGAGAGGGTTGGGAAAGATGCCGAACAGAATTACACCGGCGACCGCACAGACCAATACGAACGACAAGGCCGGCGAGTGCACGAGGCGAGGCGGCACGGCGGAAGAGGGATCTGGATCTCGCATATACATGACCATCACTACCCGCATGTAGTAGTAGGCCGATACGGCGGCAAAGACCAGAGCAATGGCAGCGAGCCAAGCCATTCCTGCTTCCACTGCCGCCATGAACACATAGAATTTACCGATGAAACCTGCGGTCGGCGGAATCCCGGCGAGCGAAACCATGAAGACCAGCATGAGAAAGGCTGCGAGCGGTTGGCGTTTTGCGAGCCCCGTGAAATCTTCGATTTCTTCTCCCTCGACCCCGCCTTTCCTGAGCATGCCGATGACAGCGAAGGCGCCGAGCGTCATGAACGAATAGATGGCGAGATAAATCATGACGCTTGCGAGGCCAGACGTTCCCCCGGATGCACCAACCCCACGGCCTGCCGCCACAAAACCAATCAAGGCGTAGCCAGCGTGCACGATGCTGGAGTAAGCCAGCATACGTTTGATGTTGGTCTGCACGATGGCAACGACATTGCCCAACACCAGGGTGATAATGGAGATGACCAGGAACAGGACAGACCAATCCGCCTTGAGCCCGCCGAGTCCTTCGACAAAGACGCGGATGAATGCGGCAAAACTGGCAGCTTTTGCCGCCACTGCCATGAACGCCGTAACCGAGGTTGGGGCACCGTGATAGACGTCGGGTGTCCACATATGGAATGGCACTGCGGCAAGCTTGAAACCGAATCCGACGGCAAGCAAAACCGTCGCGATCAGCACAAGGGGGTCATCCGTCCCGCGAGTCCCGATGGCGCCGGCAATCGATGCCAACTTGGTGCTACCGGCCAGTCCGAAGAGCAACGAGATGCCGTACAACAGAATTCCCGAGGAGAAGGCGCCCAGAACGAAGTATTTGGCTGAGGCCTCCAGCGAACGAGGCTTAGACCGGTTGAAACCGGTCAATATATAGAGTGAGATGGACATGAGCTCGGTGCCGAGATAAATCGTGAGCAAGTCGACACCGGAGACCATGACCATCATGCCGGAGAGGGAGAGGAGAAGGAAGCCATAATATTCGCCGAGGTGTATGCGCTCCGCCTTCAGATAGGGCAACGACAGGACGATCGTCACACCGGTTACGCTGTAGAGGAGAATTTTCCAAAACCTGGCATAAGCATCGATGACCACCAAGTCGCTAAATGTAGACACCCGGACATTCTGCATGCTGATCTGCCAGCCTGTAAGTCCAAGGCAGAGAGCAAGGGCACCCACACTGAGCCAAGCCAGGAGATCTCGTCTCGAAGCCGGAGTGATGGGGTCCAACGCGATGACGAGACAGGCCGCGACGACCACAACCAGTTCGGGAAGCAAGGCCAAGAGGTCTGCGCCGTACAGACTCATCGCGATGGGCCCTGGGTCTTCAGCTGCTCTCCGTTGTCCGCCAACAGTGGTGCTGTCGCACCGGCGGAGGGGTGAGCAGTCGGCGCGACCTTCGCGCGGGACATGGAGGCAATGGTGTTGGTCACGCTCTGGTGCATCCGACTCACGAGTGGATTCGGATAGAGCCCGATCCAAAATATCAACAGAACGAGTGGCACCAGCGTGGCGAATTCTCGTTGGTTGAGGTCCCTGAGCTTGGGGAGGTGGTGCGGGTCTGGAACCCCGAACACCACCCGCTGGAGCATCCAGAGAAGATACGTGGCGGCGAGAATGATGCCCAATGACGCAAAGGCGGTCGCAATCTTGCTCCAATAGAACGTACCGACGAGCACGAGGAATTCTCCGACAAAACTATTGGTGCCGGGGAGGCCGAGGGAGGACAAGCCGAAAATCACCAACAGGGTGGCATACATCGGCATCGGCTTGGCCAATCCGACATTATCGGCGATCAACCGGCTGTGGGTACGCTCATAGATGATGCCGACGCAGAGGAACAACGCGCCGGTCGTAATCCCATGGTTGACCATTTGGAGGACGGCTCCTTCGATGCCCTGTTGGTTCAAAACAAACAGGCCAAGGGTGACGAACCCCATATGGCTCACGCTCGAATAGGCAATCAGTTTCTTGAGATCAACTTGGGCCAACGCCATATAGGCACCATAGATAATCGCGATGATGGAGAGGACGACCATAACGGGCGTGAACGCCCGACTGGCATCCGGCAGCATCGGTAAACTGAATCGCAGAAATCCATAGGTCCCCATTTTCAAGAGGATGCTGGCAAGGATGACGCTGCCCGCCGTTGGGGCCTCGACGTGGGCATCCGGAAGCCAAGTGTGAAATGGAAACATGGGGACCTTCACCGCGAACGCGGCGAAGAACGCCAGGAAGAGCCACATCTGTAGCGAAGCAGGGTAGGTGCCCTGGCTAAGGGCGAGGATGTCGAATGTGTGTCCTCCGTAATAGTACAGGACGAAGATGGCGACAAGCAGGAGCAGACTCCCTACCAGGGTGTACAGAAAGAACTTGATGGCCGCATAGAGTCTGTTGGCCCCTCCCCAGACACCGATAAGGAGGTACATCGGAATCAGCATGGCTTCCCAAAAAACATAGAAAAGGACAAAGTCCAACGCGACGAACACTCCCACCATGGCCGTTTCCATGATGAGCACCATGGCCATGAAGCTCCGAACTCTTGTAGTAATCGCATTCCAGGATATCAAGACACAGAGAGGCATAATCCCGACAGTCATCAATACGAGTGGGAGGCTGATTCCGTCGAGGCCCAGGCTGTAATAAATAGGAGGAGCTGTGATCCAGGCAACATGTTCGGTAAATTGCATCTGGTTGGCCTGTGGGTCAAAGAGCCACCAGAGCGGAAGGGCGATACACAGATCGGCTAAGGTCGCGACCAGCGCAATCCATCGAGCGGCCGATTCCGTCGCAAACGACAGCACGACAACTCCCGCAAGGGGAAGCACGAGGAGCAGTGTGAGCCAGGGAAAGGAACTGGTCATCGATTGTTGGTCAATAGTTCAGGGTCATCGGCACGAGAACAGATGTTCGCTGTTCCCATAGGCCCATGACCGCTGACCATTGGCACTCCTTCACAAGAATAAGTACATCGTCAACAGGACCACTGCCCCTAGTGCCATACCGAGTGCATAATGTTGCGTTTGCCCGCTTTGCGTGAACCTCAAGAGCCACCCTCCCCAGGCGATGGCACGGGCCACGCCGTTCACTGCGCCATCAATCACGTTCACATCCATACGCTTCCACAGTTCGGTTGCGCCGGAAAAGGTCGGGCGGACGATCGTTCGATCGTAGGCCTCATCGACATACCATTTGTTCAGTGAGGCCCGATACAACGATTGCCACCGACGAGCAAATTGATCCGGGAGCGCCGGGTTGCGCACATAGACATAGTAGGCCCCGGCGATTCCAAGCAATCCCATAGCCGTAGCCACCACCATGATGCCTATGGAGGCTCCTCCCGCGTGAGCAGCTTCGGCTATGTCTGACTCGAACATGGGTCCAAGAAACTCCGGAATGCCCAGATAGCCTGTGACGATGCTGAGCACTGCCAAGACGATCAGCGGCAGGGTGATGGTGTTCGATGGTTCGTGCACGTGGTCTGCATGATGAGGATCGACGTGCGAAGGACCCCAAAACGTGACGAAGACCAGCCGGAAACTGTAGAACGCCGTCATCAACGCCGTCGCGAGGCCGAGCACGGTCAGGAACTGACCGAGGGGGCCGGACGACCACGCCGAAACAAGCAGATGGTCCTTGCTGAAGAATCCCGACGTCAGGGGGAATCCTGCGAGCGCGAGCGAACCCACCACGAACGTCCAATAGGTAATCGGCAGTTTGTGTTTCAACCCGCCCATACGCCGCATATCCTGTTCGTGATGCAGGGCGATGATGACGGACCCGCAACCGAGAAACAGGAGGGCTTTGAAGGCACCGTGGGTCAGGAGATGATACATGCCGGCGGCATAGGCGCCCAGACCGCAGGCCATGATCATGTACCCGAGCTGGCTGACTGTCGAGTAGGCGACGACACGTTTGATATCGGTCTGGGTCAAGGCGATGGTCGCCCCCACAACCATCGTCACTCCACCGGTAATCGCCACGAGCGTCATGGCGGTAGGAGACAGGTTATAGAGTGGAGCCAACCGCGCAACCATGAACACGCCCGCCGTGACCATCGTGGCGGCATGAATGAGTGCCGAGATGGGGGTGGGACCTTCCATCGCATCCGGCAGCCAGACGTGGAGCGGCACTTGGGCCGACTTGCCGACTGCGCCCGTGAATAATAAGACGCAGATGAGTGTGAGCACGGAGACATCCCAGGTTCCTCCAAACGGACCGAGGACATTCATGACGTCGCCTGCGGACTCGTGCGCACGAACAAAGATTTCTGAATAGTCGAGTGAGCCAAAGCTGTACCAGACCAACAGGAGGCCGAGCATAAAGCCGAAGTCGCCGACGCGGTTGACGATGAAGGCCTTCGTGGCGCCAGAGCAGGCAGCTGGACGCTCATACCAATGGCCGATGAGTAGATAGGAACAGAGACCGACGGCTTCCCAGAACACGAAGAGCTGAAGCAGGTTGTCCGCCATGACCAACATCAGCATCGAAAAGGTGAAGAGGGCGATATAGCTGAAGAAGCGGGCATAGCCGGAATCTCCGTGCATGTACCCGATC
>DATNCR010000066.1:0-3223 GCA_035607135.1 Nitrospiraceae bacterium
TCTATGACATCCCAAATTTCGATAACGAGCCTCTTCCACAGATCCGCCATAAATTTTGGCCACAGGAAGCTGCTGCCCACTAATCAGCAGGGGCCGTTCTCAAACGGCCCCTACCTCTACCTCCTAGCAATTCCCCAAGCCTACTCGTCCAAGACGGGGCCGAGAGACGCACGGAGAACCTGTAGCGTTTTGATTCGAGCTTGCGGGAAAAACCACCTGGATGGAAGAAGAAACTGCCCTTGCGGGATGCTCAAAAATTCCGTCCAGTAAGGCCGCAGCGAGTGAAAGTCCGAGGAGGTACAAACCGCACTTCGTGTGGGCCGTTCGCGCTTATAATAGATCTTGGCGAACGGAAAAACCCCTTCAGCGGTTCCGATATCCGAGCGGCTCTCTTTGTGTACGTTGAGGGTTTGAACGAAGCGAGAACCAAGCTGGCGGCCTTTTTCAGCATCCTGCCGTTAGAGCGTCCCTTCTCCCTTCAGATAACTGCGAAAGCGGCCCATCAGATCGGCACCAAGTGTCCCACCTTCCGGTTTCTTCACATCCGGATCGGCAAAATGCCCGCGAATTTCCTGAAGGCGTTTTTCCGCCTGCTCATTCCCCTGCAGCCGCTTCGTCTTCTCTAGCGCTGTATCGAATGCCTCAAACGTCAGCTCGCTGTACCCGAACGAGCGAATCCTTTTGACGGCTTTCATCATTGCCTGATTCCGGAAAGTCGTGAGATGTTCTGAATCAACCTCTTTGAGCCCAAGTTTCCGCGCCCTCCGTTCGGCGGCTTTCCGGATTCCACTACGCACAAAATCGGGAGCGGTCTGCAATCGCTTCCATGCCTCATCGGTCCATCCGACTCGGCCCTTTGGTGCGTCCCACAGCTGAAGCAACACAGACTCGTCGATACGTGCCAGCCCTTGCTCTCTCGCCAAGTCTTCGGTGTCACGCCTCAACATGTCGGTCACGAATTCAACGGCGATCTGTGGGGACTGTTTCAATTTCTCTTGAAGCTGAGCCAACGCCCCCTCGCTCCACTCCAACGGAGGGACCGAGGACTCCCGGAGATCCCCCAGCGCTTCAACTTTTTCGAAGAGTTCGACATTCACCTCAAGATGGCCGCGCTCCCTGGCGATCTCTTCGGCAATTTGCCTGATCATATGACGCATAAATTCTGGAACGGTATTCAGCCGGTCCTTGGCAGCGGCAGTCCAAGGGAGATGGCCCTGCTCCATCTGTGCCGCAGCGTCCGCCATGCTGGATTCACCGCCCATACGGCCCATCATTTGGTGCTTGAACTGATCGAGAATCTCCTCTGTAATCTCCGCGTAGCCAAGTTCTCGAGCCTTTTTTTCGGCCAGACGACGGACCATTCCACGCAAGAATAGCGGTGCCCGCTCTAGACGCGTGGACGCCTCTTCCGTCCAACGGACATCGATCCCAACCGCATCGTGGGAGTCTGGTGCGTTCATGATGAGCATCCTGTTATGACTGGTTCAGGAGTTCCTTCAATTCCTTGCCGGCTTTGAAAAATGGGACCTTCTTGGCAGGAACCGCCACGGTGGCGCCGGTCTTGGGATTCCGTCCTTCTTTCATCCGACGAGCTCGCAGCCGAAAACTGCCAAATCCTCGAATCTCTGTTTTGTCGCCGTTCTTCAACGAATCACGCACGCAATCGAAAATCGTATTAACGACGACTTCCGCCTGCCGCTTCGTCAAGGTTGTGACCTGCTCTGATACGCGTTCGATGATTTGGGCCTTCGTCATGTTGGACTCCCCTTTGGTGGTGATGAATCGACCTGCCCGTCGATCCGACCGCGCTAGAACGCCATGAGATACTTGAGACTGACCCCGGAGTACAAATCCAATTTGGGAAAGAGCGTCGACAATCGCGAATCGATCAACTCTCTGAATGAAAATCGGCGGCGCGGCTCAATGACTTTCGGCACGCCCTCAATGCCAGCCACATCCGCAGCAAGCTGGATTGCAGCCTCCAGATCACCGAGTTCATCCACAAGTTTTGAATCTTTGGCCTGACGGCCCGTGAAGATTCGTCCGTCAGCCAAGGCCTGCACAACCGTCACATCGAGTCCCCGCCCCGCCGCCACCGCTTCTATGAACTGCTTATGAACATCGTCCATGACCGATTGCAGCAACTCGTGTTCTTCATCACTCATCTTCCGGAGCGGCGATCCTACATCCTTGAAGCGGCCGCTTTTAATCACGACACCTTCGACGCCGATCTTCTTGAGCAATCCTTCGACGTTGGCCATTTCCATGATGACCCCAATGCTCCCCGTCAATGTTCCAGAATTGGCCATAATCCGATCGGTCGCAACCGCAATATAGTATCCTCCTGACGCCGCCACAGAACCCATTGAGGCAATTACCGCCTTATTGTTCTTGTTACGAACCCGCTGGACCGCATCATGGATTTCTTGCGACGGCACAACCCCACCACCGGGGCTGTCGATTCGCAAGACAATTGCTTTCACAGAGGGATTCTCGCCAAACCGCTTCAACTCGCCGATCGTGGATTGCGAATCCAGAATGACGCCTTCGATGCGAATCAATCCAACCCGGTCCTCCATCGAGATATCGAGGTCAGGGAAAAACAGGTTCATCAGAAAAAGCACGCCCATCCCGATGCCAAGTGCCCAGAGTACCCTACGCACTATACCTCGCTTGGCCGGTCTTTCTCTTGTGTCGTCACTCATGGTTCCGTTCGCTCACAGCGCCGGAGGCGCGAACGGCCTCCGGCATACACTGTGACCTCATAGATCGGATCTACTTATCGTCCTCGTCTTGGCCTCGTTTCCGACTCTGTTTCGCCGCGCGACCCAAACTTTGGTCCAACACGCCTTGCGCAGCATGGTATTCATCGACCTTCCGGCGGTCTGTATCCATTTCATGGTCGCGCAGGCTGAGGGCGATCTTCCGTTCTTCACGATCGACCTTGATGATCTTGGCAGTCACTTCATCCATCAGCTTGAATTTCTCTTCAAGTTTGGCCTGCGGGTCGAGACCAGCCTCGCTGATGTGAATCAGCCCTTCGACCCCTCCGTCCAATTCGACGAAGATGCCGAAGTCGGCGACCTTGCTGACCTTCCCAACTGCCACATCCCCAACCCCATACCGGTTGGGAATCTCGTCGTCCCATGGATCGCTCTTGAGCTGCTTATACCCAAGCGACAGCCGCTCCTTTTCCTTGTCGATCCGCAAGACAACGGCCTCG
>DATNCR010000068.1:0-6079 GCA_035607135.1 Nitrospiraceae bacterium
AGGGATGAGTTGGTCCGCGATCGATTTTCTCCCGGTCGTCGAACTCTTTCAGTCGTTGTTGCCGGGAACGGGTTCGGCAGTCTTTGAATTGATTCGAGGACTTTACGACGATCAGAATGAGGGACAATCGAATCCCCGACCTCTGCGGTACCGAGGCATTCCCACCTATCCATCGAAAGCGGCCTTTCGCTTATTTAGTAGCTTCTTTACCCCGCAGGCGTCTGATGGCGATAACCCGTTCGCGCTCTTCATGAACCCTGAACGATCCAATCACGTCGCATGGCTGCCGGCAGAGATGCCGCCGATTCGATATTTCGATCAGCGCACGGAGGTGTGCCTCACCTTCCACGGCGGCTGCTTGCACAAGGTGACGCTGGCGTCAGATTCCTCCGGGCTCTCCTATATGAGCCCGAAAGGCCGTCGATGTGGCCCGTACGATCGGAGTGCAGAGATTGTGGGAACGCATGTCATCCTGAAGGATCGAGATCGTGAGACGACGTTGGCCGTGCCCATTCCGCAAGGGAAACAGGAACCATCACGCGAGCGACTGGCCATGAGCCCAGTCGACTGGCGGTCGGTCTTTACCCAGGGGGTTCCAGTCATCCCACCTGCCGACGCCTACGGCGCGGTGCTGCTCTATCCGGATGACGAGTCTGAAATCAGTGAGTGCGCGGCACAACCCTTCGTGGCCGATTACGTGCAGGATCTTAGCGAACAGGATCGGGAAATCGGTGCGGTTCTTTCGCGAGCCGGGCACGTGCTCATCGACAATGGCGATGCCGTCATTGCGACCTGTATCACGTTTGATCGGCCGAGAGAGTATACCGTGCTGGTCCGGTATCCGGCCTTTGCGCAAAAGCAGGCACAACGACTCTGGACCATCTGCGCCGAGTTGCAGCGGTGGGATTGGCTCTCGCACATTCAATTCGTTTCGCACGAAGGGCCGCACGATGGGGAAGCCCCTCATTCCTACGACGTGGTCTACCACTGGGTGTCCTATGACAGCGGAGACCTGCCTGCAAGCCTGCCCGAACGCATGAAGCGGATCAGTAGAAGTCTTCATGGAGGAGGCACTGCATTTGTCATCGGTCCGGCACAGCTCGGTCAGTATGGCGCCTCCGACGGACTCCAGGTCTGCTGGGAAGAACCAGTCGAGCAGCTTCCCACGTTTCGGATGCATCGCACTATTCTACCGAAAGCAAGGCTGAGAGCTGGGCTGACATTGTTCTACATCAAAAAGGTCTAGCAGGATGCTGAAACAGCCCGCCAGCTTCGTTCTCGACTCGTTGAAATCCTCATCGTACCCCAGAGGGTACGCCTCCGGTTTCAACTCGCCTGCGGCCTTGCTGGACGGCCTGTTTGAGCATCCTGCGGAGGTATTCCCTTCTTGTTCCAGACATACAATCCATCAAAGCGCTACCATGCCAAAATGGTTTTCCCGTAACCTGTCAGATCGATTACAGTTGTCGAGATGAGTGATCCGACTCCAGAACACATTATCGGCGAGGAGTCGAGTGACAAGATCATCGTCTATTGGGAACGGGAGTATTCGACTGCCATCGCACCGGAGCGGTTGAAGCTCGACTTCTCGCCGCATAGGCCATTGTTGTCCGGGATGTCACTGAGCGAGCAACGGACGGTGGCGGGCGAGGGCTATAAAGTGATCCCCGACGATTGTGGACCAGTGCGAACAGTGGGCCAGTACGGCTGGCTCATTCGATCCCCGGTGGACTGTAAGATTCGACGAACGGCCGATGGGGTCAAGTGGCAAGCCCCGCCGATCTTGCCGGAAGAGCGGATCCTTGGCTACAAATCGTTTTCAGGCACGTATGTCGATTTGATCTTAAACAGTGGGTATCCCAAGCTTTGCTGCGGCATTCGGTTTTACTACCCTAAACAGGTGGGATTAATGATGAAGGACGTGCCGAACCACTTCTATCACTACCCCGAGCGGACGTTTCTTGTGTGGGAGGGGATGAAGACTCAGGAATATAAACGCACACCGAATACCTACGACTGGCTCCCGGACTACGATGCCTTCACCGCTAACTTTCTATTGCAACTCACGAAGCCGACGACCATCAAACGTGGTGATCCCATCGGCATCGTGGTTCCGGTGCTCCTTCCGAAACAATTCACATTGGAAGAACTCACACCACGTGGGTAACCTCTCCACGGGGGGGGTGTCATACGATTGTCCACGAGTCGAAAAATACAAGATGCCCGGGTGGGTGTGGTGGTGTCCCTACAAGGAGTGTATTGCGGCTTGACAGGATTCCTCCGGCCTCAGTAAGATGCGGCAACCTTTAATGCTCATCCTGCGAGGTGAGCAAGGAGTGTCCATGGGCCTCAATCAGGTTTGTGTCTGTCGACACACCCGAACCTTCTCGTCGGATCTCGATGAGAGGGTTTTTTTATGCGTGGAATCAGGACGATGAGTTCCATGCCACAGGATCGACCACAAGAACGGCTGGTGATGGATGCGGGAGACATCGCCCGGGCGCTCACCCGCATCGCCCATGAAATTCTCGAGCGGAATAAGGGCGTCCAGGCACTGGCGCTCGTCGGAATTCGAACCGGAGGGGTGCATCTGGCCCATAGACTGGTGAGGCGGATCCAAGAGATTGAAGCGGCATCGGTGCCGATTGGCGAGTTGGATATCACGCTGTACCGGGACGATCTCTCCTTGCGAAAGGAACAACCGATTCTTCGCAAGACATCGGTCCCGTTTGATATTTCAGACAGGATCATTGTGTTGGTCGATGACGTGCTGTTTACGGGTCGAACCATTCGGGCAGCGATGGATGGGTTGATTGATTTGGGGCGACCGGCAGAAATTCAACTGGCCGTCCTCGTCGATCGAGGCCATCGTCAGTTGCCGATCAAGGCCACGTATATCGGGAAAAACATTCCGACGTCCCGCGAAGAGAAGATCCAAGTGCTGTTGGAAGAAGAAGGCGAAGACGATCGGGTGGTGATCTCCAAGGCCTGAGGAGATGGAGGGAACGATGAGTCTCAAACGCAAAGACCTCTTGAGCCTGGCCCCTCTGTCGGTCGATGAGATCCGGCTGATCTTACAGACCGCCGATTCATTCAAGGAAGTGACCGGTCGGGAAATCAAAAAGGTTCCGGCACTTCGAGGGCGCACCGTGGTCAATCTATTCTTTGAGCCCAGTACTAGGACACGCACCTCGTTCGAACTGGCGGCGAAACGGCTGAGCGCGGACGTGATCAACTTTTCACCGTCGTCGAGCAGTGTGGTCAAAGGGGAAACCTTGCTCGATACGGCGCGCAATATCGAGGCGATGCAGGCGGATATCATCGTCTTGCGGCACCCGTCTGCCGGCGCGGCCGAGACCCTGGCCCGCGGGGTGAAGTCTTCTGTCATCAATGCCGGAGACGGGTGGCATGAGCATCCGACGCAAGCCCTCTTGGATCTGTATACGATTCGCGAGCGTGGATTATCGTTCGAGGGGCTTCGAGTGGCGATCGTCGGAGACATTGCGCATAGCCGTGTGGCGCGTTCGAACATTCACGCACTCGTGAAGTTGGGGGCGGACGTTCGGGTGGTAGGGCCGCCGACGATGATGCCCTGTGGAGTAGACAAAGTAGGTGCGCGCGTCTACTACCATCTCGACGAGGCGCTTTCCGGAGTGCAGGTCATCATGATGTTGCGATTGCAGCTCGAACGGCAGGGGATTGCACTATTTCCGACCATCAGGGAATATACGCGGCTCTATGGATTGACCGCCGAACGGGTGAAGTTGGCCGATCCTGGGGCGATTGTCATGCATCCGGGTCCGATCAATCGCGGAGTCGAGATTGCTCCGGAGGTGGCCGATAGTTTGTCGTCGGTGATTCTGGATCAGGTCGCGAACGGCGTGGCCGTTCGCATGGGCATTCTCTATCTCTTGTCAGGAGCAAACTGAATCGTGGCTATTTACATTACAGGCGGGCACGTGATCGATCCGAGACGGTTCAATGGCGTGGCCGATGTGCTGATCGATGCAGACCGAATCGTCGCGGTGGGGCCGCATCTCAAGACTCCCGCTGGGGCGACGAAGATTGATGCCACTGGCCGACTGGTCCTTCCCGGCTTCGTCGATCTCCATGTCCATTTCCGGGAGCCGGGCTTCGAATACAAGGAGTCGATCCAGAGCGGAGCGGCCGCAGCGGTGGCCGGTGGCTTCACCTCAGTCTGTTGTATGCCCAATACGAATCCTGTCAATGACAATCAAGCCATTACGGAGTTCATCCTCGATCGTGCACGGGTGGCCGGATTCGCGAATGTGTTTCCGATCGGCGCGATTACGAAAGGTTCGGAAGGGAAGGAACTGGCGGAGATCGGGGACTTGCGGCGCGCCGGTTGTGTTGCGATTTCGGATGATGGGAAACCGGTGATGAACAGCTTGGTGATGCGGCGAGCGATGGAGTATGCCCTGGCTTTCGACGTGCCGGTCGTCGATCATTGCGAAGATCTGCATCTCGCCGAGGGGGGCTGTATGAACGAAGGGGCCATCTCGACTGAGTTGGGGCTTCCCGGGATGCCGGCAGCGGCGGAAGATGTGATGGTGGCGCGTAATGTCGCGCTTGCGGAACTGACTGGGGCTCGGCTGCATCTGGCGCATATCAGTACGGAGGGATCGGTCCGGATGGTGCGCGAAGCCAAGTCGCGCGGGCTCAAAGTCACAGCCGAAGCCTGTCCCCATCACTTTACCATCACAGAAGAAGTGGTCCGAGGCTATAATACCTATGCCAAAATGAATCCCCCGCTTCGGACATGGAAGGATGTGCAGGCGATCAAGGAAGGTCTTCGCGATGGGACGATCGATGTCATTGCCACGGATCATGCCCCGCATGCCACTCAGGAAAAGCAGTTGGGATTTACCGAAGCGCCATTCGGTATCGTTGGATTGGAAACGGCCCTGTCATTGACCTTCGCGCTGGTGGAAGAAGGAGTCTTGTCATTGGAGTCGGCGGTCGATAAGTTGAGTACCGCGCCGGCGAAAGTGTTTGGATTGGCCAAAGGCACATTGGCGGTCGGGGCCGATGCCGATGTGACGATCGTCGATCAACAGGAACAGTGGGAAGTCGATCCGGCGAAGTTTCGCTCAAAGAGCCGAAACACTCCGTTCGCCGGATGGAAAGTGAAGGGTCGGGTCAGGACGACGATTGTGGGTGGACGGGTGGTGTTCGAGGCCGGCCCGGCGGAGCCATAGCGCGGTGCAGCGTATGTCCCGTTGGGGGATGGTCTGTTGCCTCATGTGTGAATGGTTGGCGCTGGCAGTATGGGTCGGCGGTCTCCTGGTGCTGATCGGAGCGGTCATTCCGGCGGTGTTTAACACGTTCGGCGGCCAAGACTCGGGTGGATTGTTTCTGACGCGGGCATTTGAAGGCTATAATCACTTCGTCATCGGGGCGATAGCGGTCTTGAGTGCCGGATTGTGGTATCGCTGGTGGTGTGGAGATCCGGCGGTGGCGGTCAGTCGGAGCGAGCTGGTGGTGCTGGCGGGGATGGTGATGATCGCTGGCATCATTATTGTGGTGCTGCATCCCTATGCTGCTGCGCTTCAAGCTCAGGCCTTTGCGGTGAAAGAGGAGGCGGCGAGGAAAGCGGCCTTCGAGGCGTTGTTTCGTATCCTGATGCCCGGTCGGTCGCTGTACATCGTCAATCTTGTGTTGGGAATTCTCCTGATCGGAATCAAAGCGAAACGGTCACTGGACAGGGACAGAGTGCTCACGTGAAAAAAGCATTGTTGGCATTGGCAGATGGCACCATCTTTGAGGGCCGTGCCCTGGGATATGAAGGTGAGACGGTGGGAGAAGTCGTGTTCAACACGGCCATGACCGGCTATCAGGAGGTCTTGACCGATCCCTCGTATAAGGGACAAATCATCACCATGACCTCTCCGCACATTGGGAACTATGGAATGACCCAGGAGGATGCCGAGTCGAGGCGGGTGTGGGCTGAAGGATTCATCGTGAAGGAAGGAAGCCAACTCGCCAGTAATTGGCGCAGCCGACAGCAGTTACAGGACTATTTGCATGAGGCGAAGATTGTCGCCATCGAGGGGCTGGA
>DATNCR010000082.1:0-2462 GCA_035607135.1 Nitrospiraceae bacterium
AACTTTTCGTGCAGTCTCCTCGGCCAAGGCCTTGAAGCTTTCGCCGCTGACGACCTGGATTTCGCGAGAGCCCTGCCAAAAGGCCAGACCGAGCCCCACGATGAGCGGAACCACCCCCACGAGCAACATGGACAGAATCAGCTTGAGTTGGAGGCCCCACCTCGTGTCGGAGTGAGACGGGAGAGGTGTGGGATTCATGACGCACCTCCCTCTCCTGACAGCCCGCTGTTGGGGAAGGTCAAGGTAAAGGTCGTTCCCTTCTCGATCTGACTGTCGACGGCAATCACGCCGTGCATTTTGTTGACGATCGTTTTGACATTATAGAGTCCCAGCCCTGTGCCTTTGCCGGGGGCCTTGGTCGTGAAAAACGGCTCGAAAATTTCGGGGATTTTGTCCGGTGCGATGCCGCATCCCGTATCGGAGATTCGGACGCCGACTTCTCCATCAAGGAGGCTGGTTTCGAGTGTCAGTGTGCCGCCGGCCTGTTCCATGGCATGGACCGCGTTGGTAATGAGATTGACGAGGACATGCAATAGCTCATCCGGATTACCATTCACCGCGGCGCCGGGCTGGTAATGTTTGACCATTTCAATATCGTGAAAACTCGACGCGTAGCGTGCGATTTTCAGCGCCTCGTCCAGCTTTCCGTTGACCGACACCAGCATATCCTCGTGAGGGGATGCGCGCCGCGAGTAGCGCGTGAGATCCCGGCAGATGGCGCTTGTCCGTTTGACGGCTTCGATAATGTCCCGGGCTTGCTCGTGGACGGCGGTCAGATCGCGTTCCTCCGTGAGGTTTTCCGCCAGGCCTAAAATAAGTTGCAGGGGGTTGTTGATATCATGCGCAATTCCCGCGGCAAATGAGCCGACGCCCGCAAGCTTTTCGGACTGGAGGAGTTGGGCCTGGAGCTTGGATTCATGCTGGACCAGCTCCCACAGCAGCCGGGATGATGTTCCACTGAGGATGTCGGCAGTCGCGGGTCTGTGGGCATGCAGATACGCCTTCATTTCCACGTCGCCCGTGACATCCATGATCAAACTCGCACCATGATTACTGATCAGGTCCGGAACATTCGTGGTTACGGGAATCCGAAGTTCCCGTGCGCGTTGCAGTCCTGGCGCGGCAGGGTCACGGTCGGCAATGCCGACGATCTCAATTGACGGGAATTGGTGCAGCAGATCCAACAGCGCACGGCCGCCGCGGCCGGCTCCCAGAATGGCGACCTTAGTAGGGTCAGACTGTTCCACTCAAGCGGTCTCCCTGTGGCAGCGGGGTCCCCCTCTGTGCCGAGGAGAGCAATGACGGGCATGCGGCTCCCTGGCCCAGAGAGGATAGAGGCTCACCGTTACAACTGCGCAAGTTGTCGCTGCTCGAGGGCCCGCGCGACGGCCGCTCTCAATTTCTCTCCTTCGACCGGCTTGACGAGATAGTCCACCACACCTTGCCGGAGGAAGGATGTCGCCATATCGGTATCCGGGAAGCCGGTCAGCACGATGAGCGGGACGCGAGGGTAGTGGCTTCTGAAGTAAGCGACGGCGTCGGCTCCATTGATTTTTGGCATACGAATGTCGCAGATAACGACGTCGAGAAGGAGCCGGTTCTCGCCGTAATTGATGACTTCGATCGCCTTCTCACCGTTTTCCGCCTCAAGGACTTCATATCCGGCTTTTTGCAGCGTCATCTTGACGACTTTACGAATATCGGGTTCGTCGTCTACCACAAGCACCCGTCCTTCGCAGGCTTCTCCTCCGATAAAGAATCCGGATTTGAAATCACTCATGGCATCCTCCTTGGTTGAACGGTAGATGTGGGTGTGTATGTTGGTCGGCTCATAGGTTCTTGTTCCATCTGAGGCGCAATGGGCGTGCCAGCAGCCTATGTGGGAGTGCAGTTCAGATTCCCTTGTAAAGAGGGGTTTTAGGGAAATTGCTGTACGCGGACATGGTTGATATCCACCATCATGGGCTGAAATGAACCACCAAAATGTGAGGAGGTTGAGTTGGTTTGCCTGGTTGATCGAATTCCTCTGGTTCGTTGGGTTCAATCAAAGACACCAAATAAACAAGGAAAACCAGCCGCTTCTCACCATACCGAATTGCCTTTCAGTCTGGCGCTGAGGTATTCTGACAGGTACGAGATTGGAGAGACCATGATTACACCGGATGTGTTGACAGAATATGTGAGGAAGGTCATGCCGGACGCGGCGGTCACGGTGATGGACCGGACCGGCACGATGAATCATCTCAAGGTGGTGGTGGTTTCAGCAGCCTTTGCAGGGAAGAATTTGCTGGATCGCCATCGTCTCGTCTATCAAGCGTTGGATGTCCCGATGAAGGATGGTCGGATTCACGCTCTGGAAATTACCGCTCAAACCACAGAAGAAGCCTAGGAGGCCGACCCATGGCAGATCCCATTCAAGAAGAAATTAACAAGGAAGTCGCCGCGCACAAGATTTTGATTTA
>DATNCR010000086.1:0-6642 GCA_035607135.1 Nitrospiraceae bacterium
GCACACTTCGTGCCCTATCCCTACTGTTACCGTTGCCCGTACGGTAAAAAATTGGACACATGCGACTACTACTGTGTCAACCAGGTCGAGCGGCTGTTTGAAACGGAGTACAACTCGTTCTGGGATACGAAGGCCAATGAGTCGGAGTTCGTCGCGTTCTATATCGAACCGGTGCAGGCCACCGGCGGATATATTATCCCCCCACCGGAGTATCTCTCACGGCTGCAAAAGATTCTGAACGAGCGGAAGATTTTGCTCGTGGACGATGAAATTCAGATGGGCTTTTTCAGGACCGGCAAGTTTTGGGCAATAGAGAACTTCGGGGTGAATCCGAACATCGTGGTCTTCGGGAAGGCCATGACGAATGGCTTGAATCCCATATCGGGGTTATGGGCGCAGGAAGCGCTCATTTCGCCCGCGAAGTTTCCTCCTGGTTCCACGCATTCGACCTTTGCGTCCAATACGCTGGGAACGACGGCTGCGCTTGCGACTCTCAATTGGATTGAACAGCAACAGTATGAGAAAAAGGTTATTGAATCGGGTGCGTATTTTCTCGAACGGCTTGAAACACTCAAAAAACGCCATGCGACAATCGGAGACGTATCCGGGTTGGGCTTGGCCCTTCGTATCGAAGTCACGAAACCGGATCGCTTCACCCCGGATAAAGCGATGGCGGACCTGATTTTTGAAACGGGGTTGGCCGGCGGGCTGCCTTCGTCCCGCGGCCCCATGGGATTAGTCTTGGACATCGGCGGGCACTATAAAAATGTCTTCACCCTCGCGCCGTCGTTAGATATTACGAAGAGTGAAATCGACTTGGGGATCGAACTGCTGGAGTACTTATTTACGACGTGTGCCAAGGCGTGATGAAACCCCATCGAGTCACACGTGCGGGGCTCTTGGATGGCATGGTGGACCGTCAGGAGACAGACTTCGCGCTTCACACGGCATCAAACGTGCTGGTCTATCTCATCCATGGTGTCACAGGTACGCCAGCCGAGATGTCATATCTTGCTCGGAAGCTGGCCAGGAAGAACGGATGGGATGTCTATGTGACAACCCTTCCTGGACATTGCACAAGGTTGAGGGATCTCGTGAAGACCACTGAGCAGGATTGGCGCACACATGTACAACGACAGCTTTCCTTCATCCGCGAGCGATATGAGTATGTCTTTGTCGCTGGCCTGAGTGCAGGGGCGCTCTTGGCCCTGGATGCGTCCACGGTCGTCAGGGTAGACGGAATTGGAGTGTTCTCGCCCACGTTCGTCTACGATGGATGGAATACCCCTTGGTTCAACGCCATTCTTCCACTGGCCATGAAGGTCGTGCCCCTTTCGATCCAACGATTTATGTTCCATATTGATGGGCCTCCGTTTGGAATCAAGGATGAACTGTTGCAGGATTCGATGCGCAAGTCCTATAGTCTCATGGCCATTCTGCATGAATGGAAGAATGAGCGGCAGGTGCGGCGCGACGCGACTAATGGCCAAAGCCCGCCTCCTCCTTCTGCGGCATCGAAGGGCTATCCGATGTTTCCCTTGAGGACGCTCACGGAAATCGACCGGCTCATCATGCGGGTTCGGTCCCGACTGCACGAGGTCAGTGCACCGACGGTCATTCTCCAGGCACGGGAAGACGACATGACCAGCCCTCGCAATGCTTCCATTGTCTACGACACGATCTCGTCAATGGATAAGCAGCTGGTGTTGTTGGATGACTGTTACCACGTCATTACAATTGATAAACAGCGAGAAGCCGTTGCGGACAAAGTGGCGGCATTTTTTCAGTCTCAGACCATGAATGTCCGCGCCCACCAAGAGATGCAAGTCGGTTCTTAACTCCGGATGATTGTCAGCGTAGCATGGCCGCCGATCCCACTCGGATTGGTGAGCCAAATGTCTTGGCGGCATCGTGTGTGAACGATGGCCGCCGTTTCAGTATGTATGGCTTGCGCGCAGAGAGACTCAGAGAGACATCTGTAGCGGCTTTCATGCCGAGAATTGCAGAAAGATCAAGAGTCATGTGGAAGGTGCACCGAATGTTGTGCAACGTTCGGTGATCGATACAGAAGGAATCCGCTGACGGCAGCGCACCAGACCGTCATGCCAATCCCCAGGACCCCCAAGCGCCCCGCGATGCCGCCTGCCAGTTCTAGGGCACTATAATGCAACAGCAGCAATGCCGCAGCCGAGATTGCCAGCCCACGTGCCACGAAGGAATGTCCCTGAACATACAACGCCAGCGGCAGTAGGAGTGCGCCCGGAAGTAGGAGCACAAAATGATGGCCCCAGGAAATGGGGGAGAGCGAAAGCGTCATTGCGCATGCGAGAGCGAACACTGCAGCCTGGCCAAGGGGATCCGCTCCCAGCCGCCAACGAACGGCCACCAGGAGCAGGAGCATCACGAGGAATACACGCATACCCGTGATAAGGTGACCGACCATGGCGGTGTCCATGGGTAACTTCTCCTCGGTGCGCGCAAGATGGTCGGCAATCCGGTCGTCCGGTCCGCCTGCCACCTTGAACTCGACCCAGTTGCCTAGCCGATAGACGGCATTGGCTAGGCTCTGGTTCCGGACACTATGCACGTTGAATTGTTGAGCCGGCCCGACTTGCTCATTGGTCGCCACGCGTTCATACCAGGTTTCCAGATGCCGTAGATTGTCCTTCCAGCCGATCGCCATTGTTGGGACAAGAACGAAGAACAGCGCCATCCCCACCACGACGCCGGCTGCCACATTGGTGAATCGCTTCCATGGCTGCAGCGACCAGCCTTGCTGACGAGCATCGGAAAGCAGCCGAACGAGAAGGACACAGACCGGTAGGGCAGGCGTCACTTTGAGGGCGACGGGAAACGCCAGAAGGATTCCGCCACAGAACGGCTGGATCTTCCCTTGAGTATCAAGAGTGAGCCTGAACCCCATCAACAACGGCCAAAGCACGGCCAATCCCACTTGTCCCCGCTGCAAGGTGTCGAGGAAAGGGAAGAGAAGGGCCAGGGCTGCCCACACAATGATCCAGCGTTGCTGCTCACACCACCCCTCTTCCGTCCGGCCTCCAGCATCCAACAGTTTCCCGATAATCGCGCGACACTCGAACAGGCAACCCCCGGCCATCAGGAGGCTCAGCAGAAACCATGTGACGCCTTGCCAGGCCGTAGGCAACGTATGCAACGGCGCGACGAGAATGGCGAAGAGCGGAGGATACAGATAGTACCAGCCTCGAATATTGGTGACGGAGTAGGGATCGCGCCCATCGAAGAATGCAGCCCCTGCTTCGGTGTACACAGTAAAGTCAGTGCGGTGTGAAACAGGATTTGCACTGTTGATTTCGGCTCGTTTACGCACATCCATCCATCCCCAAATAAGCAAACCCAGCACAACCATGACACACATCACGCGCAACCATGGAGCGTTATCGAACACCGTCCATTCCCTTCCAGCTATGATTTGTGCAGGGCCGCATCACTGTGTCCCATCCGCAGTTTCCATGGTAGGAGCATGGCTTCCCGCATGATCTGCCAGTCCATTTTTGATACACCACGTGTACGTTCGGCAAACGTGATCGGTACCTCGTGAATAGAATACCCGAGTTTCCATGCGTTCCAGCTCATCTCAATCTGAAACCCATAGCCATCGGTTGTCACAGCCTCCAAGTTAATAGATTCAAGAGTTTTGCGTCGCCAGCATTTCAGCCCTCCGGTCACGTCGGATTGCGGCATTCCTGTGATCAGACGCGCGTAGAGATTGCCGAAACGGGAGAGCCATATCCGCCGGCGCGACCAGTTGCGAATGCAGGCGCCCGGGATGTAACGCGAACCCACGACGACATCGCCTTTGCCGCTCCGGGCCGCCTCGATCATCTTCATGAGATCAGCAGGTCTGTGGGAGAAGTCCGCATCCATCTGACAGATCAGGTCGGCGTCGGTGTCCTTCAAAATCATCTGGAACGCTTGCCGGTAGGCAGAGCCGAGACCCAGCTTCCCTCCGCGGCGGATCACGGTCACGTGCCGCGAGGATGCTGCCAGTCGCTCGGCTTCCTCGCCAGTTCCATCCGGTGATGCGTCGTCAACGACAAGCAGCCTGATCGAGGGCGAGAGCGACAGAATTTCCATCGCGATGCTCCGAAAATTCGCGATCTCATTATATGTCGGCAAGACCACCACGGTCGTCGTGAGAGAAGGTGTGCTCATGAGTAGAAGCCCCAAAGTTGGCTGCGCGTGACGGAAGGAGACGGGAATCAGATTCGATAACAGGAGAGGATCATACAGAGACTGATCGTGTTTCTTGAGTTGAGCAGAGAGCGACATTCATCGACCCGGAGGCGAGACGACCGGAACGGTACACAAGCAACTTCTGCAATCGGTTCGAGAGGGCCGATCCCGACAGGGCCGGTGACGACTTCTCTCTGCCCAGGCGTGATGGCCAGCTGCAGGGCGCCCAGGGCTTCGTCGTCGTGAGTACTGGTTTCGCTTACAAGCTTGTCTTGTTCAGCTAGGGCCAAGTTACTCATGAAGAGCCAGACGAATAACACGCTCCACACAGGTAGCTTCTGAAGATGTTTAAGAGGGCAGAAATGCATGGGGGTGAACTTAAGAGATCTTCGTCGTCGTGTCAATCTCAGGCTGGCGCAGCCTGGTATAATTTTCTAATTATCTTCGGAGTGCGGTGGTGTTCTTATAGACTGTCTCAAACCATTGAGGCATGCACAGCATACGAACTCGCACCATTCTGTCCAATCCCTCGAGAGGCATTCTCCAGGAGGAGCCTCAGGGCTGATGTTGCGATCTTACGGAGAGAGCAGATGCCCTCTACATTGAAAGCGATTCGTCAGCTGAGCGAAGCCCTGTTTCAATATACAGACGTGGACGACATGATTCGTCAAACCCTGCACGCGGCACTTGACGTGATCGGGGCTGACGCGGGGTCCGTGTTACTCGCGAATGCTGAGACCAAACAATTGGTATTTCGCTATGTCGTCGGCGAGACAGCCAATGCGCTGCAAGAGATGGGTATTCCTTGGGATGAAGGAATTGCGGGCGCGGTATTCGCTTCTGGCAAACCAGAAGTGATCTCGACGGTGCAACAGGATGCGCGCCACTATTCGGCCACAGATGCGCTCACGGGATATCAATCTCACGATATGATCGTCGTGCCGCTGATGCGGCACGGGGGAAGCCCGATAGGCGTGATGGAGATCCTCAATAAAACCGCGGGGCCGGTTAATCGTAACGATCTCGATACCTTGGTGGTAATCAGTGCCATTGCCGCCGCCGCCATTGATCAATCAAAAGCCTTCGAGGCCTTACGCGTGAAGGACGTGCAACTTCAACAAGCCCAAAAGATGGAAGCCGTGGGCCGGCTGGCTGGAGGAGTAGCTCACGATTTCAATAACCTGCTCACCGTCATTCGAGGCTATAGTGAACTGATCGTGATGACCGTCGATCAGGACGCGTCTGTACGGGCGCATGCAGAGGAAGTCCTGAAGGCTGCAGACCGGGCCAAGAGTCTGACGTCCCAATTGTTGACGTTCAGCCGGAAACAGGTCCTGGACCTTCGTATTGTGAAACTGAATGAGGTCGTGGCGAATGTGGAGAAGCTGTTGCGGCGGTTGATCGGGGAGGATATTGAACTTGTCACAATCCTAGAGCCCAACCTTGTATCGGTGAAAGCCGATCCCTCACAGTTGGAGCAGGTCTTGATGAATCTCGCGGTGAATGCACGAGACGCGATGCCGAAAGGGGGAACGCTGACGATCGAGACCGCCGAGATTGAACCCGACGAGACGTTTACCCGGCAGCATCTGGATTTCCTTCCAGGGCACTATTGCGTCCTCTCTGTCATCGATACCGGATGCGGCATGAACAAGGACACGATCTCAAAGCTCTTTGAGCCCTTCTTTACGACAAAGAAGCCAGGCAAAGGGACCGGGCTGGGACTCTCCATCGTCCATGGGATCGTGAAACAAAGTCATGGCCATATCCTGGTGTCCAGTATACCAGGCGTTGGCACCACATTCACAATATACCTGCCATGTGCGGAAGAGTCCGTGGACCTGCGACCACCAGCTACGCTGATGCCGATTACCGCATCAGGTTCGGAGACCGTCCTTGTAGTGGAGGATGAGGCGCAGGTTCGTGCTCTTGAGTGCGGTCTGCTTAAAGCTTCTGGGTATACGGTGTTGGCGGCCAGCCATGGTGAAGAGGCCCTGCGAGTGTGTCATGAATACTCCGGGCCCATTCATCTGCTTCTGACGGATCTCATCATGCCGCATATGAATGGACGAGAGTTGGCTCGTCAAGTCGTGACGAGCCGACCGTCGACGAAGGTCCTCTATGTGTCGGGCTACCCCGACGACACGCTTCTCACTGCAGGGCTAGCGAGAAGCAAGGAGCCGTTTCTGCAGAAGCCGTTTGCCTCGGATGCCTTGTTACACATGGTACGGAATCTGCTTGACGATACAGCCGATCCTCCAGCGTGAAATCTTGAATGGCCATTTCCATCATCCCTCCTGCCCCATGAACCTCGCTACGTGCAAAGCGGGCCACACCACCGGTGTACAGCTACACCTCTGCGTGCTACCATATTTGCGGTTGCATCCACCTCATGTGAAACCGCAATGTTTAGGCCTACTCCAGAAGCCA
>DATNCR010000110.1:0-5519 GCA_035607135.1 Nitrospiraceae bacterium
TATCCATGAACACTTCTGCTGCAATCGCCGATCCGCTGCTACGACGAGCCTTCGGCCGGCGGGCTCGCCCCTCGGACCTTCAACGTACTGCACGAGTACGCCTCAGGTTCTCCGGGCTCCGCGCGCCGGTCTCGCGACGCGACTCACCGATTTCGCGACGAACTGTCATGAATAATGCGGGTTAACCCCCGCGCGCCATCCATCGGGTCTGCTATGGTCTCCGCTCCTCCGAAGCGCCGTCCTTCTTCGGGACAGGCCCCGTCGTTCCGCGAACGTTCGCTCGTCCCCGTGGGCATGGCGACGATTCTCCCCCATGCGGCCAAGCAAGTTCGCCGCCTTGAAGAACAGCTGCTCGCTCACGTCAACGGCTGGGGCTACGAAGAGATTATTCTTCCCACGTTCGAGTATCTTGATGTCTTGGCTCCGGGGCTTGAACCGGAATTGATTGAACATTGCTACCAATTCGTCGATCGTACGACGGGTCGGACGCTACTTCTTCGTCCGGATGCCACGGCACAGATCGCCAGGACAGTCGCCATGGGGCTCACGGGCGCGACGTTGCCGTTGCGTCTTTCTTATCGGACATCTGTCTTCCGCTACGAGCGGGAACATGCCGGACGCGGCCGAGAAATTTTTCAAGTAGGAGCGGAGCTCATTGGGCTAGACGATGTAACCAGTGACAGCGAAGTCATCGGTTTGATGATCGAGTGTCTCCACACGATCGGTCTTCAATCCTTTACAGTATCTCTTGGACATGTGGGCTTTATTAAGGGGCTTCTGATGCGATCCGGACTGTCGGCGCAGGGGCAGAAATTGGCCGAGCAGGCGGCGGCGCGAAAAGATCTCCCGAGGCTCGAAGAGGTCCTTGCACACGAACGGATATCCAAGAAGGCAGCGCGCACTATTCGGGAAGCGCCTGAGCTGTACGGTCAAGACGAAGTACTGGCCCGCGGCCGGGTCCTCGCGGCCGGCGATCCGGCATTGGCCGCTCCGCTCGAACGGCTTGCTCAGGTCTATCACTTACTGTGTGCGGCAGGTCACCGGGATTCATTGCTTCTGGACCTCGGGGAATTCCGGGGGTTCGACTATTATGATGGTGTCGTTTTCGACGTGTTTGCCGAAGGGATGGGGGCGGAGTTAGGTGGTGGTGGACGATACGATCACTTGATTGGTCGATTTGGCCGGCCACTGCCGTCAACCGGTTTTGGCTTGGACATCGACCGGCTTTTCCGTACCGTGGAATTCCCCGAGGAGGGATCGGTTTCAGGGCGAGTGGATTATCTTGTCGTCGCGCCACGTCGAGCGACTCGATTGTTGATGGCGGTTGCGGCACAGTTGCGTCGGACTCGATCCCGCGTCGTGCAGCAGACCGTGAAGGGGAGGGATGCAGCGCTTGTGTCTACCGCAGTGACGGCGGGGTTGGCGCAGCAGGCCGCAGCCGTGGTGGTGGTCGGTGCGCCAGGAATGGGTCATGATGAGGTATTGATATTCGATCGATTCGCGGCTCGCATACCTGGCCGTCAATTCGGTAATCCGAGCCGTCTTTCGAGGAAGATGGGGCTTGCGGACCTCGTGGCCTCGGCTCGTCGGTCTCGGCGGCAGGGAAAGGAACGGTCATGAAATCCATGTCAGCCGTCGATCTGTCCCAACCCAAACTACCCCCTCAGAATGTGGAGGCTGAGCAATCGGTTCTCGGCGCAGTGCTCCTCGACAATACTGCGATGGCCAAGGCGATGGAATTGTTGGTCGAAGACAACTTCTACCGCACGTCGCACAGGAAGATTTATCGTGCGATGCTGGAGTTGTCGGACGTTGGGGAAGTCATCGACCAGATCACGTTGACGGAACGGTTGAAGGCGCAGGGTGAAATTGAGGCCATCGGCGGAGCTGCCTATTTAGCGGAACTCGTGCAGGGCGTGGCCAGCTCCGCCAATATTCGCTATCACTGCAAGATCGTGCGCGACAAGGCGCTGTTGCGAGAGCTGATCCATACGTCGACGGAAGTCCTCACGCGCGGGTATGAAGGCACCTCCTCAGTCGACGACCTGCTCGATTTCGCGGAGCGGTCGGTGTTCAGCATCGTCCAGGGGAAATTGGATCGGTCGTTTACCCCCTTGAATTCCATCATTAAAGAAAGTCTCGACCTCGTCGACAAACTGTCAAAGCGAAAGGAACATATCACGGGCGTTCCTACCGGTTTTTACGATCTCGACGACATTACCGCTGGGCTTCAACCCTCCGACCTCGTGGTCATCGCGGGGCGTCCCAGCATGGGGAAGACGAGTCTGGCGCTGGGGATGGCGGTACATGCCGCCATCCACGCTGGAACTGTGGTCGGAATTTTTAGCCTTGAAATGTCGAAACCGCAGATCGTCCTACGTATGCTGAGTTCGGAAGCGCGGGTTGATTCACATGGTCTCCGAACCGGCAAGCTTCAGAAAGAGGATTGGTGGCGTCTCGCGGAGGCAGCAGGCCGATTGGAACAAGCGCCGATCTATATTGACGATACCGGCGGCATCACCGTGCAGCAGATGCGGGGTAAGGCACGTCGGTTGAAAGCCGAACGGGGACTGGATCTATTGATCGTGGACTATCTCCAGCTGATGCAGGGCCGGAGTGATTCGGAATCTCGTCAGCAGGAAATTTCCGATATATCTCGCTCGCTGAAAGCCTTAGCCAAGGAGCTCAACGTACCGGTCGTTGCCCTGTCGCAGCTGAGCCGTGCGGTTGAAGCTCGGAAGCCGCCCGTTCCGATGCTGGCTGACCTCCGCGAGAGCGGTGCGATCGAGCAAGACGCCGACGTCGTCATGTTTATTTATCGTGAAGACGTATATGACCAGAACTCTGAGCGGAAGGGTATTGCCGATATTCTCGTGAGCAAACATCGCAACGGCCCGATCGGAAGAAAAGAACTCTTCTTCCACGACCGCTTCGCAAAGTTTGAGAGCCTCGATAATCGCGAAGTCGTTTGACCCTGCCCGAACCCCTTTCGTATACTCTCAGAGTGTCGTGACGTATCAGTCATAGCCCGTGCATGTTTATGAAGACATTACACTCGAATCCACTTTCGTTCGACCTCACGATTTCCTGGCAGGTGACGTGTGCCTCCTGCATGGTCCTGTTATTGATGGCAGCCTGTGCGGGTGCACCCACGACACCCGAGGCCCATGCCCTACCCCAGGATGGGAAAGTTTCTACACCGGCTCAGCGACCCCCAGACGCCGCCGCGTCCTATCATTTTATGCTGGGGTACCAGGCCGAGCTTGGGCAGGATATGGATCGTGCCATTCAGGAATATCAGACCGCCCTGAAGGCAGATCCGTCCTCCCAATCTGTGAAAGCCCGGTTGGCCGGTCTGTATTTTTCGCTTGGTGATATGTCCAATGCCGTACGGTATGCGGACCAAGCGGCAGAAGGACTGGGCCAGGACGGTCAGATGCTTACGCAAATGGCAGGCATCTTGGCCAGTGCGGGACAAGGAGAGCGTGCGATCAAACTCTTGGATCGCGCGATCAATCTTGATCCAACATCCGGCGATCCCTATTTTACAAAGGGCCTATTGCTCCTGAATCTGAAGCGGCAGCCTGAGGCGGAACAGACCATTCGAACCGGTTTGGCCAGGGCTCCAGACTCTGCCGTGGGCTATTATCACCTGGGACGCATACTCCTCGATGCGGGGAAAGGAGAAGAGGCGGCGGCGAGTTTGGAGCGGGCGATTGCGGTAAATGCTTCGTTTGAACCAGCCTATCTTGCGCTTGCCTCGATCTATGAATCCCAGCAGGCACAGGATCGGGCGATCGCCGTTCTACGGAAATATCTCCAAACTGTGAACCCGCGAAACCGAGGCATCCGGCACCAACTGGTTCGGGTCTATATAGCCACGAAGGATTATCAAGGGGCCAGGAACGAATTGAATGATTTGCTGGCGGAAGATCCGTCGGACCTCGATGCCCAGCTTCGACTGGCGCTTCTGTACGGAGAAGAGAAGGAATATCCAAAGGCCATTGATCAACTCACCAAGATCCTCAAGGCGCGTCCGACGGAGCTCAAAATCAGAGATTACCTTGGATATCTCTACGAGGAATCCAAGGACACGAAGAAGGCCATCGAGACGTATACGTTTAACATTCAACTAGAGCCGTCCTATTTTGAAGGGCATCTGCACCTCGGCATGCTGTTCTATCGCTTGAAGCAATTTTCAGAGGCCATCACGCATTTGACCCAAGCCGTTACCATTAATGCGAAACAGCCTGAAGCCCACATCGTACTGGGGTTGACCTATTTGCAGCAAGACCAGTTTGAGGATGCGGCCAGGGTATTGGAGGAAGGAATCAAACAGAACCCCAAGAGCGCAGATCTGTATTTCAATCTTGGCACAGTCTACGACAAGCTCAATCGATTCGATGATGTGGTGCGTGTCATGGAAACTGCCATTAGGCTGGATCCTCATCATGCCGACGCCCTCAACTACTTGGGGTATAGCTATGCAGAGCGGGGGGTCAAAATTGACCAAGCGCTTTCCTTGACCAAGCGGGCTGTCGCGCTCAAGCCGAGCAATGGATACTATGTCGATAGCCTCGCGTGGGCCTTGTTTAAATCCGGCATGTTTACTGAGGCCTTGACAGAGATGAAGCGTGCGGTTGCGCTTGCTGGAGATGATCCGGTGCTCTATGAACACCTTGGCGACATTTATGCCAAGCAACGGAACCTGTCAGACGCCCGCGAGGCGTGGCTCCATGCGCTGGAACTCGACCCCTCTAATAACAAGTTGATGGAACGATTCCGTGAACTGGGAATGGGCGATCCAGCGCAGGAGGAACGCATCCAACAGGCCAAACAGCGTGTATCTGACAAGATACACACTCAGTAGCCTCAACCACTCGGTCTCTATAATAATCCCGTTCCAGGTTTATCCTCTTCTGTTCCATCAATTGCACTAACTTCCACCGCTCGTCAGTCTTCTCTACTTTCAGTTGATTCGATTAAGCCAGAACACGCTAGGTGGTTGTTTCCACGCTCAATTTTCATGAAGCACATGAGGAGACCCGTGGAATTTCTCTCGTTTATGTAGAGACAATGAAACACGCCAGACTCCGTACAGCGAACGACAAATATTGGCAGATCAGAGCAAAAGCCGGAGTGAGACAGCCAGGCTCGGGTCTCTTTTGTCGGAGGGCAATAATCGTAATACATTGAAATATAAGGCAGTTAAACTTTTAACTGCCAGATCACTTTCTGGGCATTGAACCTGCTATAGGGCTAGGTAGCGGAAAATCGGAGACTGATTTCGATTAAGAGAATTCAGCAAAGATGTAAAGGGGAGTCAGTGAACCATCAACCAGGAGGCAGTACGATGTTTAAGGCATTGCGGAAACAAGAGGGCTTTACCTTGATTGAGTTGATGATCGTCGTGGCGATCATCGGGATCTTGGCAGCTATTGCCATCCCGAACTTCCTGCAGTATCAGATGAAGTCGCGTCAGGCCGAGGCGAAGACCAACTTAGGGGCGATCCGGACTT
>DATNCR010000145.1:0-4735 GCA_035607135.1 Nitrospiraceae bacterium
GGAGGATGCCGAGTCGAGGCGGGTGTGGGCTGAAGGATTCATCGTGAAGGAAGGAAGCCAACTCGCCAGTAATTGGCGCAGCCGACAGCAGTTACAGGACTATTTGCATGAGGCGAAGATTGTCGCCATCGAGGGGCTGGATACGCGGGCCCTGACCCGCCACTTGCGTGACCAAGGTTCACAGCAAGGCCTCATCACCCATGTTGATGGGGATTCCCGCCACGCGATCGAAAAGGCCCAGGCAGCTCCGAGCATCATTGGGCGTGATCTGGCGGCCGTCGTGACCTGTGAGAAAGCCTATCGGTGGACAGAGGGGTCACGTGAGTGGGCTCCCTCGCTCGTCGACAAGACGGAGGTCGGGGCGACCAATCGGTGGCATGTTGTCGCCTACGATTTCGGAGTGAAACGGAATATTCTTCGTCGGTTGGTGGATGTGGGATGTGAGGTGACTGTCGTTCCGGCTTCGACCACTGCGGCGCAGGTTGAAGCCCTCAAGCCCGATGGGATCTTCCTGTCGAACGGTCCAGGGGATCCTGAGGGCGTTCCCTATGCGGTCGAGGCGATGCGGCAATTGATTGGACGCTATCCGATCTTTGGCATTTGTTTAGGCCACCAGATTCTCGGTCTCGCGCTGGGACTCAAAACCTATAAGCTGAAGTTCGGCCACCATGGAGCGAATCATCCGGTCATGGATCTCCGCACGAGGCAAGTTGAGATCACCTCGCAAAACCACAATTTCGCGGTTCAAGTCATGCCGCCGATCAACGCAATTCCAGATCGACCTCCCATAGTGGATACGGCATTCGGCCAAGTCGCGATCACACATCTGAGTTTGAACGATCACTCGATCGAAGGATTGGTCTGTCTGGACCGTCCGGTGTTTTCGGTCCAGTATCACCCCGAGGCGTCTCCCGGTCCCCATGACTCCGCCTACTTATTCACTGAGTTTATTCAGCTAATGGAGAAACAGCATGTTTAGACCGTACGCAATGCTTGGTCGGTTCTGCCTCCTTGCAGCCATCGGGCTGCAAGCCGGTTGCCTCACGATCAATCTTCCCGGTCCATTAGGGCCGGTGAAGGAAACGGAACTCAGCGGCAAGGGCGAAGGAAAAGTCTTGTTGCTCGAGCTGTCTGGAGTCATCAGCTCGCAAGATAAAGAAGGTATCATTCCGCAGCCCAACATGCTGGCCACGTTCAAGGAGGAGCTGACGAGGGCCGCAAAGGACGACAAGATCAAAGCCGTCGTCGTTCGCATCAACAGTCCCGGGGGAACTGTGACCGCTTCGGACATCCTGTATCATGAATTACGGGAGTTCAAAACCAAGAAGAAGGTGCCGGTGATTGCGTCAATGATGGATGTGGCGGCGTCAGGGGGCTACTATCTCGCCATGGCGGCGGACAGCATTTTGGTTCATCCCTCGACGGTGACGGGCAGTATCGGTGTGATCATGCTGACCGTCAATGCCCGTGGGCTGCTTGAAAAAGTGGGTGTCGAGGCCAGTGCCATCACGTCGGGACCCCGCAAGGACATGGGTTCACCCTTTCGGGTCATGACCGCTGAGGAGCGGGGAATCTTTCAAGGTGTAATCGACTCGTTCTATCAACGGTTCCTGGCCGTGGTGCAGGAAGGGCGTCCCAATCTGTCGGCTGATCAAATCAAGAAACTGGCTGACGGGCGGATCTACTCCGGAGATCAGGCGAAGGCGGCCGGCTTAATCGATGAGATTGGGTATCTTGATGATGCCATTGAGATGGCCAAGAAGAAGGCAGGTCTGACGGAGGCGCGGGTCGTGACATATGGGCGGCCTGGGGAGTATCAAAACAATATCTATTCGCGTGTGTTCGGAGCAAGTCCGAGCATCGCCGGGTTAGTCAATTTTGATTTGCTGTCGATGGTTCGTGGTGGAACACCGCAGTTCATGTACCTCTGGATGCCATGATCAACATGGTGCCTTGAGCGATGGGTCGAAGAGTTCCGTGAAGTGATCCGCAATGATGCAATCATCGGACGACAACATCGACAGGTTCTTTGCGACGCCAATCGGACGTCGGACTATGCTGGCGTTGGGTGCCCATGGGGCGACGAGCCTCTGCACGGCCCTTGGGATTGGGGCAGCCTTGAGTCTGTTCGGTAGCCTGACCGGGTGCTACCGGGCTCCAGGCACGGCTCGCGATCAGTTGATCTTTTTCTCCGAAGAGAAGGAACTGCAATTTGGATTGAGCGCATTCCGAGACGTGTTGCGGTCGGCTCCGCTGAGCGACAATGCGGAAATCAACGATTTGGTGCACCGCGTGGGACGAAACATCGCGGAAGCCGCGAACAAACCGGAGTATCAGTGGGAATTCGCGGTCATTCAAGACGATAAGATGGTCAATGCCTTCGCCCTTCCAGGCGGGAAGGTTGCCATCTTCACCGGGATTCTCAAACATACCAAAGACGATGCCGGCTTGGCGACGGTGATGGGGCATGAGGTTGCGCATGCGTTGCAGCGCCACGGGGTGGAGCGGATGAGCCGGAGTATCCTGGATCAAATTGCGCAGTTAGGTGCCATGGGTGCGGCGGCAACCGGGAAAGCCAATGCCGGTGCAATCCAGGGCTTGTTAGGGGCGTATGGGGTGAACGTGTCGCTGCCCTTCAACCGGAAACAAGAGTCGGAAGCCGACTACGTTGGACTTCGTTTGATGGCGCAGGCCGGGTACGATCCGCGTGAAGCCGTGCCGTTTTGGGAGCGCATGAGCGGCTGTCCGAGGCAGATGATCGGCAAGGTCTGCTTTCGCTCGCAGCAGGCGGTACCCGAGTTTTTGTCCACTCATCCGTCCGATTTGACGCGTATCAATCAGATCGAAGCCTGGCTGCCTGAGGCGCTCCAGTACTATCATGGCCCTGGAGGAGGGATGGCTCCGCCGCCACCTCCGCCATACAAGCCGACGATCGGGCCAATGCCACAATCGAGTTAGCTGACTCTGAAACGAGGTCTTCGTGCCGAGACGAACAGATATTCAGTCCATCTTGCTGATCGGGTCAGGGCCGATCGTGATCGGCCAGGCCTGCGAGTTCGACTATTCCGGCACGCAGGCCTGTAAAGCCCTCAAAGAAGAAGGCTACCGGGTGGTTCTCATCAACAGCAACCCGGCGACGATCATGACCGATCCCGAATTGGCGAATCGGACGTATGTGGAGCCGATCACGATTGAGGTGGTTGAGAAAGTGATCGAACGTGAACGGCCCGATGCTCTGCTTCCGACCATGGGAGGACAGACCGCGTTGAATACGACGATGGGATTGGTCAAGCGGGGGACGCTCGAAAAATATGAGGTCAAGCTGATCGGTGCGTCTGCTGAGGCGATTCATAAGGCCGAGGATCGCGAAGCGTTCAAACATGCCATGCAGCGGATTGGGTTGCGAGTGCCAGCCAGCGGCACGGCACATAGCCGTGAAGGCGCTATCAAGATTCTCGAACAAATCGGATTTCCGGCGATCATTCGTCCATCGTTTACCATGGGCGGAACCGGAGGAAACATCGCATACAACCGGGAAGAGTTTGAGAAGATCGTTGATTGGGGCCTAGCAATGAGTCCAGTCGGTCAACTCTTGATCGAAGAATCCCTGATCGGGTGGAAAGAGTATGAACTTGAGGTGATGCGGGATCTCAAAGACAATGTCGTGATTGTGTGTCCGATTGAAAATCTGGACCCGATGGGAGTGCACACGGGTGACAGCATCACGGTTGCGCCGGCCATGACGCTCTCGGACAAGGAATACCAGCGTATGCGCGATGCCGCAGTACGGATCATGCGTGAGATCGGTGTCGATACAGGCGGATCCAACGTCCAGTTCGGCCTGAATCCTCAAAACGGCGACATGGTCGTCATCGAAATGAACCCGCGTGTATCGAGGAGCTCTGCGCTTGCCTCGAAGGCGACGGGATTTCCTATCGCCAAAATTGCGGCGAAGCTTGCCGTGGGTTACACGTTGGATGAAATCACCAACGACATTACCGGTGTGACGAAAGCCTCCTTCGAACCCACGATCGATTATGTGGTGGTGAAGATTCCTCGTTTTGCCTTCCAAAAGTTTCGAGGAGCCGATCCCACCCTGACGACGCAGATGAAATCGGTAGGCGAAGTGATGGCAATTGGACGGACCTTTAAAGAGTCGTTGCAGAAGGCGATTCGTTCGATGGAGTTGAACATGAACGGGCTCTCCTCGCGGGAAGGCTTGGATCGCGGCATTCCTGACGGCATTGATCGGCAACATGCGATAGAGCGGGTACGCCACCATCTGCGGACCCCCGTTGCCGAGCGACTGTGGCACGTGGCGGATGCGATACGCCTTGGCCTGTCCAATGACGATCTGTTTGCGATCACGAAGATCGATCCCTGGTTTCTGGAGCAGATCCGGGATCTGATGCAATTTGAAGCGCTGCTGGTCGGTCAGGGGGGAAAGAAATCAGCCGTGCTTGAGGAGTCGGTTCTGTGGGAGGCCAAGGAGCTTGGCTTTTCAGATGATCGTATCGCGCAGCTCGTCGGCGTGACCTCAGCATCGGTCAGGAAGCAGCGGACAAAGGCCGGTCAGGGTCGAAGACGGGTGACGTACAAGCGGGTCGACACGTGCGCCGCAGAGTTTGAAGCCCATACCCCGTATCTCTATTCGACGTATGGAAGCGAATGTGAGGCTCGCCCGACCGACCGGAAGAAAGTGATCATCCTCGGTGGGGGACCGAATCGTATCGGA
>DATNCR010000155.1:0-4549 GCA_035607135.1 Nitrospiraceae bacterium
CGACTGGAGCGGATCGCATCTTCTACCCCTTACGCCTCACCCTTTACCCCTAACGGCACCTTGTGCTTCGCCCGCTCATCCAGCCACACCTTCGGATACTGGACCTTGCCCAACAAGCGAAACCCATCCAATGCTTCACGCAACAATGCACGCCGCTTCTCGAAATCCGGCTCAGTCGCCGTGGCGTGCTCCCGGAGTTCTCCGAGCCAATCGACAAACGCAGCAAATTCCTCACCGAAGATCTTTTCCATATCTTCCTTCATAAAGCCCGACAAAGCCGGAGCGACCCCGCTTGTGCTGATAGCCACACGCAAATGACCGCACGCCACCACCGCCGGCATCGTGACCGTCGACGCTTCCGGCTGATCCACCGACCACAATAAGACCTTCTTCTCCCGCGCCTTGGCAAACAGCTCTCGGGAAAATTCCTTGTCCCCACGAACCATGTTCATGACCAAAATCGCGCTTTCCAGATCACTATCACGAAAATGACGACCACGGTGCAGGACTTTTGCCGATGCGGCCAAATCTTTGAGTATGTCGTGGAGCGTCGGCGCCACAACGATCACTTTCGCCCCGGCCTCTAACAATCGCTGGGTCTTCTCCGCGGCCTCTTCGTCTCCGCCCAGTACAAGCACCGGGTACCCTCTGACATCCAGAGACAAGGGAAAGCCAGAATTTGCAGCCATGGTAGTTCCTCCCAATTCGATAACCGGACGTATCATACAACACCCTGTTTTGCAGCGTAAACCGCCCGTCTTACACTCAGGTTTATCAGGTCTATCTGGTTTGTCTGGTTAGCTGGCGGGTTTCTCGCATTCATCGAACCCCACAAACGAGACGGGCTCCGATAACGGGTTTCATATGCTAGAGAACTTCTCCTGCATTCTGCTGGGTTTGATGGTTCGGTTGGATCGAGATGTATAGGCAGGCCGAGTTGAATCTTGACGGATGTTTAAGGAACGAGAGGGTATGTGAGAGAAAACGGCGACAGTCAGACCGAGAATGTCACAACTGAGCGTTATGTATCTGCGGGGTCGGCATCCAACTCCATGTTCCAATAGAAGTAGTCACGCCAACTGTCTGGTGTGTTCCGAATCCCGATGGTGATAGTCACGATCGGATTCCAGCGCGGCTTCACCGGCCTCTTCAAGAGTCGCATCCCGGCTTCTTCAGGCGTACGGCCGCTTTTTTTGTTGTTACAGCGCCAGCACGCCGTCACGATATTTTCCCAGGTCTTTCGCCCGCCCTTCGCGATAGGAATGACATGGTCGAATGTCAGCTCTTCGGTCCGGAACTTGTGCCGACAGTATTGGCAGGCATAGCTATCTCGCGTGAAGATATTGATGCGGGAGAACTTGACCGCCCGGTGGACATCCTTAAGCCGAACCAGCTTGAGAAGCCGCATGACGGAGGGAAGCTTGATGGAGATTGACACCGCATGGACCTCGCGGTCGTAGACCTCGAGGACTTCAACTTTGCCTTGCCAGAGGAGTGCGATCGCCTTTTGCCAATTGACCACGCGCAGGGGTTCGTACGTCGCGTTGAGCAGAAGGGTCATTTCCATGCAACAACCTCATTCCCAACCGAGGCTCCTTGCGCAAGAGGGCCCGGGTGTAGTATTTGAACGCGTACCTTCTCTATGCCATAAGCCTCGGTCGAAATCAAGCCATTGCCAGTCTGCGGAACATACTAGTTCCGTCGGCCGCTCGGCCAAGAGGAAGAATTTGCGCCATGTCTGAATTTGTTAACGTCGCAACAGTAGAAGAGATTCCTCCGGGAACCGGACGAACCGTCGAAGTCAAAGGAGTCTGGATTGCACTGTTTAACGTCGATGGATCCTTCTACGCCGTCGACAACACCTGTCCGCATGCAGGAGGACCGCTCGGAGAAGGCTCACTGAAAGGTCACATCGTCGAATGTCCGTGGCACGCATGGCGATACGATGTACAAACCGGCAAGCGTCCGGAGAATCCTGAAATTACTGTCGCCTGTTGTCCCGTCCGAATCGAAGGGAATCAAATTCAGATCGCACTGCCGGATAACTTCAAATAGCTAGCTGTGGAATAACCATCTCCGCACGGCAGAATTTCAGAGAACGGAAGAACCCTCCCGCAGGATGATCAAAACGTCATATAACAAGGCCGCAGGCGAGTCAAAACCAGAGGCGTACCCTCTGGGGTACGTTGAGGATTTTGACGAACCGAGAACGCGGTTAGATGGCGTTTTCATCATCCTGCTATGGCGCAGCGCCATCTTTGGGTGTGATCCCATCAGCCACCAGCGACGCCGCATTGACCTTCTTCAACACAAGATCGGCATGCCAAATAAACTCGCGTTCAAACCATTGACCCGTCACGCTTTGATCTCGTAACTGGATGCGTATCTCGTACAGGTCCCCTTCCACCTGCTTCACCCGCCATTCGCCCAGCCGGGCGGCCAGATTGCGTTCCCTCATCGTATTCACATGTTCGGTCATCGCCTGAAGTATTGTGGGATAGCCAATGGCCCGATGCTGTTGTACTAATGCGAGGGCCTCGGCAGCCCGAGTATCGACGCTGGGAACCGGCGACGGAGGTAGCAGCCAGACGTAGTACATCGCGCCCAGGACAAGCACTGCCATCACCGCATAACGAATGATCTTCACCATCGTGAATGAGGGAGGCACAGAACTGGTAGAAGGATCATCTGGTGGCATGGACATCCTGTGCATGGGGTTCGATGAGGAGAACCGGAACAACACAAACTCGCACGGCATCTTAGGAAGAGCGCCGGCGGGATGTCAATCTGATCGCAGCCAGTCCGCGCAGCTTGTGCGCGCAAAAGAGGTTATGTTACAAATAACGCATCTCGCAAGATGCTAAATAGCTTTTCTCTACGCTTGAGTGCTCAGTTTGTCCGCAACTGTCGTTGAACAGGATCGATCCCGCAGGATGCTCAAAAAGACGTCCAACTAGGCCGCAGGTGAGTCACAACCGGAGGCGTACCCTCTGGGGTACGTTGAGGATTGTGACGAACCGAGAACGACGTTGGAGGGCTTTTTCAGCATCCTGTCAGTCCAGAATATTGACCCGTAGGGCGCTACATCACCAATGAAGTTTTTTCTCTACGGCGACCATCTCAACCCCACGCAGCTCAAACGTCGCGCGCCGGAACATCGATTCCTCATGCTGGCCACCATTCCCGAGCACACGATCAAATTCTGCCGGTGGTCCTCGCAATGGCGATGTGGCCTCGCCAGCATAGCCCCCTCACCGGGAGAACGGGTGTGGGGAGCGGTCTTCGAGGTGACCGACGAAGATCTCAAGCTGATGGACCTCTTCGAAGAGGATGTCCCACCCAGCGCGTTTCGTCAGGTCCAAGTCACGGTCCTGACAGAAGCGGGAGAGAAAATGCTCGTCACGACTTATGCCGCCCTCCCGATCGGAAAGTTTAAACCCAAAGCGCACTACCTGGATTGGGTGATGAAGGGCCTCACGCATTGGAAGCTTCCGGACGAATGTATTGAACAGTGGAAGTCCTATAGACCAGACTGAAACAGGGAATCGATCAACATTCCCGGGATTCAGGAATTTCTCCATCTGAGCCGACGGCAGATCACTGACCGTGACAGCTCGAAACCAACGAAGGAGCATGCATGCCAAAGCCGAAACATCACATCGTCGTCTGCACCAATTCTCGGCCCCCGGGGCACCCGAAGCCTTCCTGCGGTAGCGCCGGAGCAGCCTCCCTCCTCATGGCCTTTAACATCGGCCTCATGCAGAAGGGCGTGACTCCCGGTGAAGTGCTCGTCAGCGGTTCTTCTTGCCTCGGCCCCTGCGAGCAGGGACCGACCGTCGTCGTCTATCCGGACGCCACCTGGTACTCCAAAGTGACGGAAGCCGACGTGGCAACGATCATCGATGAGCACATCAAGGGTGGGAAGCCGGTCGCAAAGCTAAACCCGGACGCAGTCTGGAAATAGCTCTTATAAAAACTCACCGAGAGGATGATCAAACGCGCCGAAACGCGCCTTGTCCCAGGCAAGGCCGCTGGCAGCCTTTCAGCATCCTGTAAGAAACGATATGGGTAGCCATACGGCTCATGAACATAAATCCCATGCACCCAGTTCCATCGGGTGTATGGTCATTACCTGCAGCGACACCCGCACGTCCGAGACCGACACGAGTGGCCACCGCATCATGCATCTACTCAAAGATGCCGGCCATGTCGTCGTCGCTTACCATCTTGTCAAAGACGAACCAACTAAGATCAAAGCCAAAATCAAAGCCGCTCTGACCAACAAGAAGATTCACGCAATCATCGTGAACGGCGGCACCGGCATTTCGAAAAGGGATTCAACCTTCGAAGCGGTCGACGCCATGCTGGAGAAACGACTGGTGGGATTCGGTGAGATCTTTCGATACCTGACCTACCAGGATATCGGCTCCCCTGCCATCATGAGCCGCGCAACAGCAGGGATCATCAAAGGCCGCATCCTCTTCTCAACCCCCGGCTCCGAAAACGCCGTCAAATTGGCGATGGAAAAACTCATCCTTCCAGAGCTCGG
>DATNCR010000159.1:0-9225 GCA_035607135.1 Nitrospiraceae bacterium
TATCGAACCTATACGTTTAAGCAGCGACTCGATCCCGGCGATTGGCGCGTGGACGTCGAAACTGAAGATGGACGTATCGTTGGACGGGTCTCGACCCACGTGGAAGCGAGGGGTAACGTTCAACCATCGCTCAGGACTGTCTTGTATTGATGAAACGGATGAGCGGGCTCACATTGCTTGACGAGCGGGAAGGAGCGGGAGCGCCGGCCCAAAAAGGTGACCGCGTCGTCTACAACACAAGAATGTTCCTGAACCAGGGAGACGAAGTGCCGCTCAATGATGTCCAGGCAAAGCGGCTTCCCAAAGACATGGTGCGAGTCGAGGCAGGAGTCACATTCGTCGATCACACCATCGTGCTTGGGCGACGCCGGGCCATTGCTGGGGTGGAGCATGCCTTGATGGGCATGAAGGCCGGCGGCTATCGCAAAGTCCGCATGAGCCCGCATCTAGCCTATCGCGACACTGGTGTTCCAGAATTGATTCCCTCCAATGCGGTTTTGGTCGTAGAAATCTGGTTGCGTGCCATCGATCAAGAGCGCACAGTTCCTGCGTCATGAGCATACGTACACTCGCTCTCCCCCTCCAGCCCCAACTGCGTCTCGACCCAAGCTCAGGACGAAGGCCATGCGATCGCGCCCATTCGTTATCGCAAATCACGAGCCGAGGCAAAGGAGGCATTAAAAGAGATTGTACGCTCGCTGCCTCACACGAAGCGAGTTGAGGAAGACGAGTCCGTTCCGCTTCCCGCACCGGCTATGGCGATCTGGGCGTCAATCGTAGTCGCATGGAGCCGGTGCAATGCCTTGTCGGAGAAACGCGGTAGCTTCATTCAGCATTTTTCTTTTGAGAGGGTCTGGCAATTGGTATGATTCCCCGAATAGGAGGAGCGCATGGGATTTAAGCGGAAGAGATCACGCATTGAAGTCAGCCGGGTCGGCCGTCTGCAGCGGGGGTCGCTCTCAGCGCCATGCAGGATTCTGGATGTCAGCGAGACCGGTGTCCGGATTGAGAGTCGCTTGTTCGTGAAGAGCGGCGATGCACTCCAACTTGTCATCGAGCTAGAGCAGGGGAGAATGCTGACATGTGGTTTGCAAATCATCCACGTGCGTTCCCCTAAGTTCGGAACGAAGATCACCTCAATCAGTCCGGAGGACAGGGAGCGATTGAGCCATCTCCTTGACGATCACGTGCAGACCAGCCTTTCACGCCGGTAGCCGTTCCGCGCTAGCAGGATGCTGAAAAAGCCCGCCAGCTTCGTTCTCGGTTCATCGAAATCCTCAACGTTGAAGGGAAGCTTCTCGGAGGTCGGAAGCCCTGGAGGGGTTTTTCCGTTCGCCAAGATCTATTGAATGGGCGAACGGCCCCACGAAGTGCGGTGGGTACCTCCTCCGGTTTCGACTCACCTGCGGCCTTGCCTGGGACAAGGCGCGTCTTGGCGCGCCAGGGTTGGGCGGGTGAGAAGGTCGCCTTTTTGAGCATCCTGCGGGAATGTTTTCCTGTTATGCCGCTCGACTGAGCTCGTCGCAAGCACACGTACGGACCGTCGAAGCGTTAGTCCGCCACAATAGCTTTTCCCTAGCTTGCTAGTGTGCGGGGCTGGGAGGCTTTGGACCGAGTCTCGTGGTGTGCTGGAAGACGCACTTCGGGCAAGTATAGTGGATGAACTGCTTGCCGCCGACGAGACGCTTCTTCATCGGCAGCCGACACCAGGTGCAGAGACGATCGGGGAGGTCGGCGGAGGATGGAGACGGGTTCGGTTCAGACGGGGCGACATTGGTCATGGGCGGCATTCTCTCCGACCGCTGAGAACCTTGTCAATCGCTCGAGTGGTCCTTAAACCTCTCGGTGTGAAAAAAAGTTTTTCCATCCCCCCTGATGTGAAAAGTTTCGTGGTATAGTCCGACTGAACAGTTCATCGTCACAGTTTTTTCACCCTCTTAACAGAAAGGTGTACAATCTTTATGAGTAGCTCGACTGATTCCGAGTCTGCAATCTTTCCAACCGAGTCCCCAGTAGCTGCTTCCTTTGCCTCCCAGGAGATGGTGGGTGAAGGGAAGGCGTGGGGACTCTGTACCGCCGTCGACCTCCAAGATTGTCATCCCGACCTTATCCGCAATGCCGACCATATCCGTCGCTATGTCGTCGAGCTGTGTGAGCTGATCGACATGAAGCGTTTTGGCGAGTGCCAGGTTGTCGACTTCGGCTCAGGCCGCGTCGCCGGCTATTCCATGGTGCAACTTATTTCGACCTCGTTGATCAGCGGCCATTTTGCGAATGATACGAACAATGCCTACCTCGACATTTTCAGCTGCAAGGGCTATGACCCTGCCGTCGTCGAGGCATTCTCCAAAGACTTTTTCGGCGCGCGTCGCAGTACCGCGACGGTCACACTCCGTTACTAGGCTGAGGACCGGGGGCTGCGGCAGCGCGGCTCCCGGTATCGGTCCAAGAGGCACTTCCCTTCCGACGAGCCATGGATCCCACCACTGTGAAAGAGTTCTTTCAGCGTCTTCCTGGTCTGCTTGATTCAGGGGCCGCCGAAGATCTTAATGCCGTCTACCAATTCGATCTGAGCGGTGCGCAGGGCGGACAGTATATTCTCACGATCCGGGACGGGGCCTGTCAGGTCGCAGAGGGCATGCATGCGGATCCGCACGTCGTGCTTTCGATGGCAGGAGAGGATTGCATCAAGATTCTCAAGGGTCAGCTGAGCGGAAAAGCCGTTGCCATGACGGGCCGGCTCAAGGTCAGCGGAGACCTTGGCTTGGCGATGCAGCTGAAGGCGCTCTTTCCAACCGTCAGGTAACCCACCAGCTCTTTCTTCAAACTGCAGAAACACAGAGGGGCGTATTCGGCTTCCTGCTATCGAGGAAGCGGTGCCGGTCCATGCTCTGTCGCTATCCAGTCGGCCTCCTCCGGAGCTCTGTCTGCATGGCGGGGAAACCGCTCTTCTAACATCACATAAATCGTGGGAACGAGGAAGAGTGTGAGGATCGTCGAGAAACTGAGTCCTCCGACGACAGCGCGCGCCAACGGGGCGTTGGTTTCACCGCCGGTGCCCCAACCGATGGCCATGGGGAGCAGCCCAAACACGGTGGCGAGGGAGGTCATCAGAATGGGCCTGAGTCGCGTCCGCGCAGCGGTGACCGCCGCGTCGTGTAACTCCCGCCCTCGCCGTCGCAACACATTCGTATAATCGACCAACAGGACACCGTTTGAGACCACAATGCCCAGCATCATGATGATGCCCATCATCGACGTAGTGGAGAGAGTGGTATCGGTCAGGAAGAGGATCAGGATTACGCCCGGGAAGCCCATCGGGACCGAAAACATAATGACGAAGGGATCGATCAGGGATTTGAACTGAGCGGCCATCACCATATACACGAGGATCAACGCTAGGACCGTGGCAAACAACAAACCCTCAAACGTTTCTCTCTGTTGTTGAATCTGGCCGGCCAACTTAATACTGAAGCCGGGAGGGAGCTGGAGCGTATCTAAGGCTGTCTCCAAGTCGGTGGCGACGGCGCCGAGGTCCCGATCCACGGGGTTCGCGGTCACATGGACCACCCGCTGAAAGTACTTGCGGTCGATCTTGACCGGGCCGGCATTGAGCTTGAGCGAGGCGACGTTTTTGAGGAGAACCGGTTCTCCGGTTCGTGTGGTTAACACGATATTCTCGATGGCAGTGAGGTCCTTGCGGTGTTCTTCCGCGAGCCAGGCGCTGATGTAGTACTCGTTCCCGTTTTGGGGGTCGGTGTAGATGATGGGGTCGGTTTGGCCATTGCCGTTTAGGGAGAAGAGCACGGCGGTGGCGACGTCCGTTTCGCTGATACCAAGGAGAGCAGCCTTCTCGCGATCCACCACCACGTTGACCTCGGGATAGTTTTCCTCGCGGCTGACTTCGATATCGGCAAGGCCTGGTATTTGGTGCATGAGATTTTCTACTTTCCGGATGACCTCCCGCGCCTTCTCGAAATCGTAGCCGTAGATTTCGACGTCGACAGACTTCTGCGAGCCGAAGCTGGTGATTCGTTTGATGAGCCCGCCCGGATCGAAGAACATCGCGACGCCAGGAAAGAGGGCTAAGACCTTGGGTCTCACGTCGTTCATGATCTGTATTTGGTTTCGCTTTCGTTTGTCCGGTGTGACGAGATGGACGGAGATGGCCGATGTATGGGGACCTGTGTTCGGGTTGAACAGGGAGGACCGGCCCTGGGCGAGCACGCCGGTACTGGAGACGATGGTTTCCAGTTCCTCGGCAGGGATCTGAGCCCGCAGCACCCGTTCGACCTCGGCCACTTGCTGCTCGGTTTTTTCCACCCGCTGACCGACTGGTCCGCGCAGGACGATCCGGAACTGGCTTTCATCCGACACCGGCAAAAACTCCGTTCCGATCTTGAGCGCCAGTGCGAGTGAAGCGGTGAAGAGGACCAGAATGCCGGTGATCAATAGCCAGCGATGGGCCAAGACCCAGCGGAGTGATTCCTCATAGCCTTTATCCAGGGACTCATATCGTTCGCGGCTCCAATCCATCAGACGGACGAACCATGTCGGCATCGAACGGTGAGACTCCTGTTCCGGCTTGAGAAATTTGTAGCAGAGGGCCGGGGTGACCGTGCGGGACACGAAAAAGGAAGTAAACAGTGAGATGGCGATCGTGATGGTCAGGGGAATCAGGAGCAGGCGGGCAATCCCGGCAACGAAGAAAATCGGGAGAAAGACGACGACCGTGGTGATCGTCGAGGCGAGAATGGGCATGGCCACCTCCCGGGCCGCCTCCAGGATTGCCTCCCAGCGGCGGGGTGCGGTGTTGAGATGCCGTTGAATGTTCTCCAGTTCCACAATGGAATCGTCTACGAGCCGGCCAATTCCTAGGGCCAGGCCTCCCAGGGTGAATACATTCAGGGTTTGCCCGGAAAAGTACAGCACGATGAAGGTCACCATGATCGAGAGGGGGATGGAAACGGAGATGATCAGGGTGCTCGTCAGATTACGAAGGAACAGCAAGATGACCAATGCGGCCAGCAGCGATCCGTGCCATGCCTGTTCGATGAGGTTGCTGATTGATTGGCGGATATAGATCGATTGGTCGAAAGAAATGCCGATCTTGACACTGGGTGGAATGCCGACCATCTTCGGCAGAGCCTTGCGCAGCGCATCCACCACCCCTACGGTGTTGGCGATGGGTTGTTTGTTCACCCGCAGATACACGGCTCGTGCCCCGTCGGTCCTGACGATGTTGGTTTGAATGTCCGACGAATCGGTCACGGTCCCGACGTCCCGTACGCGTACGGGGCTGCCTTGCGGGTTGACCTTCACGATCACGTCCTGGATCGGGTCGACCGTGCGGAACTGGTTATTGGTGAAGACGTTGTAGTCCAAATTGCCGGCTTTGATGTCGCCCGAGGGGAGAATCAGATTGGCAGCCTTCACGGATTTGACGACGTCGAGGATCGAGAGGCTGCGAGCATTTAACAGTGCCGGGTCGAGGTTGATGTTGATCTGACGGATCTTCCCTCCCTCCACGGTAGCTGCGGCGACGTTGGCGATCTGTTCAATCTGTGGGGCAATCGTATTCGAGGCCAAGTCGTAGAGGGCCCGTTCGTCGAGATCGTCGCTGGAGACCGTCACAAGGGAGACAGGGATATTGGAGACGTCGAACTTGACGATGAAGGGTTGCCCGATGCCGGGCGGAAGGCTATTGAGAATTTGGGTGACACGTTGCATCACCTCCATCTGGCCAGCGTTAATGTCCGTGCCCCAGTTGAACCAGATCTGTACTGCGCCGATGCCCTGCTTGGCGAAGGACTCGACATGCTCGACGTTCGACGCAGAACTGACAGCTTTCTCGATGGGATAGACGACACTCTGTTCGATGTCGAGCGGTGGTGCGCCTTTATAGATCACGCCGACGAACGCAACAGGCACTTGAATCTGTGGAAAGAGATCGACCGGTATCCGTTGCACAGAGGTGCCGCCCAGGATCACCATGGCCAGGGACAGCATCAGGATGCCGATGCGGTTGCGAAGTGCGAGCAGAGTCAGCCACATAATGAAGACGAAAAACGTGAATCGTGGAATGTCTGGCGTAGGAGGTCACGGGCTGAACAGAGACGTGGACAGCGGTACGACATCTTCACCGCACACCTCACGTGTCAACCCTCACGCTTCATGGGTGCAACAAGAGGTTGAGCCTGCACGGGGCTGCCTTCGTGCACGAGGTCTTTCCCGGAGACAATCACCTGCTCCGACCCATCCAATCCCTTGGTAATCTCCACCCGGTTTTCGTCGCGGAATCCGATTTCCACCGGCACCCGCTGAGCCTTTCCTTCGCGCACGATATAGACATATTGGACATCTTCCAATCGACTCACCGCGTCGATGGGGATTTGAATCGCGTGGGGATGCGTGCCGACGAGAATCTCGACGCGGGCGAACATGCCGCCTTTCAAGACATGATCCTTGTTCGGAAGATCCACCTCGATCGTCATCGTGCGGGTAGCCCGGTTCAGCGCCTGGACGACACGGGTGACGGTGCCCTCGAACACGCGATCGGGATAAGCTTCGGCGCGCACTTCTGCCTTTTGGGCCACATGGATGAGCGGAACATCCTTCTCGACGACCTCGATCAGAATGCGGACCGTCTGGATCTCATGGAGCGTGAGAATTCCTCGCGAGACGGTGGAGGTGCCGGCGGTTGTCCCGCTGACATAGGAGCCGAGATCGAGGTTGCGCTCGGCCACGTAACCCGCGAAGGGTGCACGGATAAATGAGTAGGCCAGATTTGTCTCGGCCTGTGCCTGGGCAACCTCCATTTGCTGAACCTGTGCGCGGAGTGAGTCGAGTGCCGCCGCTGCCGCATCAAATGCAACCTGGGCGTTATCCAAGTCCTGTTGCGAGACAAACTGATCCTTGATCAACGTCTGCATCCTATTGAGCGTGAGGGTGGCATTGCGGACACTCGCGTCCTGCTGCGCAACCCTGGCTCTGGCTGCAGCGAGGTTTGCCTTTGACTGGTTGACGGCATGCTGATAATCCGTGTGATCGATCTCGATCAGCAGCTGGTTGGTTTTGACGAGGTCGCCTTTATCGACGTAGATCTTGGCGATGTAGCCGTCAACCCGTGAGAACAGATTGACCGTTTGGTTGGGGCTGATGTCGGCGGTATAGGTCAGGCGAATGTCCAGGTCCTGTTTCAGGGGCGCCACGGTGGCGACGGTGATGGCCCTGGCTTTGCGGGTGTCGCTCTTGGCCCCGCTGCTGAGGCGAAACACGACGAGGGCCGTGATGGCAAAGAAAATAATGACGCCGAGTGTGACAATCGGATGTTGTTTCAGGGGGTTCATCGCACAGGTCTTCCCGGTGTCTGACGGTCCGCCGGCATTTTGACCAGTCCGGTGAGGAACAGGTCGACGTAGGTTGCCACCGTGTGCTCATGCGATTGGTGCATGGGGACGCTGAATATCTCATGGAGCAGCCGGTGATGGGCGATCATGCCGATGAAGGCGCGGGCAGCCAGGAGGGGATCGACAGGCCGAAACGCGCCATCTTCAATTCTTGTGCGAATGTATGCGGCGAGATGGTCATAGAAGACTTTGTGGTGCTTGCCGAAGAACATCTCGGACAGTTCGTGCCCTTCCAGCGCGCTGAACAGGAGGAGTCGCAAGAGTGTCGAGTCGACCCCGGGGCGAATGCGATAGCTCGCGATCAATGTAAACACGCGATGGTCGTCGCGTTTCTTGGCCGCTGCCTCCACCGGTTCGAGCAATTCGTTGACCGTCACTTTTTCTGCCAGGATTGCGCCGTAGAGTGTCCGTTTCGTCGGAAAGTATTTAAAGACCAAGGCCTCGCTCACGCCTGCCGCTTTGGCAATCTCTTTTGTGGTGGTGCCGTTGAACCCTTTTGCGGCGAAGAGCGAAGCAGCGGCCGCAATGAGGCTGGCCTGACGATCGTGCGCAGATGCCCGTTGCCCATTCCGAGGCGTCGGCTGTGTGGTCCGTTTCTTCATAGTAAGTAAGTGCTCACTTACCGAGATCCTAGCATGCACCGTTTCTAGGCGGCAAGCATGGGTGAGAAACGACGTGAGCCGTTTCAGCCAGGGCGAGTCCGGTTGATCCGTCTGTGGGTCCTCTCTGATCTTCCACAGGGACATCTATTTCACGCTATACAGGCGGCCAACTATTAGTCGGGATCGGCTTTTGCGGAGAACCCTGCCCAGATGTGGGGCGTGAGCTTTCAACATGGGTGGTACGGCAGGCGTCAGCAAGTCCTTCGAGCAGCGTATTATGGTGTGTGCGTGGCGGCATGAGTGTGGATCTCCACTAAGGCGGAATGACGGACTGGGATAATGTGATCGTTGGGAACGGGGGAGGTAGAGGCTCTGGGCTTCTACCCCATCCATCCTTGATCGACCCAGCTCGTTTCAGCTCTCTTAATAGGAGGGAGAACAAGAGTTGGAACAAATCCTGGCCTGCTAGGAGGCGTACTGTTCTACGAGGCTGGGATGGAGCTGAGGGTTATCTTGACAGGAGGTGCCTAAATTCAGTTGCTGACGCCAACATGCAGGAAACTCCCAGCGACAGAAACACAGACCAGAATCTGGAAGGAATCCCCTGAGCTGCACTGCAGTCTGGGGCCTGAACTGACGAATGGGTTGCCACGTCTTTGACGGTACATAAGTAGTCCGGTCCATTGGGTACTCCGTGCAAACACAGTCGCTCTAATCGGAATAACTGGAATTCGCATACAAGAAGTGACGGAGCCGGTTTCGTTCCCGCAGGTTCATCTTGAGGATCTCGACTCCGAACCGATGTCCTGCTGCCCAAGCCACCTTCGCTTCCATCACGAACAGCGGGTCCTGTCCGTCGGGGAGGTAAAGAAAAATCGTGAGTTCCATACCTGGCGTGACGCAGGCGTTGCCGCGAATGCCCAATCCCGTAGACGAGAGGTCCGTGACCATTCCGTCGCCCATGAGGAGTTCGCCGGAAGAGTCTTGCGCTGAGTACATCAACCCGAATTCTACCGAGGGCCGGGGGGCTTGTCTCCGATTGACCGCTTCTGCCACAGACTGAAGCCCGTTTCCAGATACGACCTGTTCTCGCTTCATGAGAGCACCTCCTTGTTCCTGCTACAGTCTCAGCTGCCGCCGTCATGGTCTGTGGGGGTGACGGCATCCCACAAGAAGACATGCAGACGCTTCTTCTCTTCCAACTTCAAGGCCCC
>DATNCR010000184.1:0-5143 GCA_035607135.1 Nitrospiraceae bacterium
TAAACCGTTTGGCCTGAGGTGAGGTGTCACCACGGGCTGCGTTAATGTACACGCCGTACAGAATTCTTCAGTATAGATCATGCGACACTCAAATGAGACGCTGACATCCGAAGGGGCTGAACGTATACGTAAAAGCGAACCGGAGGTAGGGGTATCTTGGCGATACGTCATGTCACTCCCCCTGCCCTGTTATCAACCAATCGGTGAGAGGTAGAGAGAGTCGTTGCCACAGGCGGGTCAGCAGGGAATAGGAATCGGTGCCAAGTTCAAGGCGCATAAATGTCTCAACTTCTTCGCCCACAACGCAGGTTCTCCGCACCCGCTGAGTCAAAGAGCAGAACGCACCGACGTCCGCTGGCTTCCCGCTCCCATCGTAGAGCGTGGCCGCCATCGATCGTCGGTGCGGGAGACCTCTCGGTCAAACCTTGTTAGTGAGGCTGTACCTTTCCATAGAGGGCCCGTGCCTCTGCCAGATGTGTGGCATACTGCTCCTGCATCTGCTTCGCCTCATACCTGTTTTCTTGCGCAGCCGCCGTTAATGCTCCACGCCGAAACCCCTTGGTGTCCTCATAGGGACCGATCTTCGAAAGGGCAGTCTCGTACTGCGCGGCATTGGCGTTCAACTCGCGCGCCTTATCTTGATACAATCTAGCTGCTGCCAGATGATCATCCGCGGTGCCTCCGGCCGCCAGCTTCTCTTCCATAGTCGCAGAAAGTACCCCGCTGCACCCTGTGAGAGTCAGCAGACCTATCAGCGGCAACATGGCCATCACTCCGAATTTGGATCGATCAAATCTCATGGCTTCACCTCCTAGTTTAGGCTGTCTATCGCAGCCATTGTGTTTTCCTGCATCAATAACCGCTCATTCATTCTTAGCTGCCACCCTCTTTCACACCGCCCTCTTGGTTATAGGTATACAGCACGAATGGATGGATACGTATCAGGAGGATCTCCCGGAATGGTTGGGAAAATACCTGAGGACCAGGAAGGAACTTCCACAGATTAATAACTGTGCTCGAAGAATAACTAGGTCTACTTCTGCGTTGGCATTCAGAAGCCAACGGAGCTCACTCCCCAGGCGAAAGATCATCGCCACCAACTAGCACGAGTGTGCTACTCGGCAGTCCCTTTGCCAATGTGCAGTCCACTCTCTATTGGTCGCCTTCATCCCAGAGGGCCAGTTACCGCACTATCCCGCTCATACACTATCAGCGGATTCCGTGATGGTTGTAGGTGGCTTGGTGCCAACGTGGTGCCAAACAACCATGATGCAGGATGATTCAGGAGCATGATACTTCATGCTTCCCCCTCGTCAGCTCGTGGTGTTGGATAGGTCTTCGGCGGGATGCTTAATCAGCGGGCCGTAGGTTCATGGGTACGACAAATCGAAAATCGAGAGAAAGCAATTCGTGAAATAACTAAATAGGTTTTAAAATTCTCCGAATTTAGTGAAGAGAAATTAATTGAGACATGGTTTCTTAGAGCCATATCGTCGTATTAGGGCCTATGGGACATTTCTCGGAATGAAGAAAAGCCAGGAGCGTAATTCGGCATGTTGGCTTTGCAACCAGGTTCTTTACGAATTGAGGAGAGTGAAGTTTCTGTGAAGCTGTGGCGTATCGAGAATCCTGCTTGGGGGCGCCATCGATCAGTATTTTAACTCACAGGATTCATAATTTCGACGCCTTGGAGACTGAGGGGCTAGCTCAATACTTTGTTAATAAATACTATTTAGTATTGGTATATAAACTTTATGTAACTATAGCCCCTTCTTTGCGCACATCCCTCTCAAAAAGAATTTTAATTCTTAAACCCGCGAGACTCTAACCTGCAAAACCTAGTCGTCCTCCTCCCTAAATCAGATCCTTGGTAGGTTTAGGGCGTAGGAGAGCATCTCCGAATTCAAGAGTCCATTCATGAAAAATTCTTCATGACTCGTTCATGGTTGCATCATGTAACGGAGCTATAGTGCCACCCAGGAACGAAGTCTCCATCGCAGTCGATCCTGAATCAGGAGACTGAACAAGGTTGCGTGAGGCTCAACAATGGCCGATGACTTCAGAGGGTTGTTGTCTCGATATATCTTATAGGGAACTGTATGCAGGTGGCATTTGACCAGTTCGATGCTGAACGGTTCTCATTTCATGACCACCCAGTCCTGGTGATTGAAGACTTTTGGACAGAGGAGGAACAGCACTATTTTCGCCAGGCCATGCAACGAGCGGCGTGGACATCCCTGCGCGACATGCGGATCTTGCATGAGGTGTTTCCGAATTGTGGTAATTGGCAGAAGGCGGACTTGGCGCGGGCAGACGCGGCAGTCTTTCTCGACCGTGTGGCGCTTCCCTGCATCAAGACGTATGTCGAATCCTTTCCAAACATTGCGCGACGACATTTGAACTTTAATTATTATTCGTACGGGGCGGGTGATTGCCTGCTGACGCACGATGATACCCCACAAGCTGGAGATTTAAGGGAGCTGACGAAACTCTCCTCTCCAGTACGACGTCTCGCGTTAGTGACCTATCTCCACGATGAATGGCATCCGGACTGGGGCGGTGAATTGATCATTTACCATACACAATCCGGTCAACGCGATGATCTCGCGATCACCCATTGTATTGCTCCCAAGCCGGGATCCCTTGTGTTATTTACCGTTCCTCGATTTCATCGAGTCTGCCGGGTCGATTCCGTCAGTGGGACTCACAAACGGCTCTCCGTGGGAGGGTGGTTTATGACGGAACAGGAAGTCCTTTCTCGGGAACCACCATGCGAGCACGCTTTCTCACTTCAGAGGTCTACCGTAGAGTAGGTTATTTGGCTTGATTCATCAAAATTTGACAAGCAATCAGGAAGGGAGGTTTCAGGTGGACCAACGACTATCCATAAAACAACCGCCAACTCAAGATAAGCTTATCCAAGAAGAGGAAGCATGCTTGGACACCCACGCCATAACGGGGAAGGATTACGGGAAGATCGCAACCGTAGCCTATGCGCTTTATGAACTGCATGGCCGAGAGGATGGTTCCACTTTGGAGGATTGGCTGGAAGCGGAGGAGAGGATTGTAAGTCGTGGGGAAGGTCGAGGGTTTTGAGACCGCCGACGAATACGCAAGGATGGGATGGTCCTTCCTCCTGGGTCTTAGCCGTAGAGATGGCTTACGCTTGAGTCAGCATTTGATTGCCTGTTTTCCATTTGGTGTTGTCGTGATCCAGTAACGGAGGTGGATCATGCTGGGTTCAGAAATTCGTGAAATTCTCGCAGAGGAAGAAGAAGTCCAGTGTCGCAAGGAGGCCTTAAACTCGCTGATGTGTAGGCGAGCTAAGCTGATACGTGAATCATTGGGAGAGCGCATGAGGCGGGCGCAGGACGATGGAGAATGGCGTGAGCTTTCCCAACACGAATGCGAGGGGCTTCATAAGGAGGAAAAGCGTTATCTACAGTCCCAGGTCGACCGACTTCGACGCGAACAAGCTCGCACGACAGAGAGGTTGGCTGAACTCAGACGATTAAAGATACGGGCGAAACTCATCCGGGCTGCTGCAGTCGCAGAGGAGCGGAAACGTCACCGAACGATTCCGTGCGACGTATGAGGCTGGGATCTCCATAAAGATGGATATCCCATGAGCAAACAAGTCCCGGTTCGGGAATATATAATTAGTTCAGTCCCCGTGAAGCGGGCGGATAAAGAACGAGTGGAAGCCAGCGATAGAGATTTCCTCGCAACGTGATGGCATTGTGATATCGAAGCCGTATACGGACGAAACAGTCCACGCAACGGAAGAGGCGACAGACACCCATGGAGTTAGGTCACAGACCAATTCCAGCGCAGACTGGATCGCTTTCTTCGAGTTCTCGTCCCTCGTGTGGTTCTTGTGAACGTCCACGAGGTTCTTCCTGCACGGTGGCTCTATAAGCCGCCTGCCGCTTGCATCGCAGGGATGGAGTGGCTACAGTAAAGGCAGACGCCCCGCCGAGTAGAAGCTGAAGCCTGCAAGAGATTGAATATGTAAATACGGGGTCTGGTATGCCTCCTCCTCTCTCCCAGCACGTCGCCCAGTTCTATGAGGATGACGAGTTCTTAACTGAATCCCTCGTGAGCTTTGTGAAAGCGGGTCTGCAGAACAATGAGATGGTGATCATTGTTGCCACCGCCCCACGTGTTCATACGCTTCGCCAGGCACTGACCCCAGACGATTTGAGTAATACAGGTCTGTCATTTTTCGATGCGGCGGCCTTACTATCCTACTTCATGGTGGATGACTGGCCCAATCACGCCCTGTTCATGGCGGTACTCGGTCAGCATCTTCAGGAAGCGGGTCGGAAGAGACGAGTTCGGGTATACGGAGAGATGGTGGCTGTCCTCTGGAGCAATGGTCAATACCAAGCCGCGTTGTGTCTAGAGGGGCTGTGGAACACGCTACAGACGACTCAACCCTTTGACCTCTTGCATGCCTATCCCCATCGATCGCATTCAGTGACCTCGGAAATAGACTCCGCAAAGTGGCTGGCTGTCTACCAGGCGCACTCCCACGTGTGTCATCAACATTCCGACTCGTCCAATTAGGATGCTCACACTATGCCCACATAGAGATACCGAAGCGGAGGGGGTCTCAACGAAATGCTGCGACCCAGTCATGCACGGAAAACGCCCAATGAGCTATGAACAGGCCATCTTGAGCGCGTGTAGCCTCTTTGCGATGACAGCCCAAAACGGGGGCGGGCGGTCAGCACTGTCGCGCAGGGGGCAACTTCTGTAAGAATGCGAATGCTGCGGGTTCATCTGACAGTGGTGCGCGCAAATCATAGATGCGCCAGTCTTCCTCAAATCTCCCTAAATCCACAACGGTGGCCCTTGCTCCCTTCTTAGCATTCTTTCTACAATGCCCTCTCTTCGAGGATTCCATGCCCTTCTCAATTCGTCTGTTCCGCCGCTTCTTGCCCGTATGGCCCCTCGTTGTGCTCGTCTCTCTCCTGACTCCCTCTCATGCTCTTGCTGTCACCGAATACCAAGCCAAGGTGATTCGAGTCATGGACTGCGACATGCTCGAAGTTCTGCACAACCAACGCCCGGAGCGTGTCCGCCTCTGGGGCATCGACTGTCCGGAGAAAGGCCAAGGCTTCGGCACCCGAGCGAAGCG
>DATNCR010000191.1:0-5207 GCA_035607135.1 Nitrospiraceae bacterium
TCACCACGGTGCCGGTTGATCGGAACAGAAATTTCCCCTTCGTCATGACGGGACTCGACTCTACGCGGGTCACGTCGAGAATCGCAGGGACCATCTGCGACGCAATAAATCGATTCCAGATCAACTGATACAGCTTATGGATATCCGGCTCTAAGTACTGCCTGATCGACTCAGGATCGCGGGCCGCTGACGTGGGACGAATCGCTTCATGTGCTTCTTGCGCCGCTTTCTGCGTCTTGTACACGTTCGGCGTGGCCGGTAAATACTCTGCGCCAAACCGGTCCTGGATCACCTGGCGCGCCTCCGCCATCGCCTCGTTTGAAATACGCGGAGAATCCGTCCTCATGTAGGTAATCAGACCGGTCGGACCTTCCGCTCCGATCTCGATCCCTTCGTACAGCTTCTGCGCCAGAGTCATCGTTTTTTTCGATGAGAAATGCAGCTTGCGCGCCGCTTCCTGTTGGAGCCGGCTGGTAATGAAGGGTGCGACAGGATTCCGCCTCTTTTCTTTTCGTTCAATCGAGTCGACGACAAACTCTTTCCCTTGAATGGCCTCGACGATGCGCCTCGCCTCGGTCTCTGTCGCAATCGAGGCGTCCTGTCCATTGATACTGTGGAGCTTGGCTTCGAACGGAGGCGGATTGGTTCCCGATAACAGCACCGCAATAGACCAGTACTCTTCAGCGCGAAAGGCTTCTCGTTCTTGTTCGCGTTCGCAAATTAATCGCATCGCGACAGATTGGACACGGCCCATGCTGAGTCCTCGGCGCACCTTGGTCCAGAGCAATTGGCTCCCCTGGTATCCGACAATCCGGTCAAGCACTCGGCGGGCCTGCTGGGCATTCACCAGCTTCATGTCGACCTGCCCAGGCGACTGCAGCGCGCGCTTGATGGCCGATTCCGTGATTTCATTGAACAGTACCCGGAAGACCTTGCCCTCTGTCTTTTTCTTGGACTTGGATTTTGATTTTCCGAGCAACTCCTGCTCGAGGTGCCACGCGATCGCTTCGCCTTCTCGGTCAGGGTCCGGCGCGAGGAAGACCTTATCAACCTCTTCCGCCTTTTTCTTAATATCCGCCAATACCTTCGCCTTGCCCTTGATCGTCACATACTGCGGTGTGAAATCATGTTCCAGATCAACGCCCAGCTTGCTCGTGGGGAGATCCTTGATATGGCCGACCGAAGCCATGACGGTATAACCCCGCCCAAGATATTTGCTGATCGTGCGTGCTTTCGTCGGGGACTCGACAATTATGAGTGCTTTGGCCATGAAGACTCCGGTTCGCTACGAGGTTGCCCTCTCATCCGTATCAAATAATCCGCATCTGTGCAACTGTTCGACGATTACGCTCGAAGGTAGCGTTGCCCTGGCAGCGGTCTGATTCTCTGTCGAAGCTCCAGGGACAAGAGCGAAGCCATCACCGTGGACACCGACAATCCAGTGCTGACAATCACCTCGTCTACTGTGTGCGGGTCATACGATAAAACATCATACACCCGCTGCTCTTCTTTGCCCAGCTGATCGCCTGGGACGCGTTTCTCTCGAGAGGACTGCAGGCGCAGACGCAGCGCCGGTTCCAATTGCGCCATGACAACATCGATGACATCCTGTGCACGTTCGATCAACGCCGCACCGTCTTTGAGCAATGCGTTCGTTCCACGACTGGTATCTTCCTTCACAAATCCTGGTACCGCAAAAACCTCTCGGCCCTGCTCGGCCGCCAGTCTCGCGGTAATCAATGATCCGCTGCTGATGGCAGCCTCTGTCACAATGACACCCAGAGACAACCCGCTGATGATACGATTACGCCGAGGGAAGTGATGGCTGTGAGGAGGTGACCCTACCGGCACCTCGGACAGGATCGCCCCCCGCTCCTCGATCTGTCCGCGTAATCGCGCATGTTCCGGAGGATAGGTTCGATCGATCCCGCAGCCCAGCACCGCTATTGTACGCCCCTGCGCGGCAAGCGCGCCTCGATGAGCCGCCGCATCGACTCCGCGCGCAAGCCCACTCACCACCGTCATGCCGGCCTCTGCCAAGTCGTGGCTCAGCTCCTCGGTCAGGGCACGTCCGGACGCTGTCGCACGCCGTGCACCCACGATGGCCACTGCCAGGTCATCCTGCTCCGTCAATGTGCCCCTGATGTATAAGAGCGGTGGAGGGTCCGCAATCATCTTCAGTCGTGTGGGATAGGTGGGATCCAACACACTCCGGACTTCAATGCACTGACGCTCGATTGCATTCAGTTCCGTTTCAATACCCCGATGGACTGAACGATCAGGCCCACGGCGTATCGCATCTGCCAGTTGCAGGCTGCATCCACGCTGAATCAACTCATCATGGGAGGCCCGCAGGACCGCCCCAGGAGAATGCCAGGTGCGAACTAACCGAAGGACAGTCAGGTCCCCCACTCCATCGATCGCTCGCAGGCAGAACCACGACTCCAGTTCCGCCCTTGTCATGCGATGACCGGAAGAAGGACCTGCGACCTCAGCTGAGGAGTCCGCACCTACAGACTGGCTGGAAAGCTGCATAGATCTTGTCGCACAGAAGCCACAATCCTTAGAGCACTGCTAGATCATACTGTTCCAGATGTAAGTGCTCATCCGGCATGACGATAATTTTTGCGGCGCACTCACGCTCCACAGCCTCAAGGCCTTGCCGCTCTTCATCTTGCAACAGCCCGACGACCGAGGGGTGGGCACCGATGACGATCCGCTGCGGTTCGGGACTGCTACCGATCCGACGGACATCGCGGAATATTTCATAGGCCACCGTGGTCGGCGATTTCGTATAGCCCCGCCCTTCGCAATAGAGACAGGGTTCGGAAAGTGACCGCAGGAGGTCCTCTCTGACCCGTTCACGAGAAATCTCGATCAGCCCCAGGTCGGAGATTCTGGACACTCTGGTGCGGGCCTTGTCGGTTGACATCGCATCAAGCAATGCGTGGTAGACCTTGTCACGATTCTTCTCCCGCTCCATGTCGATAAAATCGACGATGATGATGCCACCGATCCCGCGTAACTTGATCTGGTAGGCCACTTCTTTCGCGGCCTCCAGATTGTTCCGGAGAATGGTCTCCTCCTGATCGCGCTTCCCCACAAACCGTCCAGTGTTGACGTCGATGACGGTCATCGCTTCCGTATGGTCGATCACGAGATGTCCACCGGACTTGAGCCAGACTTTGCGGCTGAGGGCCCGCGCCATTTCCTGCTCCACGCCCAGATGATCGAAGAGACTTTCATCTTTGTCGTACAAATGAATGCGCGACGTTTGCTCCGGCGAGAATCGCTGCACAAAATCTCTGACCGCCTGGTACTCCTCACGCGAATCGATCCATAACCGATCCACTTTCTTCCCGAAGAGATCGCGCACGACGCGGAAACTCAAGCTCAAGTCGGCATGGAGCAATGCCGGCGACCCCTTCTGTTCACGTTTGGCCAGGATGTCCTGCCACAGCACGTGCAAAAAATCGACGTCGGATCGCAACTCATCTTCTTTGACCCCTTCACTCACGGTGCGGACAATATATCCGCAGCCTGGATGCCGCACTCGCTTCATGATGTCCTTGAGCCGTGCCCGCTCCTCGTCACGGGCTATGCGGCGGGAGACACCGATATGTTCCACATTGGGCATGAACACAAGGTATCGCCCGGGGAGCGACACATACGTCGTGACTCGCGAGCCTTTCGTGCCGATAGGCCCTTTGGAAATCTGCACCATCAGCTCTTGCCCCTCGCTCAGCAACTGCTCAATCGGCTTGGAGCTCTGGCGCCGGGGGCCCAGCATATCCCCATCCTTATCGGCATCCTTGTCGTCCTCATCCGCATCGACGAGCGTGTCGCCCGGTTCGGCGTCCAACGATAGATCCGACACATGCATGAACGCCGCCTTCGCAAGGCCGATATCGACAAATGCCGCCTGCATCCCAGGCAGCACTTTCGCCACTTTCCCCTTATAAATGTTCCCGACAAAGTCTTTGTGCTTCGCACGATCCCCAAAGAGATCCGTCACGACTCCGCCGTCCAACACCGCGACGCGAGTTTCCTCGCGTGCGACTGTAATCGCAATTTCGATTCCCATACCAACTCCTTCCATTCAGCAAAACCGTCGCACCGATGTGCAGGACGAACGCGGGGAATCCCCAGGTTCCGGCCTCCACCCGACTGCTCGTCGGCTCGACGGTTTGCACCATAATATAAAACCGCGTGCATCGGTCCCGATCTATGCGAGACCGTGCGATGACCCTCTCACTAAAAGAAACTCAATCGACGACGTTTGACATTCAAGAGCAAGCCGAGCGACGCCATGGTCATCACCGTCGCGCTCCCGCCATAACTCATGAGCGGAAGGGGAATTCCCACGATGGGGAACATGCCTACCGTCATGCCGATATTGATCACCACGCAAAAACACAACATGCAGAGGATGCCGACCGCCAGCAGCGCCCCGAGCTGGTCCTTCGCTCGCGCCACAATTTCCAACGACAGCCAGATCAAGGCGACAAATAATATCAAGAGCGCCAGCACTCCGAGAAATCCCCATTCCTCTGCAAACACCGAAAAGACAAAGTCTGTATGCCCCTCGGGCAAAAACTTCAATTGACTCTGCGTCCCTCCATAGAGCCCCTTCCCCGTCAACTCTCCAGCTCCGATGGCAATCTGCGATTGAAGCGCATGGTATCCCTTGCCTCCGGGATCGGAGACCGGATCGACAAACGTCATAATGCGCTGCCGCTGATAATCATGCAATGACCCCCACATCATCTCCCAGGCGAAGGGAAACAGCATCAACGAAAAGAGGAGAATGACACCCACCGCCTTCGAACGCATGCCCACCATCAGCAACATCGCGGCATAGACTGCCACAAAGCTCAACCCGCTTCCGAGATCCGGCTGCTTCAGGATGAGCAGCAGGCCCGGCAGTACCAACAACCCCGGAAGCACCACTCGCTGGAGCCAACCGACCCGCGGCCTCTCTGAATAGTAGTACGCCAAGGTCAATATCAGGATCAGCTTTGCGAATTCCGAAGGCTGAAAGGCAAATGGCCCCATCGGAATCCATCGTTGAGCCCCTCGGCTGCTTTTGCCTTCAAACAATACGATTACGAGCAAGATTAAGATAATCGCGTAGGCAGGATACGCTAAGCGTGCGATTCGATGATAGTCCGAAAGCCACATGACGAGAAACGCGACCGTGCCGAGCA
>DATNCR010000197.1:0-20696 GCA_035607135.1 Nitrospiraceae bacterium
CTGTTGACCTGTCTTCTCAGTGCCTGGTTGTGGGCCATGGTCCTGTGCTGTTCCTCAACACGGATGATCTCATTTGTGGGAGCCGGTTTTCTGGCCGGTCTTACCATTCTGTGCAAGCCGGTGGCAATCTTGCTGGCCGTCGCGCTGATTGGTCTTGCCTGTCTCGGTACAGATTCCGTTCGTGCAAAGTCTGTTCGCGTGTGCCTGTATCTGCTTGCTTGTCTGCTTGTGGTGTTGCCGTGGACGATGCGTAACTATCGAGCGTTCGACCAAGTCATTCCTGTGTCTGCCGGAGTCGGTGCCGGGCTCTGGATGGGAAGCGATCCATTGTCTCGTGGGAGTTGGCCTATGCCGGAGGCCATGGAACGCCAGATTTGGGAAAGTGCCGGGATTACACCGTTACCCTATGCCCATGCGATGTATGAGGTGTCGACTGATCGGCTCTTGCGCGCGAAGGGCTGGGCGCGTATTAGAGAAGAGCCAGTTCGATACTTCTGGCTGAGCCTGACACGAGCATTCGATTTTTGGATTGGAAACTCGTTCTATCTGGTCAGCTCGGATCAAGGATTTGTCCAGGGACTCAGGACGGATGCTTCCGAGCGAGGCTGGCTGGTTGCCACCTACAGCGCGGCGAAACGGTTGCTGCTCATACCCGGGTTGGTCGTGCTGGCGCTGTGGAGCGCCTGGTTCCATCGGTCTCGGTGGCGGGAGCTCCTGCCGCTTTATATCTTTCCGATCGGCCTGATGCTCGGCTATATCCCATTCACAGTGGAAGCTGGCCGGTATGCGCTGCCTGTGCTACCGTGCCTGATGGTCCTGTCGGCGGCGGTTCTGGCACAGGCAGGTCTTCCGTCGGTGTCTCTGCGTCATCGGCAAGCTCTTCCCATGAGGCCGTGAATCCAATGGGTTATGATCTCACGAGAAGCCAATTCAATCGCCTTGTGCGAGCCTACCAACCTTCTCAGTACGAGACGTTTGGAGTGCAGGACGCACGCTTTTCTACGCCGATGCATCACGCGTTGAAGTGTCGTGATCGTCTCCATGTTGCGCTTCGAAGCGGATTGCAGCGGTTGCCGGACGGACCGCAGACGATCGTGGATTTCGGTCCTTTCCCCGGCAGTCTATTGCGTCTTCTGCGTGGGATCGAGCCGACGAGAGGGGCGCGTCTGTTCGGCGCCGGACTGATGGCCAGTCCTGAGTTCATCCAATTTATGAAACGGGATGCCGATGTGGAGATTCTCACCGTCAATCTGGATCCGGCCGGACAACAATTTTCCTCTAAAGGGTACCAGGAAAAAGTTCCGCTCCCCGATAATTCCGCACAGCTCGTATTTGCGTTGGAAATCGTCGAACATCTCACCTCGCCATTTCATCTGCTGACGGAAGCCTATAGAAGTTTGAAGTCCGGGGGCCATCTCGTGATCACGACTCCGAATGTCACTCGCATCGGTAATATCTTCAAGCTGCTGATCGGTCGATCGCCCAACGATCGATTGGCTCCTCCCGGCTACAACGATCCGAACGATGAATGGCGGCCGCATGCGCGAGAATACGCGATGCATGAACTGGCAGACATGCTGAGGCACGTCGGGTTTGAGATCGCGTTGTCGCGGTTCTTTCTGGGCGAGGACACGCAGGACTGCCGACAGGACGCTCGCCAGAGCGCGATCGATTGGGCGAAGGTGCCATTCTATCTTATCCCGCATTTGCGGGGAAGTTTATTGATCCTGGGGAGAAAGCCGTGACTCCGATCGTCCTTGCAGAACTGGCCGGGTCGGCTGCCTATGGCGGCGGTGAACGGTATCTGGAGCTGTTCTTTGACCGTCTCGACCGCGCCCGGTATCGAGGGTTGCTGATCTGTCCGGAGCCTGGTCCGTTCGTAAGGCGGATGAAGGAACGTGGAGTGGATACGCAGCTCATCCACTTGGCACCGCTCTTCAACCCGATTGCACTTTGGAAATTGACGCGGTTGCTTGTGCGGGAGCGAGTGACGATCCTCCAAACGCACGGAGCCAGGGCAAATTTTTATGGGCGAATTGCGGGACGTCTGGCTGGTGTGCCGGTGATTATCTCGACCGTGCACAATTCGATGAAAGACTACGAGGTCCGTTCGCTCCGACGAGGGCTCTATACGTTCTTGTTGCGTGTGACACTCCCTCTTGCCAATCGGATTATCTGTGTTTCAGATGCCAATCGTTCGGACCTGATCGAGGAGTGCCCGGCAGCGGAGCCGCGAACTCAGACGGTTTACAATGGCGTGGACCCGTCGGCCTTTCCCTCCCATCCCGATCGGCAGAAAGTCCGAAAGGAGCTGGGTATCGTAGCAGGACCGGTGCTGGTCACGATCGCACGATTGACTGAACAGAAGGGCCATCGCTACCTCGTACAGGCGCTTCCTTGTCTACTCAAAACCTGGCCACAGCTCTGTTGGGTGTGTGTGGGAGATGGCGAGCTTCGTGACGAACTGCTTAGCCTGGCAAGAGAACTTGCGGTCGAACAGGCCTGCCGGTTTGTGGGGGTTCGTGAGGACATTGCCGATATTCTGGCTGCTGCGGACGTCGTGGTGTTGCCGTCTCTATCAGAAGGGTTTCCGTATGTCCTGTTAGAAGCGTTGGCCATGGGTTGTCCCGTCGTTGCGTCACGAGTCAACGGTGTTCCGGAATTGATTGAAGACCACAGGACGGGATTGCTCGTGCCATCGCGTGATTCCCAAGCTCTGGCGAAGGCTATTCTGGAGGTGTTGGGCGATCTGACTGCCGCACGAAAGATGGGAGCAGAAGGGCGAGCCGTAGTGCAGGAGCGGTTTACCGTGGACCAGATGGTTGCGAATACGACGGCGATCTTTGATGCGGCAATGGAGGATGCGGACGTGCGCGCACTGGCCCGGAAACGAGCGGCGGCCTGAAGATGGAAGCCATGCCAGAGACAGAACAGATCGTCTGCCCCTGTGGCAGTCAGGCGATGCCGGTCGATGTGTTTCACACGCCGACTAGACGCTATGTGCGTTGCCCTGTCTGTGATCTCGTATTTCTGAATCCTCGTCCATTGGGAACCGTAGTCGAGGAGTTTTACCGTGAAGATTACGACGAGGCCTACGGCGAGGCCGAGGCCTCGTCGGATCGCCACCCGGTGTTTGAGAGTGTCGCGTGCCATCTTCGTCTGTATCGGCAACCTCCCGGTCGGCTGCTTGATGTCGGTTGCGGAGATGGCGCGTTCTTGTCGCTCTGTCAGGCGGCGGGATGGACCTGTTTTGGACTGGAGTTGTCGAAGAAAGCCGTCATGCGCGCGGCGCGTCGTCAGTTGTCGGTGCTCCCATCCGATTGGTTGGGACAAACCGAGGCGCACGAATCGTTCGACGTGATCACCCTCGTGAACGTATTGGAGACGGTGACGAATCCAGCGCAGCTCTTACGGCAGGTCGCGGGCGCACTGACGCCATCGGGCCTCGTGGTGATCAGAGCTACTAATGGGGCATTTCATCTCCCGATGCGGACACCGGCTCGGTGGGTCGGGTCTCGATACGATCAAGCGTTTCATCTCTTTTTGTATTCGCCTCAGGCGCTCCGCTCGCTGTTGAAGGGGCTTGGATTGCACACCATTGCGGTCCATAACTCGGTTCCGAGTCGCGGACCTCTCAGCCCGGCGAATCCGTGGATGAGTCGGCTCAAATGGCGGATCGGGGCGACGGCGTTCTGGTCTGGTGCGGAGATGCTCTATCGGGTGACGGGTGGGCGCATGGTCTGGGCCCCATCGTTTGAGCTCATTGCTCAACGGAGCAAGGAATTGCCATGAGCACCTCCCATTGGTTCAGGCACCGATTGTGGCGGTACTCAACCAGATTTTTGGGGTTTGTCGTTGCGCTCTGCCTGCTTGGCGCGTTAGCCACGTTCGGAGTGCGGTGGCTGGTGACCTCGGTGGGATCTGCCAAACATACTCGGTACGAGCCGGTCGATGTGCCACCACAAAAGGTCTCGCCCCGCCACCAGAAGGAGCGGGAGGAGTATGAACGGCGAGAGCGAGTCTTGACGGAGAAGAGTCGGTAGTCGCGTAAATTTGGAGTCGCCATTCCATGTGTGGTATTTGCGGCCTCGTGGGAGATCACGATCCGGTCCTGCTAGAGCGGATGCTCGAACGGCTTGTCCATCGCGGGCCAGATGAGGAAGGGATGCATCACGACGCAGGCGTGGCCCTTGGTGTGCGGCGATTACGGGTCATTGACCCGACCGGTGGCCATCAACCGGTACGAAATGAGACCGGCTCCGTTTGGGCGGTGTTGAATGGTGAAATCTACAACTATCGCGAACTCCGCAGGGAATTAATCCAGAAAGGCCATCGCTTTCAGTCCGATTGCGATACCGAAGTCCTGGTCCATCTCTACGAAGAAGAGGGACCGGAGGCGGTCTACCGGCTGCGGGGAATGTTTACCTACGCCATCTGGGATCGTGAGCAGGATCTGGTATTGTTGGTCCGCGATCGGTTGGGGATCAAACCCCTATACTACTCCGTCCAATCAGGGAGAGCGGGTGCTGCACAGCGGGTGCTCTTTTCGTCGGAACTGCCGTCATTGTTGGAAGGGATTCCGGATTGGACCATCCGTCCGCAAGCCATCGCGGATTATCTGTCGCTGCTGTATGTGCCGAGCCCTGATACGATCGTCGAGGGTGTCTATCAGCTTCGAGCGGGAGAGGCGCTCAAGATCGCACGAGGTCGATTGGAATTCTGGCGGTATTATCGCCCGGAGGAAGAGGCCCGTCGACTGCTTCATTCTTCGCTGGGCGACCAACGTGAGCAGTTTTTGAGTACGTTGCGTGACTCCGTGCAGGCGCATCTGGTCAGTGACGTGCCACTTGGCTTGTTTTTATCCGGTGGTTTGGACTCTGCGTCGATCTTGGCCTGTATGCGCGAGGTGATTCCCGGGTCGATCAAAACGTTTTCTATCGGCTACGACGCGCCGGAAGATCAATCCTACAATGAGATCAAGGCCGCCCGGCTCCTTGCGACACACTTCGGGACGGACCACACGGAAGCCCTCCTGCATCCCGATGCGGTTTCGCTGCTTCCTCGCGTGGTGGCCGGCATGGGGGAACCATTCGGTGATTCTTCGGCCATTCCCACATATCTGCTGTCCGAGGTGGCCAGGCAGTCGGTGACGGTCGCGCTGTCCGGTATTGGCGGCGACGAACTCTTCGGAGGCTATCCTCGCTATCTCGGCCTGCGTGCGGCGGCTCGCTATGCGGCGCTTCCTGTGGCGATGCGTTCATGGATTGCGTCTTGCGCCGCTTCCTGTCTGTCGGATGGTTCAGGAGGCCGCGACGTTCGTGGCCGCATCAAACGATTTCTGCTGGATGGCTATCGTCCACTAGATGAGCAGTATCTCCGCTGGACCACGTTTCAAGCGACTGGATGGGACGCGCCGCAGTTTGCCGATGGACTCCGTTCCGCTGTGGCCGATAGTTCAGCACTTCACAATATCCGGAATCTCTTTAACCAATGGCCTTCCGGCGAACCCGCCGATCGCGCAATGGGAGTTGATCTACAGACCTATCTGCCGGACGATCTGCTGCGCATGGGCGATCGGATGAGTATGGCCCATTCACTCGAGCTTCGTGTTCCCTTCTGCGACCACCATCTGTTGGCCTTCGCCTATTCATTGCCGGAAGCGACAAGACTGCAAGGCTGGAAACTGAAGGGATTCATGAGGTCTGCATTGCAAGACATGATACCTAAAAGTATTATCTCTGGCCCTAAACGAGGATTCATGCTGCCGCTCGCACGATGGCTGCGAGACGATCTGCGTGAAATGAGTCGGGATCTGCTCTCTGATCAGGCCATTCGACGGCGTGGTTATGTCAATCCTGCCTATGTGCAGTGGCTCCTTGCAGAACACCACAGTGGCCGTCGGAATTTCACGGATCAAATCTATGCCCTCATGGTATTGGAACTGTGGCACAGGCAGGTGGCGCAGCCTGTCCCCTGCTCTCCGATAGGAGTGGGCGTGGCATGAACATCGTCCTCCTTGCAGAAGTTACGGTCGAACAGGTGATCGGTGGTGCCGAGCGAGTCCTCCGGCAACAAGCATTGGGACTCGCTAAGCTGGGCCATGACGTGCGCGTCATGGCGCGGGCTCCCTTCGAGTCTGCAGCGGCCGACCTGACGATTGGGACCGTGACCGAACGGCGGTATGCTGTGACACGAACCAGCGAGCCGGCTTTTGTTCGGTCTTCGGTGCGGAACTCTCTTCGGGTATTTGATCTCATGCGGGAGACCTCTCCGATCGATATCGCCATCGTGCATCAATCACTGGCAGGTCTCGGTCCGATTCTGTTTCGCTACGGGATGGTCGGTCGCTGGATCTATGTCTGTCATTCGTTGGCGCATGAAGAGTATCTCACCAGAGCGGAGCGGGCGGCGACGACACTGGAAGGGGTTAGGCGACGACTGAGCATGCGCGCCCGCCGCTGGATTGAGCGCACGGTGATCCGCCGTTGTCATCATGTGATCGTCTTGAGCGAATTCATGAAACGACAAGTCGTGGCTGCGCATGGAATCGCGCCGCAGCATATTACCGTGGTTCCTGGAGCCGCCGATCCGGTCACGTTTCATCCGGTAGACGATAGGAATGAGATCAGACGGGAACTGAAGTTGCCCGAAGGCCGCACGCTAATGTTTACGGTTCGCAATTTGGTACCCCGTATGGGGTTGGAATATCTGCTTGAGGCCATGACGATGCTCGGAGAGGAGCAACAGAATCTCCTGCTCTTGATCGGTGGCGAGGGCCAATTGCGTCCGCGATTGGAAGAGTTGATTCGCAGCAGAGGATTACAAGACTCGGTGCAGTTGCTCGGATTCGTGCCGGAAGAACAGCTGGCGAAGTACTACCAGGCCTCTGACTTGGTCGTGTTGCCGACGCTGCAACTCGAAGGATTCGGCTTGGTGACAGTCGAGGCGCTGGCCTGTAGCACGCCGGTGGTGGGGACGCCGGTCGGCGCGATTCCAGAAGTGTTGAGCAGGGTCGATCCGATGCTTGTGACGGAAGGGACAGATGGAGTATCCCTTGCTCGCACTCTACGATTAGTCCTGAATCGATTTCGTGAAGTACCACATGAGCGGGAGCGTGTGTCAAAGAAAGGCCGCGAGGCCGTCGAACAGCGCTACAACTGGGTGGCGCATACGGCCGATCTGGATCATCTGTTCATGAACCTATTGAAGGACAGACCGGTAGCCTCGCATCAGGCGGTCAGGAACCTGTCCAACAGTGGCCCTTCTGCTTCGACGAACGGCATGGTCGCACCGTCTCCTATGCCAAGGAGGGTGATCCATGTGATTACGCGACTTGACCATGGCGGGTCGGCGCAGAACACGATGCTGACCGCTCTCGGCCATGACCGTGCGCAATTCGAGCCGATAGTGGTTGCTGGGCATTCTGGCTGTTGGGATGCCCAAGGCGGGCAGCTGGCGACCGAGGAAAATTGCCGGAAACTTGAGAAGGCCGCAATTCGCTGGGTGCTGCTTCCTTCGTTGACGAGAGAGGTCCACCCGATCAAGGATGCGCAGGCTCTGTGGCAATTGATTCGCCTGTTCCTGCACGAGCGGCCGGCACTGGTCCATACCCATACATCGAAGGCCGGTGTGCTGGGGCGAATAGCTGCCTGGATTACACGGGTGCCTGTCATCGTCCATACCCCGCACGGCCATGTGTTCTACGGCCACTTCGGTCCATTCCAATCGTGGCTGTTTCTCCAGATCGAACGGGCGCTGACTGTGATCACGGATCGACTGATCGCCCTGACGGATGCGGAACGGCAGGATCACCTTGATCGCGCTGTCGGCAAGGCCGATCGGTTCGCCGTGGTGCCGAGCGGGATCGATCGTGAGCGATTCGGGCGGGCGAGGGCTCAGGGAAAACATCAGCCGGATTGGTTCGGCTGTCCACCGGATGCGCTGGTTGTCGGATCCGTCGGGTGGCTCACCGATATCAAAGGTCACGAATACCTGATCGCAGCCGTTGCCAAGTTGAAGCAGGATTTTCCTTCCCTCCATCTTGTGATCATCGGGAGTGGAGACAGGCATGACGATCTCTTGCAGCAAGCGGAATCGGCCGGCCTCCGTGGTGCCGTGCATCTGTTGGGTCACAGGGACGACGTCGAAGCCTGTCTTGCAGGGATGGACCTGTTCGTGCTGCCATCGTTGAATGAAGGGATGGGGCGGGCATTGATCGAAGCCATGGCAGCAGGACTGCCGGTGATTGCCTCCCGCGTCGGCGGCATTCCAGCTGTGATCAGCCATGAGCGAACTGGTTTGCTGGTGCCTCCTCGTGATGCCGATGCGTTGGCAGAGGCATTGCGTCGGTTGCTCGATCGACCGGAGTGGGCCAAGCAGTTAGGTGTGGCTGCAAGCCATAGCGTAGACAGCCGATATGGGTCGGCCTCAATGGTGCATGCCATCGAATCCATCTTTGCCGAGGCGCTCAGTGTTCATCTGTAGACGAAACGGGCGGATGACAGATGCGGGGTGGGGGGTACTGATCTTCGCGACTGTGCTGTTGTGCTTGTGCTGCGCGGTTGGGCGCGCGCAGGCGTCGGATGATCGGCAGCAGTTGCTGGCCACGGTGCATGTCCATAGTACTGCCAGCACCGGTGACTTGACCATTGAAGCACTGGCCGAACGGGCGGAACAGCTCGGTTTGGATGTGCTGATTCTGACGGACAACTTCGTGCTCCGTTATGAGTATGGACTCTGGCCCTTGCCAGGTCTCTTGAAGCGACAAGTTCGTTTTCCCTCCGTGCTGGAGTATGGGATTGAACGATATGTGGAGGAGATCGCAGCCGCACAGAGCCGCCATCCAAACCTCGTCATTGTGCCGGGCATCGAGGTGGCTCCCTATTATTATTGGACCGGTTCTCTATGGGGGCGCACCTTGACGATGCACAATGCTCAACGCAATCTGTTGGTGTTTGGCCTGACCGAGCCGGAGGACTATCGCTCTCTCCCTGTGAGTGGGAACCCGGGGTCCTATACGTTTGATTGGAGAGGGGCGATCAACGGCTCGCCGATCCTGTTGGCTGTTCCAGCCGTGTGGCTCTGGAGGCCGCTCCGCCGCGCATCCGATCGACAATCCTTACGACGGATTACCGCCTGTATCCTGATCGTTCTAGCGGTGGCATCGGTGGTCTATTCTTGGCCGCTAAGCCAGCCCGCGTTTAGTTCGTATGACGATCGGCTGGGGTATCGACCCTATCAGGCCCTCATCGATGATGTGAGGGCTAAGGGCGGGCTGGTTTTTTGGTCGATGACGGAAGCACGGGATTTTCGAGAGCATGCTGCCGGACCACTGGGAACCGTCATCATTAAGACGGAGCCGCATCCCGAGGCGTTAGTGCAAACCACCGGGTACACGGGCTTCGGCGGGCTCTATCAGGATGGACGAACCATCGTCAAGCCGGGTGAACTGTGGGACCGGTTGCTGCAAGTGCCTGCACAGGAGCGGCGACAGATTCCTGTGTTGATCGGGGAACTCGCGTTTCATGGATTGAATGATGCCGGTAAGGATCTGCACCGTCTTGTGATGGGGGTCCGGGTGAAACAACGGACAGTTGCCGGGGTACTGGAAGCGCTTCAATCGGGTCATTCCTATGCAGTGGGCGAAGGCGATCACCACGTCCAACTTCGACTGGAAGAGTTTCGAATCGTATGCCAGGGTGGAACCAAATCTGCCTCGGCCGGTGATAGGCTGGATCCGGGCATGGAACGCGACCTCGTGATTCGCCTAGCCGTCACGGCCAGCGATCGTGGACGCCATCCTGTGAAAGTGCGGGTGATTCGATCCGGACAGGTACTGGCTCAGTTGGCAGGAGAGACACCATTCCTCATCGACTGGCCCGACACCACCGTGCCGACAGCAGAGCGGCTAACTTATCGGGTGGAGATCACCGGTAGCGGTGAGTTACTGAGTAATCCGATTGTTGTGGGACCGATTCTTGGGCCGAACGCGGTCGGCTCGGAACCACCGATTTCATCCGCGAAACCGTTCAACTCAAAGATTGAAAGCTGACTCATGCGTGTCACCATTCATCAACCGCAATTTCTGCCTTGGCTTGGTTATCTGGACAAGATCGATCAGGCGGATCTCTTCATTGCCTTGGATTCCGTGCAGTTCAAAAAGAATGAGTGGCAAAATCGCAATCGGATCAGAACAGCGGATGGCTGTCAGTGGATCACGGTGCCGGTCCTCCATCATTTTGGCCAACTGGTGAACGAGGTCTGTATCAATCAGGCCGTGCCCTGGCGCAGTCAGCACCTGCGCGCCATCGAGATGCATTATGCGAAGGCGCCGTTCCGAGACCGCTATCTGCCGGAATTGCGCCACCTCTATGAAACGCCATGGGAGCGGTTGCACGATTTGAATATGGCGGTCATTCGTTGGCTGCTCGGGGCGTTCGGTATGAGGACGCCCGTTCGCTGTGCATCGGAGTGGGCAGTACGCGAAGAGCCTACCGACCGTTTGATTGATCTGTGCCATGCCGTTGGGGCATCGGGATACCTTTCCGGCCCTGGCGGGGAACAGTATCTGGACACCGTGCGGTTTGAATCGTCCGGATTGAAGTTGGAGATTCAACAGTTCCAGCATCCGATGTACCGGCAAGTCTACGAACCATTCATGCCGGCGATGTCGGCAATCGATCTGTTGTTCTGCTGCGGCCCGGCCGCGCTGGCGCGATTGCGCGAGGCACGCGCGGGACAGAATGTGGTCACGGCGGTGCAGGACTAAACGAAGGGGATACGAGGGGGGAAAATGGCGAGCGAACGAAGAATGCCGATGCGGATTCTGGCAATCGGCGCCCATCCGGACGATATTGAGGCTGGCTGCGGCGGAACGTTGCTCAAGTATGCGCAAAAGGGTCATCGTATTTTTCTGATGGTGATGACGGCCGGCGATAAGGGTGGTTCGAGCGGGGTCCGCAAGCGTGAGCAGGAACAATCGGCGAAACAATTGGGAGCCGAGAAGATTTTCTGGGGCGGGTATGAAGACACGGCGGTTCCAATGGGGCGTGAGTTGATTCAGGAGATCGAAGAGATCGTGAAGGAGGTTCAGCCGCACTTCATCTTCTCTCACTATCACGACGATACCCATCAGGACCATCGGCACCTGGCCATGAGCACGATCACCGCGACCCGTTATACCAAGAATGTGTTGTTCTACGAGGGACCGACGACCCAGAATTTCTCGCCGACGGTCTTTGTCGATATCGACCAGGTCGTCGAGGAAAAAATCAAATCGATCGAGGCCCATGCCTCGCAGGTGAAAAAGACCAACATCGAAGGTCTGAGTATTGTGGATGTGATTCGTGCTGGGGCGCATTTCCGCGGCATTCAGGGCCGGGTGAAAAACGCAGAAGGCTTTGTGCCGCTGCGATTGTTTATTAATATCGGCGTATGACGACGCTAGCCACCATGATTCCCCACTCACGACCTGCGATCGACGAAGAGGCCTTGGGAGCGATGGCCGATGTGCTTCGTTCCAGGCAGATTGCCCAAGGACCGCGGGTCGAGCGATTTGAGCGCGACATGGCCGCGTTCTTTGGCCTGCAGGGTGGGGTAGCCGTCAGTTCGGGCACTGCTGCGCTCGAGCTGGCGTTGCGGGCGCTCAGGATTGGGCCCGGGGATGAAGTCATCATGCCGAGCTATGTTTGTCCGGCGCCCTGGCTTGCGACAAAACGAGTGAGGGCAGAGGCCAGGCTTGTCGACATCGACTTGGATACGTTCAACATCGATCCCCTTGCAGCCTGCCAGGCGATGACCACCAGGACTCGCGCGATTATTGTTCCGCATTTGTTCGGGCTCCCGGCTGATCTCACGGCATTTGAGCGGTTGGGAATTCCGCTGATTGAGGACTGTGCGCAGACGTTAGGCGCGACGGAACAGGGTCGGCCTGTCGGTACGGTTGGAACCGTGACGGTATGTTCCTTCTATGCTACGAAGCTGCTCTGTGCAGGAGAAGGCGGGATGGTACTTTCAAACGAGGGGGTGTTGCTTGAACGAGTCAGGTCGCTACGCGAATATGATGGCGCACCGACACTGGACCCATCCTCCTTCAACCTTAAGCTGACGGACTTGCAAGCAGCGCTGGGGATCCGCCAGTTGGGTCGGTTCCAGGCTTTTCAGGAACGGCGCGGCTATCTCGCGGCAGCCTTTCGAGAAGTCCTGTCCTCCAAAACCGCCGTCTGTCCGAGCGTGCCACCAGGCAGGACGCATGGGTACTATCGATTTACCATTAGACTCCCGCATTTCCGGACCGATCCTGATGGCCTGCCGGGTCTCATCAACATGTTGGAGCAGCAGGGGATTCACTGCCGCAAGCCTGTCTTTCGACCAATCCACCGCTATCTGGATCAGTCCGGGTTCCCCAACAGCGACGAAGCGGACCGAACGGCGCTTTCCATTCCGCTCTACCCCGATCTCACAGACGACGAACTCCGGCAGATTCAACAATCGTTGACCAAGGTCCTTTCGTGAAAGCCATTGACGTCGAGGTCTCACCGGTCATATTACGCGGCCACTGGCGCTGGCTGACACCGGCTGCGCTGGGAGCGTTGCTGGGCGTGGCTGCCTTGGCGGTTCCCACGATTCGTGAACTGTTCGTGTTCGAAGGTCTTCGGTGGCTCTACATCCTTCTCTTTGCGTTTCTCGGTGCCGGTGCCTTGACGCCACTCATGACGCATCTCAGCCATCAGTGGGGAGTGGTCGATCAACCATCGGAGCGTAAAATCCATGTGCATCCAACTCCCAGACTCGGTGGTGTGGCGGTCTATCTCGGGTTCCTCGGTTCGGTGCTGTTGAATTCGATTCTGCCGGACTGGATGATTGCCACACTGGCAGCGGGATCGCTGTTACTGATCGTCGGTCTTATCGATGACGTCCGGGAGTTGCCTGCTGCGGCGAAGCTGGCCGCCCAGCTTCTGGCTGCCGGGATTGTGATCGCCACAGGCAACGTGCTGACATTGTTTCCGAGCGGTCCAATTGGCGATGTGGCGAATGTGATGCTGACGTTGCTCTGGATCGTGGGAATCACAAACGCGTTCAACTTTTTTGACGGCATGGATGGCCTGGCTACGGGGCTGGCGATTCTCATCGCCGGATTTATGGGGGCGGTGGCCTTTGAAACGAACCAGCCTGGATTGGGCTGGCTGGCCATTGCCATCGTGGGAGCGGGTATAGGATTTCTTCCCTACAATTTTCGCGGGCGTAAGCCGGCATTGATATTTCTTGGGGATGGCGGGGCAACCTTCCTCGGCTTCATGCTGGCCTGTCTCGCCGTGAAAGGAAATTGGGCGGATCATAATCCCATCGTCTCATTCAGCAACCCGCTCCTTATCTTCGGCGTGCTCATCTACGACATGGTCCACATTACTGTGGAACGTGTGGCGACGGGGAAAGTGCGTTCCATCAAGGAATGGCTCGACTACGTGGGCAAAGACCACCTTCATCATCGATTGGAACGCGCGTTGGGGTCTCGTCAGGCGAGCGTCGCGATGATCTTTCTCCTGACGATTTGCCTGGGGCTGGCAGCCTTAGCTCTTCGTGGTGCCGGAACCCCCGAGGCGATGTTACTGCTCGTGCAAGCCTGCTTGATTGTGGCCATGATCACAATACTCGAGTGGAGCGGCCGCCATAATCGCTAACCACTTGCACTGCCTCTCAATTCCCGTTACAAGCTTCTTCTATTATGGTTCCCACCGTTGAATGGAAAGACGGCGCTGTACGGCTGCTTGATCAGAGCCAGCTCCCTGAGCATGTCGAATTTCTGGACTGTCGGGACTATCTGACCGTGGCCGACGCCATTCGCAGCCTCAAAGTGAGAGGGGCTCCGGCGATAGGCGTGACCGCGGCGATGGGGGTCGCACTCGGTGCGCAGACCGTCACGGCGTCTGACTACGATACCTTTGCGAAGGCGATGCTCGTGATCTGCGATCACCTCGCGGCAACCAGACCGACGGCAGTCAATCTGTTTTGGGCCATTGAGCGGATGAAACGTCTGGTTGTCTCATTACGAACTCAGCCACTTGCCTTCATCAAAGCCGCTCTGCTGAAAGAGTCACAAGTGATCCTCGATGAGGATGTTGCCCTCTGTAAGGCCATGGGACGACACGGAGCAGAACTGATTGCGAGCGGGCAAACGATTCTGACCCATTGTAATGCCGGCGCCTTGGCCACTGCCGGCTACGGCACGGCATTGGGCGTGATTCGCGCAGCCTGGGGACAGGGGAAGCAGATTCAGGTCATTGCGGACGAAACCAGGCCGGTGCTCCAAGGGGCACGACTCACGGCCTGGGAATTGATGCAGGACAAAATTCCTGTGACGCTCATCACAGACAATATGGCCGGAACACTCATGCGGCAGGGTAAAATTCACCTCTGTATCGTCGGGGCCGATCGGATCGCCGCAAATGGGGACGTGGCCAACAAGATCGGTACCTACTCAGTCGCCGTGTTGGCGAAAGCCCACGGGATACCGTTCTATGTGGCCGCGCCCTATTCCACGATTGACCTGAAGACCGAAACAGGAGCCGATATTCCAATCGAACAACGGAATCCCTTAGAGGTCACCACCATTCACGGAAGCCACCCGGTCGCGCCGAGCGGCGTGGCCGTCTATAATCCTGCGTTTGACGTGACGCCGGCTGAGTTGATCACCGGCATCGTGACCGAGCGCGGTGTCTTCAAGCCAAGCGAACTCGCCGCACAGTTCCGGTCATAGTCTGTTCCCGAACATCCTGCAACGAATGGTCTCCAGAGCGACTGATACCGCTGCATGGTGGTTTGCGATGCCCAGCTTGAAGTAGATGTGCCCCACATGCGTATGAACAGTGCGGACGCTGAGGCTCAAGATTGTGGCAATCTCGGGATTGGATTTGCCCTGAGCAATCGAGCCTAGAATTTCTGTTTCTCGGTATCAGTCCTCTCACCGTCCAAAAACATCTACACCGTATCTACCTGCATCTCGATGTCCACTCGCAAACTGAGGTGATGGTGCGGATGCGGCAGGTCATCAGACACGCCCGATGATGGTTGTGCGGATACCACCCGAAGGGGTTATAGGGTTTCTTTGTACGCCGTCTGGCGCATTGTCTATCAGGATGACAAACGGCTAGAAGTACTGCCCAGCTTGGGATTGCGTGAAATGACTTCGGCTGGGAGTCCTTCCTGCACAACCAAAATACGATGAAAGGAGGTGTGGGTCCGATCTGGCGTGCTTGTTGGTGGCAGCCTCAACACATGTGGCCATGTGAGATGGCCCAACTCATAAGGAAATTTCCCATGATGATGAAGCGACCTATTTATATGTCAATGGCATTCCTGGGTCTTCTGGCAGGGTGCAGCAATAGTAACAATGATGGCCCTATAGCGAAATTGAACGTGCCCCCTGCTGCCGCTACGTTCAATCTGACCGATGTCCCAGGACATTGGTTCGATACTGGGAACTGGATTGCCGGGACTCGCTCCTTAGCCATTATTAACCCCAATCAAAAAGTACGATTTAACCAAATCGTAGAAAGCCGGCACACCATCACGAGCCTGATCTGGCCGTCGACCGCAGGCGCGGACGAACGGATCGACCAGGACTCGGCGAATCAGGACGATCATGTCGTTACCTTAAAGACCCCGGGCTTGCATGTGTTTGTGTGCAAACTCCATCCCTATATGCTGGGGGCAGTCATCGTTGACGATAATAAGACCAATGGATTGGACATCGGCGAGCAACTCACGTTGCTGGGCCCAGCGACACCGACCGGGACCTTGACCTTCGATAGCAATTCAAATCTTGGGCTGCGGTTGTTGCGCGCGTTCTTCGTTGTGACCAGTCCTACGAATTGGAAAGACTATACCAAAGTCAACCAGCCATATTTACCCGACTATCCAAATGTGGATGTCCGCGTGACCGGCGGCGCCGTCGTCCCGTTAAAGAAGACGATTCAGGACGCGCTTGATAAGGATGTGCATGGGAATCCTGCTGTGATCCCAGCAACGCAGAAAATACCCGCCTTCGATGGTGTTGGAGAAGTCTGGGTCGATACCCAGTTTGAGTTGAGTGCCGGGAAAGGGCCGAGCTTCCCTGGAACGATGAGTGTGGTGGACGTCGGTGCCGCAAATCCCGCCGATAATTGGAAGGTGAGAAAAAAGATCGCGCTGCCTGCTCAGAAGATGAACAATGGCCACAACATGTGGGCTAGCCACAATGGGGAGCAGATTTATCAGACGGAATGGCATGGGAAGAGTTTGTTTGTTCTTGATCGCGCAACGGGAACGCTCTTGCAGGAACTCGAAGTCGGTCACGATCCAGCCCATGTCATGACGCGGGTGGACACTGAACAAGTGCATGTGACGCTCAATGGCGAAGATGACGTCGTGGAACTGGACCGGAACGCGAATGGCACGCTCACGTTCAAGCGGACCATCCCAATGCGCGTAAATCCTTTAATTGGAAAACCCACTCAACCCCACGCCCATTGGATGGGGTTCGATGGTCATACGATGGCCACTCCCAACGCCAATTCGAATGATTCGACCCTGTTCAATTTCTTAGACAACTTGGGTCTTGGTAAGATCCTCGCGAAGCAACCAACCGGCACTCTGCCCATTGCGGTAGGCATGATGCCTGATTCGACTAAGTACTATGTATCGAACTACCTCGGACACTCATTGTCGGTCATGAACATGGACCCCGCTAATCCCAATTTCGGGGTGGGGGAAAAGATCACAGACATCTCGTTGCTTGGGAATTACGATCCGGTCTCCGGGCTCTGTGGCGGAGTAGCTTGCGTGAATATCGGTGGATTACCGATCCAGACTCCCGTGAGTCCAGACGGGAGATTTGTAATCACGGGGAATACCTTAACTGGGACCATTACCATCGTGGATACGGCCACAGATACAGTCGTGAAGACGATAACTTGTGATCCGGGATGCCATGGGGTGAATTTTGGTGCGAAAAAAAATGGCGGGTACTATGCCTATGTCACCAGCAAGTTTGCCAATCGGCTGATCGTCTTGGACTACGATAAGGACAACAATGGCAAGGCGGATGATGCGGAAATTGCAGGCTGGGTTGTCCTTGACGCCGCGCCAATTGATGATCCCGGTGGGGTCACCGGGAACAACGGAATGGGTGGCCAGGGTGTGTTGCCTGTCCCCAATGTCTATAATGGCTGGGTCCAGAAGCTTCCAGCCAACTTGAAAGTTGGGTTAACGACCGGGCAATTCAGCCAGACGAGTCCCATCAACTAGGATGAGGATGGATAACGTCGGCAACTTGGTCTAGCGGTATCGCCAAGGACCCGGTGAGAGGGTGGAAATCCCCTCACCGGGTCCCCTGGTTTTCTGATCACACAGTTCCATCCCACGCAAGACGTAGCCTCCTTCCCGTTGCAGGCTCGACTCTGGAGCCTGGCTTGGCGACTGCGCAATTCGCGACGAACCATCAAGATAATGCGGGTGAGATGGCCGATTGTAGCCAACGTAGGCGTGTGTGCAGTCCGTCGCGGATGGCTTTTATGAATGGTCCGGACTGGACTGCTGAATTTGCCGCAAGTCGTGCGAATTTTCACACCTAGTGATACGGTGGATTCTAAGATGCGTGCGTAGGCAGCACCGGTCGAGCATGGTCCGGAGAGTCTTCTCTCGTCGAATGTGCGGCGACGTGGTGTGTCTTCTCTTCTCTCGTTTCTGGCTCTCCTATGATCATGACCCTGCAGACCAAAGAGAAGTTGGAGGCGAGCCGCGAGCACTTCAATCGCCTGGCGAGCCAGCGCGCTTATTGGCGGCACAAGGCCGGCGCATACTACGAAGACCAAGCGCGCTATTTCCAATTTCTGGTTCCCCAAGGCCTTCGGGTCCTCGAAGTGGGATCGAGCCTGGGGAATTTACTGGCGGCCCTCAAGCCGTCTCGAGGAGTCGGAGTGGATCTGAGTGAGGCGATGGTCAATGAGGCAGCCCGGCAGCACCCTTCGTTGGAGTTTCATGTCAGTGATGCGGAAACGTTGGAGCTGCGCGAACGGTTCGACGTCGTTATCCTGGCCGATGTGATCGGACACTTACAGGATGTCGAGGCTGCGCTCACCAGGCTGCATCGGGTCTGCACCGCCAGGACTCGGATCATTGTGTCGAATTACAACTATCTCTGGGAACCAGTGCTCCGATTGGGAGAAAAAATCGGCATGAAAATGCCGCAGCGGGAGCAGAGCTGGCTGTCACCAGCCGACATTGTCAATCTTCTGCACTTGTCGGACTTTGAAGTGGTGAAGACGGAACGACGACTTTTGTTCCCGAAACGTATCCCGGTCCTGTCCACATTGTTCAATAAGTTCCTGGCCCATCTCCCGCTTGTGAACAAACTGTGTCTGTGCCACTACGTCGTCGCGCGGCCTCGTGTGCGAGACACGGCAGATATCTTCTCTACCACGATCGTCATCCCATGCCGGAATGAGCGGGGGAACATTGAGGCCGCGGTGCAGCGGATACCGCCGTTCGGGGGGCACCAGGAAATTATTTTTGTGGACGGCCATTCGACCGACGGAACACCCGAAGAAATTCAGCGTGTCATGGCGGCCTACCCCGGCAGGGATATTCGTTTTCTTGTGCAAGACGGGACGGGGAAGGGCGACGCCGTGCGAAAAGGATTCGCGCAGGCCAAGGGGGATATCTTGATGATCCTGGATGCGGATCTGACGGTGCCGCCGGAGGACCTTCCCAAGTTTTATGATGCCATTGCGAGCGGCAAAGGTGAATTCATCAACGGCTGCCGTCTTGTCTATCCTATGGAGTCGCAGGCGATGCGCGTACTGAATCTTTTGGCGAACAAGCTCTTCAGCATGGCCTTCTCATGGTTGTTGAATCAGCGGATCAAAGATACGCTCTGTGGCACAAAAGTCTTGTTTCGTCGTGACTATGAGCGATTGGTGACGAACCGACAGTACTTCGGGGACTTCGATCCCTTTGGCGATTTCGACCTGCTGTTCGGCGCCTCGAAATTGAATCTCCATATTCTGGAAGTCCCGATTCGCTATCAGGATCGGACCTATGGGAGCACCAACATTCAGCGATTTACCCATGGGTGGTTGCTGTTGAAGATGACGATTTACGGATTCTTTCGATTGAAGGCCGTGTAATGTCTGATGCCGTCCTGAATCGCCATCGAGAAATCTGGCAACACAAACCGGTGCTTCGACAGCTCTACAGGGACTGGTATCGGGACATAGCCATGTGGTTGGCGCCTGGACGGACAGTTGAGGTCGGCGGCGGAACAGGAAATCTCAAGGAGTATGCGTCAGGAGTCTGCTGTACGGATATCGTCGCACTTCCATGGCTCGATGCAGTGACCGATGCGCAGCGGCTCCCGTTTCAGACCGGCTCCCTCGCCAATCTCGTCTTGTTTGATACGTTGCACCATATTGAAAACGTGTCACTGTTCTTCGATGAAGCTCTCCGCACGCTCAGGAGCGGCGGCCGGATTATCATTATGGACCCCTACATCTCCTGGGCGTCCTGGCCTGTCTATCGATACCTCCATCCTGAGCCGGTTGACTTGACCCAAGACCCGTTGCTGCTCACGATTCCCCGGGCAGATCGTCAGCCCTTTGACTCCAATCAAGCTATGGCGACGATTCTGTTTGAAAAAGAATTAGGCCGGTTTCAATCGCGCTATCCAGGCTTGGCCGTCCGACAGGTCAAACGGCTCGCGTTCTTTGCCTATCCATTAAGTGGAGGATTTGAGCACTCATCGATGATTCCAACGAGCTTGGTCGCCCCGACGCTGAAGTTGGAACGGAAGCTGGGGTGGTTCGCACAACTCCTGGCGTTTCGGCTATTCGTCGTCTTGGAGCGTCAAACCTAGGAATTTCTCTGGAGTCGCATCTCCGTCATCATCAACTTGCAAGCCAATGGAGTGCTCCTTATAATGCGCCGAGTAGTCTTCATTTAATCCTTTAACTGTGCGGAGGAACCGTAGAGACGATGAGCGAACGAACGTTAGCGATCATTAAGCCGGATGCGGTGAAAAAGAAAGTCATGGGCGATATCCTCAGCCGCTATGAAAAGGCGGGACTGAATCCGGTGGCGGTGAAATTGATGCAGATGTCGAAGCCCACGGCGGAGGGATTTTACGCGGTGCATAAAGCCAGGCCGTTTTTTGATAGCCTCTGTGAGTTTATGTGTTCAGGTCCGTCGCTCGTGATGGTATTGCAGGGTGACAACGCCATTAAGAAAAACCGGGAACTGATGGGCGCGACCGATCCGGCCAAGGCTGAACCTGGCACGATTCGCAAGGCCCATGGGACGAACATCGAATTTAACGCGGTGCATGGATCTGATTCGCCGGAGAACGCCAAGGTCGAGATTTCATATTTCTTCCCAGAAATGGATCTGGTGAGGTAAGGACGCCTGTCAGGTGTGAACGGATGTGCCTGTTCCCGTTCATCGTTGGGCGGATACCGTGAGATGGATCTTATGTCTGTGGCTCGTCGTTCTTTCGGGGTGCGCCAATCTGGAGCCCCGGTTCCCTCCTCCGATACCGCATGGCGTATCGGGTGTCGATCCGGCACTGGATGCTCAGACACAGCTATTGGAGTCTGCGTATCGCGCCTATGCGCAAGAGCGCTATCCACTTGCCAGTGCACTCTTCCAACGGTTCGTTGATTCCAACC